>CALGZB010000308.1 GCA_937934655.1 uncultured Acidimicrobiales bacterium | reverse complement strand
CCGTTCCACGATCCGGCAGGTCCAGCCGATGACCCGTTTGCGATCGAGCTTGGCGAGGGCGAGGCGTTGGCGGTCTGCCTCTCAAACGAGCCAGTAATGTTCGAGCATGCGCAAAGGGTTGTCGACCTAGTGGGCGATGTTCCGATGGTGAGCGACGACAAGTGGAACCACTTCAGCGTGTGGCGCTTTTCGTCGGCAGAAACTGCCCACAGTGCCAACCCTGGTGACGACACGATGTGGTTGGTTACGCAACCAGTGGCGCTGCCGTAGACCTGGTTACTCTGCGTTCGCAACCGACTCGAAGAGTCGGTTGATGCTTGGCCGCAATCCGAGTGCGTAGGTGTCGGCGATTGCAGTTTCGCGATGGTCGGCTTGGGCGGCGAGTCGGTCGGGGTCGAACGCTACGGCTTCGAAAGCTCTGCGGCTTGGGAAGGTGTTGAACCGCACCTGGTGCCAGGAGCGACCGTCGCCAAGGATGGTTCCCTCGGCCGAGAACCAACCGTCGATGCGAACGCCATTTGGAACCGCAACCGACCCGGCGACCTGCTGATACTCCTCCATGTGGTCGGGGGTAGTGGTTGCACCGTCCTCGTCGTTGAACCGGATGACGTGGAGCATGGTGTACGCCCCGTCGTCGTCGGTGGGCGGATGTGGAACGTCGGCCCAATCGACAGGATCCTCGGCTTCGGGAACCGCAAGCGGCAGGCTGCCGATGACGATGGTCTCGGCCATGCCCGCTTCCTTGTGGTTGTGCGCTTCTTTGAAGTCGTCCCGCTCCTGCATGGCCAAAAACGAGGCCCGGGTGGGGTAACGAACAACAGCGATGCGGTCCCACTTGGGGCCCTCGCCTAGGAGCTGATCTTCGACGTCGGCCACAAACACAAGTTCGGCGCCGACCGCCGCAAGCGGTCCTAGAGGTGTGTAGGCGTCGTCGGCGTCGCGCCCGGTGAGCGTGGTTTCGCGCCCGTCGGTGTAGACCGCTTGCTCCTTGTAGCGCATGAGGTTGACCATCCACACCGGCCCGTCGTGCTCGGGGTCGGTAGTGGCAAGCTTTGCGCCGTACTCGTAATCGATCTGTCCGTAGCCAGGCATGGAGTTCCTCAGAGATGCAGTAGAGGAACTATTGCTACATCAACTGGCAGTTTGTTGCAACCGCCGCTACTAGTTGAATGCCGAGAGAAACGCAGCCAGACCGATCATCGACCCAACATGCGTCAGCACCGTTACCCGATCCTCTTCCGGTTGCTGCCATTGTGTACCTCAGATTTCAAATCATCAATCAGAGGGTCGACTAGAGATCGCGGGTGACGACCGACGAGAAGCACATCTCATCGTTGGTGCCATCGGACCAGAAGATGTAGCGGGGTTCCTCACCGTCTTTGATGAGCGAGCGATCCCACTCGCATTCGATCAGGACGCTGTCGCCGGGCCGAACAATGATGTTCTCGATGGGCTCGTAGTTGTACTGCCAGTCGAAGTCCCACTCGGGAATATCGAGCAGCACCTGCTCATCGGCCCGCCCAGGGTTAAGGGTCATTCGGAACTTGGTGCCGATTTCGTGCATGTGGCCGAACACCGAAACGATCTCGCCGAACTCGTAGAACGGAAGTTCGCAGCTTCCGGTGGCGATACCTGTGGTCATGGCGGCAAAGTCGTCGGGGGTCACACCACAAAGTGCGTTGAAGCCGTCGGCCTGCACGCCTTGACGCCCGTACAGGCCAATGGCGCGTTCCATGGCGGTTGCCCGGTCGCAGAGCGGACCGGTTTCGTCAGCGCTGCAGGGAATCTCGGCGGGAGCGACGTATTCGGCAATACGAATCTGGCTCGCACCGTCGGCGACGTCATCGGGCGAGAGGAAGTCGAGCTCGACGCTCGATGCGTCGGCTGGTGCGTCTTCCTCGTAGTGGTAGTGGATCTGGATAACGATGAAGTCGCCGGGTTCCATGAGCAAGCCCGATTTTTCCGGGTACTGGGTGGGGTCTTGGCCGGGCGCCCACGCAATGAAGATGTCGTCGTCGGCGGGAATACCGATGCCACCGAAGCAGGTCCAGCCGCCGCCGGTGGTGTCGGCTTCGGCCGCAGCGTCGGCGAGCCCGCGAGCTTCGGCCGGGACGATGTTGCCAATGGCGTGGTGAACGACGGCGGTTTGATCGGGTACGAATTTGAAGCCGTTGAGCCAGGTTGGTTCGGTGAGCTCGGGATCGTAGATAAGGCAGCGATAGTCATCGAGCAGCGCCGGCGAGCCGTCATAGGGCTCGAGCGGTTCGAGGGTCATGTCGATCTCACCAAGTGCCACGACACCGTCGGGAGATTCGATTGGGGTTGCGGGGTCGATGTCGAGGTCGCCGGTAGCTGACCATGCCACGAGTGCGTCGATTTGGTCTTGCGAGAGGCTTCGATTGTCGTGGAAGGGCACGCTTAGGTCGCTGGCTGGCCAAGGCGGCATGTACCCGGAGGTGACGAATGCGGGCAGCACTTGCGCAGTGTCGACCACGTCTTGGGCAGTCGCGAGCAGCCAGTGGCTGGATCCGGGACCGTTGGGGTTGTGGCATGAGGCGCAGTTGTTGGCGAGGATCGGCATGATCGATTGCGAGAAGTCATCGGCGTACACGACGGGCTCGGCCGCAACGGGCTCTTCGGGTGCTACCGGGTCATCGGATTCATCCGACGGTTCCGCGGAACCGTTTTCGTCGTCGCCATCCGCGTCACCAGGGTCGATGTCGTCGACTGTTCCGTCGTCATCAGCTTCGTCGTTGGCATCTTCGTCGTTGGCATCGTCATCGACCGGAGCCGACGTATTTGTGGTGGCCTCGGCATCGGCCGACTGCGTGACCTCGCCGGATTCTGACCCACAAGCGGCGCTAAACAACGCCACTGCAAAACAAAGAACAAGCAATCTGGTGAACATGTATTCCCAATCGGAGCGGTACCTACATTCTCAAGCATGCCAGGGACTTTGCCATCGGCCTCCGCGGCGATTCGAGGTCATCCGAAAGGATGATTTGCTTCGAGAGACCTACCGGACTCGGGACGATACCGTAGGGCTGTGGCTATCGACTTAACTCCGCATCACGAACAGCTCGCTACCGACGGTTACACGATTGTCGAGAACGCTATTGAGCCCGACCTCATCGACGCTCTTCTCGCCGATGTCCACCGCCTCGAAGCAGAGCTCGATATGCGACCGGCCGACAACCGGTTCGAGGGCAGCCGCACGACTCGCACCTACAACCTGATGGCGTATGGCGAAGTGTGGCAGAAAGTTCCGCCGCATCCAGTAGTTCTCGAGCTCATCGAAGGCGTGTTGGGCCCGCAGTGTTTGGTGTCGAGTTTGGC
>CALGZB010000307.1 GCA_937934655.1 uncultured Acidimicrobiales bacterium | reverse complement strand
ATGCATAGTCCTGAGGTTCTCGATGTGCACGGGCGCTTCGAGGATTTGGCTCTTCACAACCTGTTCCAGCAACTCGGCGGTCCACCGGAAGACGTAGTTCGTTTCGCCTTCTTCGACTTCGAATTCTTGACCGAGCAGTTTGGCCACGAGCCCCTCGTTGGGCTCGATAGCGAGTACCGCTTTGCCAGCGGTACGAACCATTTCGTTCAGACCTAGGACTGGTCGTGGGAGATGATGCAGGCCGGCCCGTACCAGGACGAGGTCATAGTCGCCGTCGGCAACGTCGAGTGCTTCCGCGTTGAGCACGATCGATTCGATCGACGGTTCGCGGCGGCGGGCAATCTCGACTGCCTCAGAGCTGAAGTCAGAGTTGGTTATTCTGGTAAACCCGCGGTTGCGGAGATACGTGGCTTCCCCACCAACACCGCCACAAACCACAAGCACCTTCCAATCGGCTGGGGTCGAGTCGGTGAGTTCGAGGAGGCGGTCGATACCGCGGTCGAGCAGGCGATCGGTTTGAAGACGGGTTGCGGGGTCAGGGTCGGCGTACCACGACCAGTCGTCGTCGCTCGATTGCCCATATCGCTGCTCGAATGCCCGATGCTGAAGCTCTGGCATTTCGGCATCCCCGACCGGTGTCGAGGCACGCTGCTCGGGCGCGCCAATGATGTTTGTTGCATTACTCATGCACGACTCCCTCTTCTTCTCGCACGTTTTTCGTATGGCCCCGACGGCCTGATGCCGTCGTGACCCCCGCCACTTTTCAGAGTCTATGGAGAAGACTCGGAAATCAGCACGGTTTCCCCGTAGGCGTTGGCCATCGAACATGCCGAACGGGTCCGACCAATAAAGAAGTGGGCGGTTCCAACCGATGAAGAAAGATGTACCGGACCTCCCCCCGATCATCTCGTCTGACGCCCCGACCCCTTCTTGCGAGCATTCTTGCCCTTTTCCTTGTCGTTCTCCTCGGCGCACCCGCAGGCTTCCAGTCCTCAGCCAGCGCTACTCCAGTCCCAGCGCCCCAGCAGAAAATCCTTCTGCTTCACGACTCGGTGGCCAACGGTGCTCGCAATCCAATCCATGACGCCTTCGCCCCGATCGAGATCGAATGGGTGGGTTTCGGTGGACTCCATGTGTACGCAGCGGTTGAACTTCTCAAAGATCGCCCCGACTTATTGACCAGTCACGTAGTCATCGAGCTCGGCACGAACTACGACAACGTTGCCAAGGACTTCCGAGAGGACCTTGACGACTTGATGGAGATCCTCGCTGACGCCGAGCACGTGCTGTGGCTGAAACCTTCGATCTTTCGGGCAAAAATCAACGAGGTCCACGCCGAGATCGATGCGGCGACGCGCCGCTACCCAAACTTGCACGCGGTGGACTGGAACGCGGTCACCGCAGCGAACACGCAGTACACCATCACCGACAACATCCACTTGCAGGGTGATGGCGGCAAGGCGCTTGCCAATTTCATGCACGACAACATCACCGGCGTAAACGATTGGAACCGCATCCCGCAGGGCAACCTCGGACGGGTTCGCGTCAAAGGCAACCGTGTCACCCTCAAAGGCTGGGCATTCGATCCGGACATCAAACGCCAGATCAAGCTGCAGATCATGATCGACGGCAAACATGCGGGCAACGTCAAGACCAAGCGCAAGAAGCCCTCTCTCGCCCGCAGGCTGAACCATGAGTCGGATCGTCTGGGCTTTACTCGACGTTTCGATCTGGAAAAGGGCGAGCACAACATCTGTGTGAAGGCCGATAACAACGACGGACTCGGCAAGATCCTCATTGGGTGCGACGTCATCACCGTGAAGTAGGGCGAGTCGCTGCGGTAGCGACGAACCTTTACCGACCGAGTTCCCGTAAGCTCGAAGGTCTGTGATTACTGACCTTCTCAACTGGCTCGAGTCAGCGACAAGCAGTCCTTGGTTCTATCTGGCGATCTTTGCAATCGCCCTTTTTGATTCGGTTATCCCCGCCGTACCGAGCGAAACCACCATGATCCTTGGCGGCATCGCGGCCGGCCAGGGTGAACTCATCATTGCGGTGGTCATCCTCCTTGGAGCGCTCGGCGCATTCGCCGGCGACAATCTCGCTTATCAGCTCGGACTTCGAGCCAGCGATTTTCTCAAGCGACGACTCTTCAGCTCGGAAAAGGGCCAAGCCCGACTTGCGGGAGCTGCCGCTCAGATTGAGAAACGCGGCGGCCCCCTGCTCATCACGGCCCGCTTCATACCCGGTGGCCGCACCGCGATGACGGCATCGTCGGGCATTACCAAACAACCGTTGGACTGGTTCATAAAATGGGACGCAGTGGCTGCGATCCTCTGGGCCAGCTACGCCGGCGGGCTGGGATACATCTTTGGCGAACAATTCGCCGACGATCACACAAAGGCCTTTTACCTCGCCTTCGGTGCCGCCCTCGGGGTCACTGCCCTCATCGAAGTCGTCCGCTGGATACGACATCGGGGCCAGTCACAGAGCGCCGACGTCCTATGACCCCGGCGACGAAGGCACTCGACCTGGCGGGGATTGCCTACGACGTCGTCTCCTACCCGCATGACCCGTCGGCCGATTCCTACGGTGGCGAGGCGGCCGATGCCTTAGGCCTCGACCAGGCCTTGGTCTTTAAGACCCTTGTTGCCAACGTCGATTCGCGTTCCCTCGTTGTGGCCGTCGTCCCGGTTGGATACCGACTCGACCTGAAGGCGCTCGCTCGGTCTTCTGGGGCAAAGAAAGCAACCATGGCCAATCCGTCCGATGCCGAGCGAAGCAGCGGCTATGTGGTTGGCGGGATAAGTCCGCTCGGGCAACGCAAGCAACTGCCGACCGTCATCGACGAGTCCTGCAACGAGATCGACAAGATCTACGTGAGCGCAGGCAAACGGGGAGTCGAGATTGCGATCGCCCCGGTCGATCTCATCGAGGCGCTCTCTGCCACGGTCGCGAGAATTCGGGCTTAAGGAATCAGCAAGACCTTGCCGGTGGTGGCCCGACCTTCGAGGAGCTCGTGGGCGTGGGAAGCATCGGCCAGCGGTATCCGCTCACCAATCCGAACATCGAGCGAACCGGTAACGAGCATCTCGAACAACGAGCCCGCTTTCGCAGCGAGCTCCTCTCGTGTGGCTATGTAATCGAACAACGTCGGTCGAGTCAGAAAGATCGAACCGTTCGCTGAAAGTTCTTGGGGACTCACCGGCGGCACCGGCCCAGACGCATTGCCGAACGTAGCCATCAACCCCCGTCTACGAAGCAGTGAGAGCCCACGGTTGAACGTTTGTGCTCCGACACCGTCATACACAACGTCGAGAGGTCGGGGGCCGGCAAGAGCTTCAACCGCGTCGCCGAAATCGACGTCGGTGTACTCAATGACGTGATCGGCTCCGGCGGCCGACGCCAAGGCTCCTTTCGCCTCGTTTCCTACAGTCGCAAACACCTCGGCACCTTTGGCCTTGGCCATCTGGATCAGCAGCAGACCAACACCGCCAGCGCCAGCGTGAATCAAACATCGCTGCCCGGCCTCAAGCGGCCACGTGTCGTCGACGAGGTACTGAGCGGTGAGGCCCTGGAGCATCACGGCAGCCGCTGTTTCAAGCGTCACGCCATCGGGAACCGACACAAGATCGGCAACCTCATGTACGTGAAACTGCGCGTAGGAACCGAGTACGCCTGTCCATGCAACGCGATCGCCAACGGCGAACGCCTCAACCCCGACGCCGACCGACACAACGACTCCCGCGCCCTCGAGGCCGATACCTGAGGGCAGCGCCAGCGGATAGAGGCCCGAGCGGTGATAGGTGTCGATGAAGTTCAGCCCAACGGCAGCGGTCTCGACAAGCACCTGTCCGGTTCCCGGCTCTGGCGTGTCGACCTCGACGAACTCAAGAACCTCGGGACCACCGGTCTGGGCGAAACGGATCGCCTTCACGCGATCGAATCCCTCGCCGCAGCAAAGGTGTCCAGGATGGCGAGCGCTTCTTCTTTGGGAACCGATGGAAGACCGAATACGGCACGATCGATACCTCCGTCGCGCAGCTGCGCCAGGTCGTCGGCCTTGGGCGATGCGTTGTAGATGCTGATCTCGAACGTTTCGGGGTCGCGACCAGCGTCAGCCACCATCGTGCGGGCTTCAGCCGCTACGGCAACCAGGTCTCCGTCGCGACCACCAATGGGGATCCAGCCGTTGCCGTACCGGATAGCTCGCTTCACTGCGTGGGGGAACCCGCCACCGACATGAATGGGCGGGTGCGGCTTTTGTGCCGGCTTCGGCCAGACCTGGCACGCGTCGAAATCGACGAGATCGCCGTGGTATTCGGCCTCGGTCTCGGTCCAGAGTTCCTTCATGGCCTCAATGCGCTCACGCATCAACTTCCATCGGCCTTTGAAGTCGGTGGTCCCGTGATCGGCCATCTCTTCGGCATTCCAGCCACCGCCGACGCCGAACAGGAAACGGCCGCCGCTCAACATGTCGAGACTCGCGACCTGCTTCGCGAGCTGAATCGGGTCGCGCTGGGGCACCAACGCTATGCCGGTGGCGAGCTTGAGATTGGTAGTAACCGCAGCGGCCATAGACAGTGCGACGAACGGGTCGACGACGTCGTAGTACATCTTTGGGAGCTCGTCGCCGCCGGGCCATGGCGATGCTCGAGAGATAGGTATGTGGGAATGCTCGGCGACCCATAGCGATTCGAATTCCCGTTCTTCGAGGGCCACCGCAAGGTCAACGGGGGCGATGGATGAATCGGTCGGGAAGGTGGTGACGCCAAAATGCATGACGTCACCCTAGCCCTGCCCGATGGCCCCGCTCGAAGGCAAATTGGGCCGAATTGCTCTGGTTGCAGGCTGTTCATCGCGGTACTTCTGGTTCCCGTGGCTACCAATACGCTCGAACCGACCCTCGACCCAGGCGACAACAAACAAGAGCTTTGGGGAGAGTTGCGTCCAACCGAATCCGCTGCCATGCGGCCTTCAAACCCTCGCCCGCCGGTCGACGAGCCAAGCTCCAAGTCGATCGCGTTTGCGGTCATCGTCGGTGTGCTTCTTCTAGGCCTCGCTCTAGCTCTGATTCTTGTCCGAGGAAACTCTGACCTTTCGGGAGTTCAAGATGCGGCTCTGGTCGAAGAGGAATCCATCGTCATCGACACCGTCGCCGACGAGGACCTCTCTGACCCTCTTCCTGATTCTGCTCCTCTTCCTGATGCGGAAGCCGATGTACCGGTGGTCGATGAGCCGGCTGAGGCTAACCCCGTTGGCCCATTCACCGCGCCGAGCATCCTCCTCGACAACGGATTGGTTTCCCTCGAAGGCGGCCAACCCGACCAACAAACAGCAGACCGGATCGCTGGCGAAGTCGCAGCCATCGTTGGCGCCGACAATCTCACGAACAACTTCGTTGTCGATACCCGGGCGCCAGCCGAGGGTTCGGTGGGGCTCCTCACCACCTCCGACAGCATCACCTACGTCGACAACTCATTCCGGCTTACCGATCCATCACGGCGCCAACTCGACCTCACCGCCTACGTACTCGAGCAGAATCCTGACGCAGTGGTCACCATCATGAGTCACGCCGCTTCACGAGGCGATGCCGTGCTCGATGTACGGGCCTCACAGACCGATGCCGACCGGCTTGTTGTGTTCTTCTCAGAACGCGACATCGACGCATCGCGCATCATCGCTATCGGCCTTGGTTCGGCCAACCCAATCGATGCGGAATCACCTGAGCTCCCCATCAACAAACGAACCGACGTCGTTATCTCTGTCCCGTAGTGGGGGCTCTGCGCTACGCGGGCGCCGCCTCCCCTAGCGGGATGCCCGGAACCATGCGACGAGTTGCGCAAGAGCGGCAGCCCAAAAGGCAAACGCGATAACCCACGCGAGCCAGTGCCCATCGCCGTACACGACGACCAAGCCCCCCACGCCGATTAACACCAGGTCGAGTCCGATGAGCGACCCGAACGCGGCACGCGGAATTCTCGGCCGTCCTTGTGCCTTCAACTCGGCGATGACCGCTGGACTCAAGGCGCCACGGCTCTCGCCGTAGTAACCGCCGACGTCGGCTTTGCCCAGCGAAGCTTTCTCAAGAACGATCGCCAGACCGCTCATCAAGATAAGCACCGCTCCGGCACCGATACTTCCCCATGACAACCAGAACATCAGGTAGAGCGTATTACCCGTGCATCCTGGAAGCGCATCGCTTCCGCCATCTGGGAAGCGTCCCGCTCCTAAACCTGGGAAGCGTCCCGCTCCTAAACCTGGGAAGCGTCCCGCTCCTACCGTCGGGCAGAGACCCGAACAGCGAGCGAACCACACACGATGAGCGACATTCCGAGCAGAACCAGTATGCGATGGGCTCCACCGGTGAAGGCCAAGCGCTCCGGACCGGTTTGATCCGGGTCTTGTGATCCCTCTGCAACCTTCGGAGGTACGAACCCGAGGTCGATCGTAAGATCGTCAAAATAGTCGGCGGTGGTCGAGACGAGTCGGGGGGTTTCTTGTTCAGGGAGGCCCTCGCCGAGAACCACCGGACCAGCAGCGATACGGCCCGATGCTTCGGAGTAGGCGTTGTTGTCACCATCGACATGCGCAGCGGCAGCACCGCCGTCGCCATCTTGCAGTGAGCCGCCAATCATCTCGGCCGGCGCCATTCCAAAGGCTGCTCCCCCGGCCTCACGAGCCGACTCGGCGACGCGCACCAGGTAGGTGCCCGGAGCCAACCCGTCAAACAGAAACAAGCCGTCGCCATCGGTTGTCGTCGTAGCAACCGGTTCGGTCTCGGTTGCGGTGATGTCGACGCCAAGATCATCGGCGAGCTTGAACAACTCAAGTTCGAGACCCACCATCGCGTCCTCATCGTCGCTGCGCATGCCATCGCCGTTCGAATCGACCCATGCCTGGTTTCCAACAGCAAAGCGCTGGTTGATGAACGCCGTGTCGTGATCGTCTTCATCGCCGCCGCTGTTGTCGGTGACATCGTCGACGGTGGCGTCGTAGTTGAAGACGTCGGGTTCGGAGTCAACGTCGAGAAGTGGGCTACCGGCAGCACTCATCGCCGTGGCGCTCGAGACCTCGGCTTCGGTAGAGAGGTAACCCGAGGGATTGGTAAAGGACTCAGCGATTCGAAGTCCAACATCAAAGGAAACCGATTGGCCGGGCAGAAGGCGTCCATCAATTGTCGCCTCGGCGCCGTACTCATCGGCCGCCCAAACAACACGCAGGGCTTCGTCGCCAGCGGTCAACGATGGCTCGTTGTCGGCCAGGTTGATGCGCTTCCATGACTCATGGTCGATATGGCTAAACACCCGGAGGTCTTCGACAGCAACCGTGCCTTGGTTGGTCACATCGATCCGCAAGCGAATCAGCGAGTCTGGAACCGGAGGAAGGTCGGACGCATCATCATCGACCCGAAGGCGCAGCGCGACGTCAAGCATTTCAGCTGTCGCTTTCGCCGTAACCACACCGCCCTCGACCGCTCCTTCGAAGGATGCGACGTAGGGATTCTCGCCGTTGACGCGCTCGATCGACACCGCATGTCGCAATGTTGCGGCGCTTCCGGAGAACGATGAAGCCGGGGTCAGCGTTACTGGGAACCAATCCCGTTCGCCGGCCGCCATCGAACCGACCAAGGTCGCGGTGACTCCACCATCGTCGAAGCCCCAGAGGATTTCGCGGCCGCCCAGTGAGCTCACTGCATTGTCCGCAAGCGCAAAGGGTTGCCATGCCGAGGCGTCGATGGCGTGCAAAATCTCGATGGATTCCACCGGAGCCCCCAAACTTCGAAGGTCGACGATGAAGGTCACCGGTTGACCTGCGGCGAGTGGGGTCGTTGTCGTCGGGTCGAGAAAGAGGTCGACGTTTACCACCGCCGGCACAACGACGACTTCGCTGTCGTGATCGTCCTCGTCGTTCGGCGTCGGGAAACTCTCGCCATCGGAGGTCTGGTCATACCCGATGTCGTTGTGACTGTTTTGCGGATCATCCGCATCGACTCCGGGCGTCGTTTCGATCGCGTCGTTTCCTGCGATGTTGTCGGGAGTCGAATCGGTATCGAAGGCTGCTTCGCCGTCAGGGCCTGACATTGAGATGATCTCCACGTCATTCACAAACCGGCCAGGGGTCTTGTCGATCACATCGAGCGTGACGTCGATGGCAACCGAGTCGCCCGGAGCGAGCAGGTCGATCATCAACTGATCATCGGAGTCTCGGGCCACGACGACATTCGAACCGTCCTCGGTCGTGGTCGGTAGCGCCGGCGAGCTCAGCATCGCGAATTGCATGCCGGCCGGGATTCGATGAGCGACACGAATTGCAGTTGCCGCCACCACACCTTGGTTCTTCACAAGAATACGAAGGTGGGTCTTTGGCGGGTTGACCGAAACATCGACCACGTGCTCTTGCAAGCCACGCTTGGTGACGATCAACGCAAGGTCGACCTCGGTAGCCGCCTGAGCGGAGACGGGCGAGAACGAGCTGACGACGAACCCAACCAGCGCGACAGCTGCACTACAAACAACCCAGACGGCGACCAACCAGCCGCCGAAAGTACGTCGAAGAACCTGAATCCGTTCCATATGAATTCAGTCGGCACTTCGCTACCGCACATGAGTCGAATGGACTAGACGTACTCGAATCAGTCTCGCTCTGAGGGACTAGACAGTCCCGGCTTCTCCGGACTGGCAGGTGCCGGCTTCTCAACGAGGTCGATGTGCGGGAACGGAATCTCGACGTTGATCTCGTTGAGTGCTTCGACCACCGCCAAAGCGACCTCGCTTGTGACCCAACGGGTCGTGAGCTCTTCTGATGGATGCCAGAATCGAAGATTGGTGTCGATCCCCGAATCGCCAAACCCGGCAATGAGCACCTCTGGTGCCGGTAGTTCAGTGACACCTTCGACGCCACGCACCGACCGGTTAATCGCCCGCTGGGCTTCGCGAAGCTCGCAGCCGTAGGGCAGCGAGATCGGCATCACCGATCGCCGAATCGGGTCGGCGGTGAAGTTATGAATCGGGTTGGCCAGCACTTCGCTGCTGGGAACCACAACATGGTTTCCGTCAAACGTCATGAGGACCACGTCGCGACTGTTGACCTCGATAACGGTTCCTCGGTGCTTCCCCGTCTCGATCTGGTCGCCCGGACGGAACGGCTGCCTAGTCGTGAGCAGCGCGCTGGCCACGAAGTTGGTGATAATCCCCTGGAACGCAAACGCGATAACTACCGACGAGAAACCGAAGGCACCGAACAACGGAGCGATCTGCACCTCGAGAATTTGCAGCGCATAGACGACGCCAACCAACACGATGATGACGCCGACAAGTCGGGCCACAAGTTTGGCCGAACCATCGCCCATGCCGGCTTGCTTCAAAAGCTTGGTGAGGAACCGTGAGATAAGGGCGGCCGCAACAATAGTGATTGCTGCCACCACGGCAGCGGTCAACAGCTCGGTTGCAGTTCGCTCAGCGGCAAACACGAAAGTGGTCATTCATCTCATTGTAGGTCTCGTGGTGATGCGTCCCCCCAGACACACCACCACGAGCCGTTCTCAAGCCGCTCCATCGAAATCGAACGGCAAGACCCATAAAGGTTTGCGTTCCGGCTCCAACTAGAGCGAAGACAGTTAGGTGAAAGTAACCTAGAACTCCATTCGGCGCACACCGGGTTGACACGAGTCACACGCCATACAATTGCGGCCAGATGTCCGTGCATGATCTCCCGCCGAGCCGCAGAGAAAACGTCGAGAACATGAAGACTGAGAAAGGTACGGATTGCTTCCCATGAAACGTCAAGCCAAAGATCAATCACGGACCCGACTTCTCCAAGCTGGCCGGGACGAGTTCATCGCCGCACGTACCGGGTCGGCAACCGACGTCCTTGCCCACCTTCGCCTCGAGAACATTGCCGAGCGGGCTGGCTACAGCGGGCCAGGGATGATCTACAACCTCTGGAAAGACCCGGATCGTCAAAGGGAATTAGGCGCGACGCCACGTGAGCTCTACCTACTGGACTTACTTCTCGACGTAGCGACTGCGCCGTATCGGCACAACACTGTCACCGATACCATCAGCACCATTCTCGCTGAGACCAACGACGAGATCGACTTCGTTCGGGCTGTCACCAACCACGAGTACACCCGCATCATCGACGGTCTCGAAGCTTCCTATCTACCTTTCTGGTCGCTACTCTCCGGGCTCGAGGTGGAGGGGGTCGCTGACTCCCTCGAGCAGGTCGAGCGTGTGAGTCTCGAGGGACTCTCCTCGATGTATGAGATCGGGCTCGCCCATTTCGGGCGCAAGATGAAAGATCCTCTCAACGTCAAACAACTTGCGCTTTCCCTGCGGTCGGTGCAGTCAGGGTTTGCCGAGACCTACGCGATTCACAAGATGGAACGCGACGAGATGATGGTCGCCGCCTGGCATGACCTCGCCGATTGGACCCTGTTCGGTATTGCCAGCCACAGCGTGCTCAATGCAATGACCGAACCGATTACGCCTACCGACTTATCTGCCGACTAGGAGAGGATGGGTCTGGATGTCTTCCTCACCATTGCAGTACTGCTGGTCATGGTTGCCGGCCTCGTCTCCTCTCGCGTCTCACCACCGGCTGGGGTCCTCGGCGCAACCGCCTTGCTCTTCGTTTTCGGGGTCATCGACGCGGGTGAAGCGTTTGCCGGCTTCTCGAACCCTGCCCCGCTTACTGTCGCCGGCCTCTATGTTCTGGCCGAAGGAATCGGGAAGACCGGTGCGCTTTCTCCCTTCCTCCGCCTCGTTTTGTCGCAGACCGGCGATCATCGCACCTCACTGACCCGGCTCCTCTTACCCTCGGCGGGCGCATCATCGTTTTTGGCCAACACACCCATCGTGGCCATGCTTGTACCGGAGATCACCACCTGGGCCGACCGGCGCGGCATCTCGGCCTCACGGCTTCTCATGCCGTTGTCGTTCGCTACGATTCTCGGTGGAACGCTCACTGTTATTGGAACGTCGACAAACCTCGTTGTGTCTGGCCTTCTCGTCGAGGACGGCCAAGAACCGCTGTCTATGTTCGAGATCAGCAAGGTCAGCCTGCCGGTGGCCGTGGTCTCGATGCTCGCGCTACTCGTTCTGGCTCCAATGTTGCTACCCGACCGGAAGCGCCCTCGGAATGTCGCAGAAGAACAAGGTCGCCCATTTACCGTTTCGATGAGGGTCATCCCGGGCGGCCCACTGGACGGAACCAGGGTGGACGAGGGCCAGCTTCGTAACCTCGACGGCGTGTACCTTGCCGAGTTGCAACGCAAGGGTGGCGTTATTGCCCCGGTGCGCCCGGACCAAACCGTTCGGGCCGACGACATCCTGGTGTTCGTTGGCCAGGTGGACCTCGTTGTCGATCTGCATGTTCTTCGGGGGCTCGAACCCTCCGACGGCGATCCACTTCTCGAGCTCCCTGAGGGCGCCGATCATGGTTTCTTCGAAGCGGTGCTCGGCCCGGCATCGCCACTTGTTGGACATACGTTGGCCGAGGTTGAGTTCCGTGCTCGCTATCAGGGAGCAGTTATCGGAATTCATCGGTCGGGTGAACCGCTCACCGGGAAGCTGGGCGAACTGCGCTTGGCCACCGGCGACACGCTTCTCATCCTCGCCGGCCGTGACTTCAGGGTCAGGTGGCGCGACAAGGGCGACTTCCTTTTGGTTTCCCGTCTCGACGGCCCCGACCTGGGCGCATCGTCGAAGGCACCGCTCGCCGTCGTCGCACTGCTCGCCGTTGTCCTTCTCCCCCTGTTTGGCCTTATGGGTGTTACTCGCTCGACGGTTCTTGCCGCCGGAGTTCTTGTACTCAGTGGCGTGCTGAGCCCACGGGAAGCTCGCGATGCAGTTGATATGAACGTGGTCCTCATGATCGGTGGCGCATTTGGTTTGGGTGAGGCTGTCCGTAAGACCGGGCTGGCCGACTCGATCGCGTCGGGCATTCTTGATGGTCTCGGGGGATTTGGGGTCGTCGGTGTGGTGATGGGCCTGATCATCGCAACCATGGTGTTGACCGAGCTGGTCACCAACGCCGCTGCGGCAGCACTTATTTTGCCGACCGCACTCTTGGTTGCCGAGGATCTATCACTCGACCCGCGGATCCTGGCGATGACCGTCGCGGTCGCCGCGTCCTCTTCGTTCCTCACGCCGATTGGCTACCAGACCAACACAATGGTCTATGGCCCCGGTGGCTACCGGTTTACCGACTACCTGCGACTCGGCGTACCGCTCTCGGTGATTACCGTCATCGGGCTCACGGTCATGGCAACCCAGATCGCGTAGGCGAACCCGGCGCTAGCTACCCACCCGCTCGAGCCAATCTTCGATCAGCCAGCCAGCGATGCTCATCCGACCACGAGGGATCGGCGGAAGGTCATCAGCCCGGTACCAGGCCGCTTCGACGATTTCTTCCTCTTGAATCTTGATGTCTCCAGAGGCATAGGTTGCCCGAAACCCAAGCATGAGCGAATGAGGAAACGGCCACGGCTGGCTCCCGAAGTACGAAACGTCGGTGACCTCGATGCCGACTTCTTCACGAACCTCGCGGTGCACGGTTTCCTCGAGCGACTCGCCAGGCTCCACAAAGCCAGCAAGCGCTGAGTAGAAGCGGCCGGGGAACTGACGCCCCCAGGCGAGGAGCACTTCGGTTTCATTGGGGTTCGAACTTCCCTCGACGGGACGTTCGACCAGCATGATGACCGCCGGAGCAAGCCGGGGGAACGTCATGAGTTTGCAGGCCGGGCATTGTTTGGCTCGGTCGCGGTGATGATCCTCGTTTGCAGCACCGCACCGGCCGCAGAAGGCTGAGGTACGGGCAAACTCGACGAGCTGCACTGCTCGGCCGGCAATCGTCCACAGCGTTTCATCGAGGCGACCATAGAGCGCCCGAAGATCGGCCGACTCTCGAGAGTCTCCAATATCCACCCCGCCCTCGGGCTTTGCCGGGTCGTGCTGACCGAGGTCGATGGCCCATACGGGCTGATCGTCGAGTACCCCGATCAGGACCGGCTCGGCATCGGTCGCGATGCCGGAATCATCGCCGCGTACAACATCGACGCCATCGGCCGTGGTTGTGACGACTACCCGATTCCCGAATACGGGAATCCAAAGAGGCGTCTTGGTAGCGGAGTCGGGCAGGCGAGCGTCAGGTACAAACACCTCGACATCTCATCACAGCTTGCAATCAGCAGGCGACTTTGACGTCATCGACTTCGCCGGATGGGTCGTCGACGGTGAACTCACTTCGTCCGCCGACGTACTGTCCGGCGGTTGTCACGCTCCAACGGCGGAGGCCAGAGCGACGGACGAACGTCGGCTCAAAAAAGGGAAGGTCCCGTTTCTGCGCGTAAGCTCGGGCAATATCGACAACTTCGGCTTTCTTGCGGGAACGGAGGAGTCGCATCACCCGATCCGATCACACTCGCGATGAACATCCGGGGATGCTCGGGCCCGAAACCAATGATTCACCAGTTTTAGTGCCAGTTGAAGGATTCCCATGTTTGATGTCCGTCCCCTTACCGTGACCATCGGCGCCGAGGTTCACGGGGTCGACCTCGCGTCGGTCGACGACCATCAGCTCGATGAACTTCGGAAACTCTGGCTCGACTGGAAGGTTCTCTTCTTCCGGGATCAGAACATCACCAAGGCCGAACACGTGGCATTCGGCGAACGGTTCGGGACTCTCGAAGTTCATCCGTTTGCTCCAAACGACGATGACCATCCCGAGATCCTTCGCATCATCTCGTCGCCCAAAGGCCTCTACGCAGCATCGAGTTGGCACAGCGATGTCACGTGGCGCGAGCGTCCGTCCTTTGGGTCGATCCTTCGCGGTGTTCGGATTCCCGCTGTCGGCGGCGACACCCTTTTCTCCGATGCTGGAGCGGCGTACAACCGACTCAGCGATGAGTGGAAAGAACGGGTGGACGGCCTCGTCGCTGTGCACGACTATACGAAGACTTTTGGTGCCAGTGTTCCCGCCGACAAGCAGCAGGAGATGCGCGAGAAGTACCCACCCTCACGACACCCGGTCATCCGCACCCATCCAGATACCGGCGCAAAGCTCATCTACACCAACGGCACGTTCGTGGCCTCGATCGATGGCCTCAGCGACGCCGAGACAACCGAAGTAGTTACACACCTTGAGCGGGCCATCATGGATCCGAGTGTCCAGTGCCGGTTCCGTTGGCAAGAGAACTCGTTCGCCATGTGGGACAACCGTGCGGTTCAGCACTACGCCACAAACGACTTCTGGCCGGAGACGCGGGTCGTAGAACGGGTCACCATCGAAGGCGACCGGCCGTACTAACTCGACAACCCGGGCCAAGAAATCAGGATAGGAAGCTTCGGTAGACTTCGAGGAGCGCCGCCTTCTGGGCATCGGAGAGGTCGGCATCGGCCTTGATGGCTTCGGTGACGCCGGGAGCCGACGATTCGTCGCTGTCGCCGCCCACTCCCACATAGGAAAGCAAGGTTTCGGCCTGCACATCGAGTGCCCGAGCTAACGACTTCAGGACCCGAACCGAGGGCTCGTGGAGGCCTCGTTCGATCTGGCTCACGTAGGGGTCGCTGAGGTCGGTAAGCCTGGCGAGTTCTCGCTGCGAAAGCTCGGCGAGGCGGCGCTGGCTGCGGATGAACGCGCCGAGGCGACCGAGGTCTTCTCGGTCGCCGGGGCTGCTTTGAGACGAAGATTTCGCCATTGCGGGAACGCTACTTCTTTGCAGATGCCTTGGCAGCGGTCTTCTTCGGGGCTGCCTTCTTGGTTGCTGGCTTCTTTTTGGCAGGCGCCTTTTTGGCAGTTGCTTTCGGGGAAGCTGCCTTTGGGGAAGCTGCCTTCGGGGAAGCTGCCTTCGCTGGCTCGTCAGTGACTGGGGTCCAGGCGTTGACGAGTTCGGCGACGAACTTTCGGTTGGCCTCGACGCCGTTGGAGACGAAGCTCACGGTCGAGTCGACGATCTTGGGAAGTTCGATGCCATCAACGGTCTTGTTGAACTGGCCGGAGACCTGTTCGGTTACTGAGTCGGCGGTCTTGCTGACGTTCTCAGTGAGGCTGTTGATGTACGGGGAGACGGTGTCGGCAACGTATTCGTTGGTGTCGACGATGCGGGTGCGCACGGTTCCGACGATCTCTTCGAACTGTTCGGTGAGGTTTTTGAGCTGAGCTTGCATGGTGATTTCCCTCTTCAGGAGTCTGTTTCGAGCAATGCGTACTTTACTACGCACTTCGAACCTTACACAGCTTCATAACAAATGCAACCACCTTTGCGTACTTTTCTACGCAAAGGTGGCCGAAACCACACGCTCGCTCTAGTACTGGCTCGCTCTAGTACTTGCTCGCTCTATTGCTTGGGGTGAGCCACGAACCAGTCCCACACGAGGTCGGTGGTGTTGAAATCATCGGTAGAGAACCCAAGCTGCGCCTGAAGGGCCAGCGCTGCGGACGTTCCCGGCCACGTGTGACCACCTCCGTCAACGATCCAGAACTCGAGGTCGGCATCACAGCTTCCAAAGTCCTCGACGGTTACTTCGTCGCTGAATTCGATGACCTCAGGGTCGCTATCGCAGCCAAGCTCTTCGGCCCATTGGTCGACTTCGCCGGGAATTGGCACGAAGTTAACTTCTGCATCCTCCAGGGTGCCGCCCTCTTCGGAAAGCGACGACGCTCCCCCATCGAATGGCACGACAACGTCGCCGGTTCCGTGCACATGAAGCATCGGTACTGGACGAGTGGGCGAGCAGCTGCCCTCGGGGTACGAAATGCCGGCAACGCTCGCTGCGGCAGCAAAGCGGTCAGACAACGTGCATGCAAGCGCCGACGACATGAACCCACCGTTCGACATTCCGGTCGTAAAGATCCGGTTGGTGTCGACGCAAAGAGTGGTTTCGAGTTCATCGAGAAGCGCATCGACAAAGGCAACATCGTCGATGGCATCGGATTCGCCACTGATGTCGGTGTTAAAGAACGTTGTCTCGGTACCCGGAATCATCGAACCCTCGGGATGGACAGCGACAAATCCCTCTTGGCCTGCCTTTGCGTCGAGCCCGGTGAGGAACACCTGCTGTCCCGCATTGCTGGTGAGGCCATGGAAGTTGAGTACAAGCGGAACCGGCGTGACGCCATCGTGGGCCGACGGGATGAACCTCAGGTAGGCGCGCTCGCCAAGGGCCTCGGACGTAGATCCTTCAGCCACGGCGCTGGCACCGCAACCAGCAGATGCGACAGCGGCGACATCGACCGGATCAGAGCCGACCGGTTCAGCAACCGTTGTTTCCGGCGCTTGTTCAACGACATCCACCACCGTGGTCGCTGGCGCCTGAGTGGTAGGAGTGGTTGTCGTGGCGGGCGTCGGTTCGTCGACCTCGCTTGCCTCGGCTGCCTCGGCAGCCGGTTCTTCATCGCTCGAAGTGGACTCCGTAGCCGAACTTCCGCCACATGCCGCCGCTAGAACGGCAAAGACCGACGCCACGACCGCAAGCCGAATGGGACGAAACGAGAAGGCGCAGGCGACGAATCGACAAAGGGCACGTGGGATTAACATGCGTGGACCCTACCGGCTGGTTAAGCGCGACTGATTCCCGAACGGTTCTCCGACCAAGTCTTGCCCTTCTCGACGTTGATATCGCGTGGCAAGCCAAGCGCCTGCTCGGCGACGATATTGCGCTGGATCGCAAACGTTCCGCCGCCCAACGTAAGCGCTGGCGCGAACAGGTAGCCGTAGTGCCACATGGCTTCGACATCGGGAAACAGGCGTCGGTCGAGGTCGGACCTGCCGGTCGGCGTGCCGAGAGCGCTGGTTGGCAGCTTGCCGACTGGACCGGATCCTTCGAGCATTCCAGATGCACCGACTAAATCTTTCGCCAGCTCCATCACGTGTTGCCCGTGCTCGTCGGCGAACATTTTCTGCACCGAGGCCTCGGCTCCTGGGGCTTGCCCCGCGAGCTTGGCCGACAGGGTTCGCAACCGCATCAGACGCAGCACCTCAGCTTCGCAGTAGAGGCGAGCGATCCGTTGGCGAAGCGTGGGGTCGGTGATTCCCGTGGCTTTGATCATGTCGATGAGGTCATAGGTGCTCGGCCCAACGCCCCAAAGCGAACCTGCGCTACTCAGCGAAACGCGCTCGTTGGCAAGAGTGACCTTCGCCAAACGCCATCCGTCGCCCTCGGCGCCGATCCGGTTCTCGACCGGCAAACGCATGTCGTCGAAGAACACTTGGTTGAACGAGTGCGAGGTGGTCATGTCGATAATCGGCGACATCGTGAGCCCAGGTGTATCCATCGGACAGATGAAATACGAGATGCCCTTGTGCTTTGAGACGTCGGGGTCGGTTCGGGCGATGAGGATGCCGTACTGCGAACCGTGCGCACCTGATGACCAAATCTTCGAACCGTTGATGACATATTCTTCGCCGTCGCGAACGGCGCTAGTGGCAAGGTTCGAGAGATCCGAGCCTGCCTCGGTCTCACTAAAGAGCTGACACCAATACTCTTCGCCACTGAAGATCTTTGGCAGGTACCGGTCGATCTGCTCCTGGGTCCCGCCCGTAAGAATCGTCGGCGCAGCCCAACCGATACCGATGGGGTTACCGGGGCCCCGGATCTCGGCACGTTTCAGCTCGTCGTCGATAATCAGCTGGTGAATGGGGTCGGCCTCGAGGCCCCACGGCGCTGGCCAATGCGGGACCACGTATCCGGCTTCGGAGAGTTGCTTCCCGGTGGGCTCCGGATTGGCGGCGATCCACTCGCGAATGGCGAGGCGGCGGGGATCGTCTTCGGCGGGAAGTTCAAAGTCCATACGCCGTCACCTTACGACTGGGCTGAACCGTGAACGAAATCCCCATTCCACGTGTCGGGCAGGTGACAAAACCAGCCACGTTCCCTACGTGGTCGCCGATTCTGAGCGTTTTTGAGGGCTGCCGCGCTGGCATAGGCAGCATTGGTTACGTACCATGAGCCAAATGGCCCAGTGGCACCCCCACCGCTCGGCGATTTGTAGTGTCGTAATCATCTTGGCCGGGCTGCTCGTTTTGAGCCCGACCGCGGCGGCAGCGCAACCCGCTTACCGGTACCAGCAGCAGTCGGTCGAGGCGTCGCGCCCGCCATCGCTCATGTTGAGCGTGTACCGATGGGCCACCGAAAGCGCCGTGTCCGGCTGCGAACTTCCCGGCGGGCTCCTTGCTGCAGTTGGCGATGTCACGTCGAACCATGGGCAGCGCGGATCTACACCGGCGGCCAACGGCGCCGAAGCATCGGGTCCGCAACTTCACGACGACGGCACACTCCGACCAGGTCTGTTTGGCAATCCGATCGGCGACGATACCGATGGCGGCCTGTGGGATGCAGATCAGATCCATGACCGCCCGGTCGGCCCGTTTCAGTTCACCCCAGCGACCTGGAGCGAATACGGGGCCGATGTAAACGGTGATGGCATCGCGGACCCCCAGAATGCCTGGGACGCAGCCGCAGCCGCAGCTGATTTCCTTTGCCAACACGGTGCTGGCGACCCGGATCAGCTGGAACAAGCTCTGAACGTCTACTTCGGTGGGGAACCGGCTGCGACGACTGCCTTCAACAAGATGCCGACATACGGTTCGATCACCGGCCGCAACACAGTCGGCGAACCTTCGCAGCTCGGCACCTACTGGACCGACGACACTGGCGCTTACCTCGACCGCTGGACCGACCATACCGTCGCTCGAACCGCGACGCCGCAGACGATCTCGACTGGCCCGGCCGACACGGTATGGCTCGTCGGCGACTGGAACGGCGACGGCGCGACAACACCAGCGTCGTATCAACCCAATCCAGCGGGTCTCGGCACGTTCACCTTCTTCGATGGAGCGGGCATTGCAACCGGCGACCCGCTTCTGTTCGGCGCCCCGTCGAGTGTGCCGCTTGTGGGCGACTGGAATGCCGACGGGGTCGACGAGATCGGCACCTTCGTGATGGCCGGCAACGAGGGCATCTTCTTCCTCGGCACCGGAACAATCGACACCGACGAGCCCGGCGACACCGACGAGCCCGGCGACACCGGCGACACCGCAGAGACCAATGAGGCCGAACGCCCGGCACTCATCGCTCGATTTGGGCAAGCCGGCGACCTTCCCATCATCGGCGATTGGGACGGCGATGGCTACGACGGTCCTGGCGTCTACCGCCCCAGCACCGATACGTTCCATCTCGCCGACCAGCGAGGTCGAGCGCTTGGCGCTCCGGTCGACGTCAACATGATCGGCAACGCCAGCTCCTCTCAGGCCACGGATTCGATCGATGATGCGGAGGCTGGCGCAGAACGAGATGCCACTGCTGGGGAAGCTTTCCTCGACGTCATCAATGCGACGGCTATCGGCCAGTCACTCACCGATATCGGCGTCCTCGACCTCATCAACCAGGCCCGTACCTCTGCTCCGCACCAGCGCTATAGCCAAGAGTTCCTGCAAACACTCAGCAGCCCGACTCCCCTCGTGGCCGACTGGGACGGCGACGGCTTTAGCGATCTTGCGCTGGTTCGCCATGGCGCCGACCTCACGCTGGTAGAGCGGTTTGATCTGCATGAGCGCTCGATGGGTTTCGTCGAACTCCCATGGTCCGCTGATGTAGCGACAGGCCGGTGGGAGCCTCGCTCGACGGCGATGACCAGCGATATCAACAGCTCATCCAACGTCGAAATTCACTCCGGCGAGGAAATCCCGGTGGCGCGAGTTGGTGGCATTGTCGTTCACGCCGACATCGCCGATCAGCTTGCCGCGATGCTCGATGCTGCCGCCGCCGATGGCATCACGCTCACCGGTTGGGGTTGGCGAAGTCATCAACGCCAGATCGAGCTTCGTGCCCAGAACTGCGCCGATGTTTGGGAGACACCGTCGAGCCAGTGCTCGCCCCCCACTGCACGGCCGGGGCACTCCCGCCATGAGTCCGGCAAGGCCATCGACTTCCACGTCGAAGGCTCAGCTCTTCGACGCAGCACCCCAGAATTCATCTGGCTCAAAGAAAACGCCGCCGACTACGGGTTCTTCAACCTGCCATCCGAAGCCTGGCACTGGTCAGTAGACGGCAAATAGCCGGATCTGATCGCGCTTAACCCCCGCAGACGTGGTGAAGCGCAAAAATTTCGGGATGGTGGTGACTGCAACGTAGCGATTCAGTTTTCTGGTGGTTTCGCCGAAAGCTCTAGTAATGACCATTGCTGACGCCCACGATCTTTCTGGGCTCGAAATCGAACCGGATCGTTCGCTCGACGAGCACTTCGAGGACGAACCCCTGGGTCGCCCTACGGCGAGCGACATCGTCGACCGCCGGGTCACTTTCTCCTATGCCGAAGATTTCCAAGCGGTGTGGACGCCGCTTGCTCCCGAGTTCTCATGCGCAGCGAACAGTGTGTCGCTCCTTATGCCGTATATCGAGCCGTACTTCGTGAAGTCGGTCCGACGGTTTGTTCCCGAACTCGACGATGAGCTCGCCGAAACAACCCACGCATATCTCAAACAAGAACTTCAGCATCATGTGGCCCATCGCGAGTTCAACGACCAGATGGCCGACCACTACCGAGGGGTCAGCCGACTCGAACGGATGATGCGCAACACCATCAACCGTCTCCACACGAAGTGTTCGCCAAAGTTCAACCTGGCGTTCGCCGCAAGCTCCGAGACCATCGCCTACTCGGCAGCACGGTGGGCCGCCGAGCGGCGCACCGAACTGTTCGGCCATGCCGACCCGGTCGCCGCCTCGATGTTTCTGTGGCATCTCGGCGAAGAGGTCGAGCACAAGTCGGCTGCCTTCGATGTCTTCAAGGCCGTCGACGGCTCAAAAGTCCGGTACGTCACCTCGATGATCCTCTCGATCATTCTTCTTATGTTCTTCGTCGCCGTTGGCACCACGCTGATGCTCTGGCACGAACGCCGCCTCTTCAACCCTGTGGCCCATGTTCGGCTCTGGCGTTGGGCGGTTCCCTTTGCCTTCGAAGTGCTCACAAATATGGTGGTGAGTTCGCTCGGCGACCACCACCCAACCGACTTTGCCGACCCATCCTTCTACGAGCTTTGGCTGCGCGAGTACGACCACGAAACCGGCACACTTCCACTCTGGAATGCGGCGGACAGCATTCCCGACCCGCGCTAGCTACTATCTGTCCTATGTACCCCCAGCTCTTCGCCTACCTCGACGCCGGCTCCGCCAGCGTTATTGTGCAAGCTCTTGTGGGCGGTGTCGCTGGATTCGTCGTCGTCGTCAAGATGGGCGGCCGACGCTTTCTCAGCTTCCTGCCCTTCGTCGGCAAGAAATTCCGAGATGACCCGATCGACCACGAGCCGACCGGTTCGAATGGTTCCGCTGGCGAAGACGCCGCCGAAGGGTCCGACGAGACCGATCTCGCTGCTCTGCTCGAAGACGCCGCCGACTCGTAACGTTGGACAACCCTGTTTCAAACGGCCCTGTTTCAAACGGCCCTGTTTCAAACGGCCCTGTTTCGAATGCCCCTGTCTCAAACGGCCCTGTCTCAAACGGCCCTACGGTGAGCGATACCGCTGAGGACAGCCGAGCCCAGCCTGACGCTGGTTCGTTCCGCGATCCCCTCTCGCGTGTCTATGTCGCCGATGGCGAGATCTACCGCACGCTAAACGAACAGGGCCTGGCCGACTTCGTCGCCACGGCGAAAGCCCCCTTCTTCAAATCGGCGATTCAAGCTGGTCGGCTTATCGGCACGCGAGTCGCCGACCCGGTACCCGGCGGGATTCCCGAATCGGCCCAAGTACTCCGGCACGACCTTGTCCCGTACGTGTCGTACCCGTACGAGTGGTCGTTCTCGATGCTTCGCGACGCTGCCCTACTTCATCTTGATCTCATCCGTGACGGCCTTGTCGACGGCATCATCACCAAAGATGGTTCGTCGTACAACGTGCAATGGATTGGAAGCCGCCCGGTCTTCATCGATGTCGGTTCGTTCGAGCCAACACGCGACGGCGAGCCGTGGTTTGGTTATCGCCAGTTCTGCCGACTCTTCCTCTATCCCCTTCTTCTGCAAGCCCACCGCAACCTGCCGTTCCAGGATTGGCTCCGCGGTTCGGTCGATGGCATCACCCCCGAGGCATGCCTGGCAGCCCTGCGCCGACGCGACCTCGCCCGCCGCGGCGTCTTCAGCCACGTTTACGTTCATGCTCGACTCGAACAACGCCTCGCCGACAGCGACGAGGTAGCGGCCGACAAGCTCAAGCAATCGGGCTTCACCACCGAACTCATCACCGCAAACGTCGACAAGTTGCACCGCCTCATCTCCGGGCTCCGATGGAAACAGGCCAACTCGGAATGGTCGGGATACAGCGACCGTCAGCACTACACCGGCGACGATCTCGACCAAAAACGAACGTTCGTCGTCGACGCCGCTGCCAAGCAGCACCGCCGAATCATCGTCGATTTGGGTTGCAACGATGGCGAGTTCTCCGAGGCTGTGTTGCCTCACGCCGACTATGTCGTTGCCGTCGACTCCGACCCCTTGGTCGTCGACCTCCTCTACCGCAGACTCAGCGAAAAGGGCGAGGAACGAATCCTCCCGCTCACCATGAACCTGGCCGACCCGTCGCCCGGCCTCGGGTGGCGCAGTATCGAACGGAAACCGTTCCTCGGGCGCCAACCCGTCGACCTCGTGTTGGCACTAGCGCTCGTGCATCACCTCTCGATCTCAAACAATGTGCCCCTTACCGATGTCATCGCAATGTTCGCCGACCTCGGAGGAGACCTCGTCGTCGAGTTCCCCACTCCGGAAGACCCCAAGGTCCAGAAGCTTCTGCGAAACAAGCGGGCAGGGCTGCACGACGGCTACACCCGCAAGAACTTTGAAGAAGCTCTTGCGCTCGAGTTCGATGTAGCCGACACGCTCCAGCTGGATGGCGGAACGCGATGGCTGTACTTCGCCACCGCACGGGGATAGCGAACCGAGGCCTAGAGTCGGGCGGTGCAACCGCGGCGCTCCGAGTACTACCTCGTCCTGATCTGGACGATGGTGTCATCCACCAGCCAGATTTTTGTGCTTGCTGCGCTCGCCTCGACGGTGATGGAAGAGTTCGCCATCAACCGCTTCCAGATCGGCATGCTGGGTGCGGCCAATACCCTGAGTGGAGCTTTCACCGCTCCTTTTAGCGGTCGGGCCGTCGACCGCTTCGGCCCTCGCCGGTCCGTTCAGCTGGTCCTGGTGTTGAGCGCCATCGGCTATTTCCTTACCGCCGCAGCCCCATCGTTCTGGCTTCTCATCGCCGCCTCAGTTTTTGGCGGCCTGCCTCAAGGTGCCGGCAACCCGGCAACCAACAAACTCATCGGCGTTGAGTCTCCGGAGGGACGCCGCGGCGTCGTTACCGGCATCAAACAATCGGGGGTGCAGCTCGGCGTTGTCATTTCGGGCGGCCTCATACCGGGCAGCGCGGCGCTAGTCGGATGGCGATGGGCCGTAGCTTCGCTTGGTGTCGTCACCCTTGGGATCGCCTTCTACGCCCGGGCAAGATTTCCGGAAGAGTCGACAACCAGTGCCTCGGGCGAAACCGTGCAAGCCAAGGCTCACACGCCAACCACTCTCGATCCCCGGACCAAAAAGACCGTCTATGCAATCGCGGCGTACTCGACGCTGCTTGGGTTTACCGCCGGCGGCGTCACCCGGTTCCTTCCGCTCTTCGCCGAAGAGGTCCTGGGTTTCACCGAATCCACCGCCGGGCTGGTTCTTGCGCTCTCGGGCCTCTTGGCGATCGGGGCAAGACTGCTCTGGGGTCGCCTGGCCGAACACCGCATCGGCACCGCTCCTGCGCTCATCGTTCTGGGGCTCGGGAGTTCGTTGGTCTGCTGGCTCCTCTTGGCAAATGACGCGGTGGGCGCCTGGCTTATCTGGGTGATCGCGATCGTTACCGCTTTCAGCATCTCGGCTTGGAACGTTGTTGCCATGCTTGCGGTCATCAAGGACGTGCCGCTTGAGGCATCGGGGCGAGCATCGGGCATCGTGCTCTTTGGGTTCCTCGGAGGTTTGTCGATCGGCTCACCCATCGTCGGCGCTCTTGTCGATGCCACGGGGTCGTACCAATCATCGTGGATCATGCTCGGTGTCGCTGCCCTTATGGGCGTGGGCGTGATGGTTCCCGAATTCCGGCGGGCCACAAGCGAGTAGCTCGGCCATCCGTTGCGTCCCCTACGCTCGGCATATGGCAAATCTCACAGCGAACGGCATCACCATCGAGTACGAAGTTCTCGGCTCGGGTCCGCCGCTGCTCTTGGTAATGGGGCTGGGCGGTCAGCTTGTCGATTGGCCGCAGCCATTTGTCGACCAGCTCGCCGAGAAGTTCACGGTGATCCGTTTCGACAATCGCGACATCGGTTTGAGTACCAAGTTCGACTGGACTCCCCCACCTCGTTCCGCCGTGCTTAAGCAACGCTTCTCGCGTAAGCCATTAGAGGTCGGGTACTACCTCGCCGACATGGCCGACGATGCCGTCGGCCTCCTCGATGGCCTCGACATCAGCCAGGCACACATCGTGGGCATGTCGATGGGTGGCATGATCGCCCAGTCGATCGCCATCGCTCACCCCGACCGAGTTCTGAGCCTCACTTCGGTCATGTCGACCACCGGGAACCCAAAGGTCGGCGGCATCGACCCCAAGCTGATCGTGCCGCTCATGCGCCGCCCGCCAGCCACGCTCGAGAACGCCATCGATGAATCGATCTGGATGTTTCAACGAATCTCGGGGCCACACTGGGACGAAACAACGCACCGCTCCAACCAAGCGATAAGCCTCGAACGCAACTTCTCCCCCGACGGAACGGCTCGACAATTGGCCGCCATCATGGCCAGCCCCGATCGAACGCCGAACCTCGAAAAGCTCGACACCCCGACGTTGGTCATTCACGGCCTCGCCGATCGTCTCGTCGTACCGAGCGGCGGTATTGCGACGGTAAAGGCTGTCCCTGGCGCTCGGCTCCTGATGCTCCCCGATATGGGTCATGACATTCCTGCACCTCGCTTTGGCGAGATCATCGATGCCATTACGACCAACACAAACAGGGCTGACGTCCGCCTCGCCACAACCTAGGAAGTGGACGAGGCAACGCTTAGCTGATCGATAAGCCAAGTTTTGCTGGAAGGTCGGCCAAACTCTTGATCGTCACATCGGCGGCCTCGTCGAGTTCGCCGTCGACCTTTCCTGGAGCGAAGTAGACCGTCACTGCGCCAGCGGCGAGGCCCGAGTGCACGTCGGTCGAAGAGTCTCCGACCATCGCTGTCTCGCCCACCGGAACACCCATCGCTTCGGCTGCGGCGACAACCATCCCCGGCTCGGGTTTCGATCCAAACCCACTGTCGTAACCGAACATGCCAACAAAATGGTCGACCATGCCGAGCTCGGTGAATTGCTGAGTTGCCGACAGTTCCGAGTCGTTGGTCGCTATCGCCAGAGGAACGCCACCTGCCGCCAGAGCCTCGACGAGCACGTACGCCCCGGGTTCGGCAGCGGCATGGAGCGAGCCGGCCCGCACAACGGCTGCCTCGAAGGCCCGAGGATCGGCAAACGGTTCGACGAGTAGGTCCAGCGTCTCGGCGCTCTCGGCGACGAACGGGGAGTCATCAAGAACGCGCCGGTTGGTGATGTCATATCCGATTGCTTCGGCCAGACCGCGACGCATGGTGTCGTCTTCGCAGACCTCGCGTAGCGCCGAATCGACCGCCGGGTCCCAGGTGCGGTGAAAACTCACGAGGGTCCCATCCTTATCGAAGACGATTGCGCGAATGGCTGGATGGGTGGTGGTCACGCGCTCACCGTACTTGACCGGTCATCAACTACCGACGAAAGTCGGCATATGACCACCTCACCCGAACCGATGACGCCAGAACCGGCCGATCCGCTCGCACCGGCCGCGCTTGGGCCGATCACCCTCAAGAACCGGATCATCAAGGCCGCCACGTTCGAGGGCATGTCGATCAACAACAAAATGAGCGACGCCATCATCGACTATCACCGTGCCGTTGCCGAGGGCGGCGTGGCCATGACCACTCTCGCCTATTGCGCCGTGTCTCGTGACGGCCAAGGCGCCCCGAACGAGATCGTGGTCGAGGAAGGTGCGTCAGGTGGACTCGCCCAATTCGCTGAGGCGATGCACGATGCAGGCGCCAAGGCCTCGATGCAGTTAGGGCATGCAGGCCCCGTCGGATCGGTTGGCGGGAGCAACCGTCTCGCTCCGTCCAAGGTCTTTGCGCCACAGGCCATGAAATCGACCACGCCCGCCACGCTCGGCGATCTGCGCCGTATCATCGCCGATCATGCCAGGTCGGCGACCATCGCAGCCGACGCCGGCTTTGACTGCGTCGAGCTTCACTTTGGCCACGGCTATTTGGTCAGCTCGTTCCTTTCGCCGAAGCTCAACAAGCGCACCGACGATTGGGGCGGCTCGATCGAGAACCGCTCTCGCCTGGCGAGAGAGGTCGCCGGTGCCGTGCGAGAAGCGGTCGGCACCCGAATTGCTGTTACCACCAAACTCAACATGTCCGACGGCGTCGACGGCGGTATCTGGCTCGACGAAAGCATCGAAACTGCTCGGCTGCTCGAATCCGACGGCACCCTCGACGCCATCGAACTCACCGGCGGCAGCTCTTTCGAGAATCCGATGTATCTGTTTCGTGGTGAGGTGCCGGTCGCCGAGATGGCCCAAACGATGCCCAAGGCCATCGGCCTGGCGTTCCGCCTTACCTCGAAGAAATTCATGAAGGCCTACCCGTTCACCGAGGCGTTCTTCCTCGAGTACGCCAGGCAATTTCGCGACGCACTCGACCTCCCATTGATTTTGCTAGGCGGCATCAACAATCTAGACACCGTCCATCAGGCAATGAACGAAGGGTTCGAGTTCGTCGCGATGGGAAGAGCACTCCTACGCGAACCGGATCTCATTAACCAGTGGTCGGATGGCAGTGGGCGAGGATCGCTTTGCATCCACTGCAACAAGTGCATGCCGTCCATCTACGCCGGCACTCATTGCGTCCTGGTTCACGAGGGGCAGCGCCCGGGTTTCGACACCTGGCAACGCATCAACCCGAAGAGAAACTAGGAAAGCCGGACGAAGCCTTGCCGGATGTCCCAGAGGTGATGGTGCGGGTCGTGGGCCAGATAACGACCAAAGGTGTCGATGGTGAACGATGCACCATCAGACCGGCGACCAACCCGCGCCCATTGCTCGTCGAATAGCGCCTCGAACTCATCGGCCAGTTTCTGACCGTTAGCGATGAGATCGACCACCGCCTGGGCCGAGTCCTGCGTCGAGTAGTTGTCGGCTGCAGCTGTTTCGTCCTGATCCCAGTTTGGGTAGAGCGGATTGTCCTCATGCACCATAAGCCCGAGTCTCGTCGAGTAGAGCTCGTACACGTCGCGCACGTGGCAGATGTACTCGTGTGCCGACCAGACCTGAGGCGACGGCCGACGCTGGGCAAGTGGCGACTTCGCTAGCTCAGCAAATTCTTCGACCTGCGCCCGAAGTGCCGGAGCGATGTCGAACCGGGTGACCCCGGCACCATCGAACCCGCATTCGGGACAAGGCTTCTCGAGCACCCACGTCCAGTCCTTGCTGTCGGCCATCGAATAGTCAGCATTCATCTTTTCGGACATCTCCTGATACTGCCATCGACGTGGGTCAACTTCGAGCGAATTTCCGATGCGGCCCTTGGCTAGTCGATCTCGAGTTGCTTCGCGAGAGACTCGGTCGCCTCGATGAACTCTTCCACCATGTCGAACACCACCTGGGCCGCCGGCTTGGTCTTGTTCATGGTGCCAACGATCTGCCCGACGAAATAGTTCGTGAGTTGTTCGGCTCCCGAGCCCTTTGTATGTGCGGCCCGGTCGATTCGCGAGAGTGCCTGATTAATCAGCACGGGCTGCAACGGCATGCCGAGCGGCATCGGCGTCTCCGGGTTTTCCCACTCCTCGGTCCATGCCGTCTTGAGCATCCGGGCATGCTTGCCGGTTCGCGAACGTGACCGGATCGTGTCGGCCGACGTGGCTTTCAAGAACTTCTCTTTCACGACCGGATGGGTCTCGGCCTCTTCGGTGGTGAGCCAAACCGAGCCGCACCAAACTCCGGCTGCACCGAGGGCCATCGATGCGGCCATCTGCCGGCCGCGACCGATTCCGCCGGCGCCAAGTACCGGGGTGTCTCCAACCGCATCGACGATCTCGGGGATGAGGACCATCGTGCCGATCTCACCCGTGTGGCCTCCGGCCTCTGAACCCTGGGCGATGATGAAATCGACGCCGGCCTGCACGTGTCGCTCGGCGTGTACGGCTTTTCCGGCAAGCGCTCCAGTGAGGACACCGGCTGCTTTACACTGGTCGATCATGTAGCCCGGTGGAGGCCCGAGAGCATTCACCACGACCACCGGATTGTGAGCGAGCGAGATGTCGAGTTGCGGACCGGCAGCATTCGCGGAAAGCGGGGCGGAGCCGTCTTCTTTGAGCTTGAACTGTCCGCCCCCCTCTTCTTCGAGCGGTGGCACGTCGTAGCGTTCGAGGATCTCGTCGACGAACTCTCGGTGCGCTGGCGGGATCATCTTGTTGATGTCTCCCACGGTGTAGCCACCGTCGCTGTCGCCGGCGTACTTTGCCGGAATGATGAGGTCGACGCCATAGGGCGTCTCGCCCACCTCGGCCTCGATCCACTCGAGGTCGATCTCAAGCTGACGCGGCGAGTGGCCGACCGCTCCAAGCACGCCGAGCCCTCCGGCCTTCGTCACTGCAGCCACGACATCGCGACAATGGCTAAATGCCAGGATCGGGAATTCGATGTCAAACATCTCCGTAATTGG
>CALGZB010000306.1 GCA_937934655.1 uncultured Acidimicrobiales bacterium | reverse complement strand
ATCACCCAAAGCTTGGGTTGCATCGATATGACCTAGGGGGTTTCCGCAGGTGATGATGGGCAAACGAAGGTCGCGCAGGCCGATCGAGACGTCATCCACGAGCTAGGGAGAACCAGTCAATGAAGTACGCAGAAGGAAGAGGCGCCGAAGCCACGACCACCGATGTTCTCGACGGGGTGCGGATGGACGGCAAACACGTTCTGGTTACCGGTGGCACCGGCGGACTCGGCTTAGAAACCGCCCGGGCTCTCGGATCGGTTGGCGCATCGCTCACCATTACCGGTCGCGACCAAGCCAAGCTCGATGCCGCAGTGGCCACACTCTCCGAGCAAGTTCCCGGTGTTGCGGTTCGTTCCGTCATGCTCGATCTCGCCTCACTGGCCAGCGTTGCTGATGGCGCCAAGGCGATCCTTGACGGCGAATCCGTCGACGTGCAGATCAACAATGCTGGCGTGATGATGTGCCCACTTGGCCGCACCGCTGATGGTTTCGAAATGCAGACCGGCACGAATCACCTTGGACACTTCGCCTTCACGGGACAGATGCGCGGTGCGCTCGCCGACGATGCACGTGTTATCACCGTGAGCTCTGCTGCTCATCTGGGTGGGTCGGTCGATCTCGAAGATCTCAACTGGAACAGTCGCGAGTACGACAAGTTCGAGGCGTACTCGCAGTCCAAGACCGCCAACATCTGGTTCGCTTCCGAGCTCCAGCGTCGATACCCGAACCTACTGTGTGCGTCGCTTCATCCGGGCGCCATCGTCACCGACCTCGGCCGCCATCTCGACGAGGACGACATTGCAACGATGATGGAGAAGTCCAAGGATCGCGGCGGCCCGATGGTCTTCAAGACCGTTCCGCAGGGTGCAGCGACATCGGTATGGGCAGCCACCTCACCAGAGCTTGTCGATCACCCCGGCGCCTACCTAGCTGACTGCCATGTGGTGCCGCTGCTCGGTGAGTCCTACGACGAGCGTGCTGCCTATGCGCCGTGGGCCATGGACGCCGAAAGCGCCGCTGCCCTCTGGGCCCAGTCGCAAGAACTCACCGGTATCGAGTACTGACACCTACGCACTCGACACCGGCGCGTCGGTGGCACGGACCGCTCAGGTCCGTGCCATCGGGGAATGCCAGTCCTACTTGCGAAGGCTGGCGACCAGCGGAATGCCGAACATCGTGATGCCGAGCGGTCCGCCGAGGAGCTGCATAGGGCCGAGGTACACGAGGCCAATGGTGAAGATGGCGATGAACATCACGATGTTCACGGCGCACACGCCGGCTGCGGGATAGTCGTCGATTCGGCCCTTCATTCCGGCGAGGTTGCTGAGTCCGAGGGCGATCATGAAGAACCCCATGAGCAGGCCGAGGCCCTGCCAGAGCTCCCATGCCGAAGCGTCGACGTTTGCGACACCACCAATGGCTTCGAGTTCGCCGCGAATTGTCGGGGCGGCCATGTCGGTGAGTTGCACGTAGGTGTGGAGAAGGCCAACCACCACGTGGGCGACGCTGCCGAACATGAAGGTTTGGCGCCCGAGTCGGCGGAGTCGAGGTTCGGTTTGGGCGTCCTGCCGTTGTGTCGTAGCGGCCGAGTCGGCTGCTCTCTGGTTCGTTGGGTGGGTTGGATTGGTTGGGTTGGCGTAGGTAAGTGTCATGAGCTAACTGTCTCATAGTGCCACTAAAGGCGTCAAGGAGTTTCTGTCCCAAAGTGCCATAAGCCACACTGGCGTCCGCTACAACCAAAACAGACTCGGGCGTATCCCCGGTTGCTTCAGCAACCAGATCACGCCCGAGTCCGGGAGGGTTGGATCCGTTGGGTGGTTAGGGCTTTTCGGCGCCCACTACCCACATTGCGTAGTACTGGGCGCCGCCGCCGTAGGCATGGCCAAACGCGGTCTTGGCTCCGTCGACCTGGTGGGCGCCGGCTTCACCCATGACCTGCAGCGCGGCTTCGGCAAATCGGATCATGCCGGAAGCGCCGATGGGGTTGGTCGACAACACACCGCCAGAGCAGTTCACCGGAAGGTCGCCACCAACCATGTTGGTTGCGCCGGATTCGACCATGCGCCACCCTTCGCCCTTCTCGGCAAAGCCCAGGCTTTCGAGCCACATCGGCTCGTACCAACTAAACGGCACATACATCTCGACGGCGTCGATCTGTTCACGAGGATTGGTGATACCAGCTTGGGCAAACACATCGGCGGCACAGTCTTCGCTGGCCTTGGGCGACACCACGTTGCGGCCGCCGTAGTTGTTGGCCTCGGAGCGCATGGCGGTGCCATGGATCCAGGCAACAGGGCCATCGTGGGCCTCGGCGCCAGTTTCGTCGGTGAGGATCATCGCACAGGCGCCGTCAGACGACGGGCACGTTTCGCTGTACCGAATCGGATCCCACAGCATGGGTGACTCGACCACCTTGTCGAAGGTCAGCTCATGATCCTGCACGTGGGCGTACGGGTTGTTGAGTGCGTGCTGGCGATCCTTAAGCGCCACCATGCAACCGATGAGTTCGGGAGCACCCGAGTACTCCATGTAGCGGCGGATAATGGGGGAGAAGTACCCGCCAGCACCGGCGTTGATCGACGTCGTGAATGGCGACGGAAGCGACAAGGCCCACATGGCGTTGGACTCGGACTGCTTCTCGAATCCGAGCGTCAGCACGGTTCCGTGAATGCCGCCCTGCACGAGCGACGTGGCTACCACTGCGGTGGAACCGCCCACCGAACCGGCGGTGTGAACTCGCAAGATTGGTTTGCCGACACAACCCAGCGCTTCGGCCAGGTAGATCTCGGGCATCATGACGCCCTCGAAGAAGTCAGGGGCCTTGCCCAGAACGACCGCGTCGATATCGGCCCAGGTTTTCCCGGCCATCTCAAGGGCGCGGTATGCGGCCTCTCGAACCAAGCCGGCCATCGAAACATCGCCCCGAGTCGAGGCGTATTTGGTTTGGCCGACACCGATTACTGCTGCTCGTTGCTTGCTCATTATTCGCCCTCCAGTACGCAGACCAGGTTTTGTTGCAGGTTCGGTCCCGAACCGGCGGTTGCAACGGCGCGGTCGCCGTCGCCGTTGGTAATTCGTTGGGCCGCCTCGGCGATCCGGATGAGGCCCGAAGCCATCATCGTGTGAGCGCCGAGCGTGCCGCCCGATGGGTTAATCACGGTGTCTTCGCCCAAGCCGAGGGCTTCGGTGAGGATGAACTCTGACGTAGTGAACGGCGCATAGAGCTCTGCGAAATCGACCTTGTCGTTTCCGACGCCAGCCTTCTCGCCAGCGATCCTTGCCGACATCGAAGTCGTGAGGTCACGAACGCCCAAGGTATGAGCGTCAGTGCGGTGATCGATACCCCGAATCCATGCCGGTCGCTCGCACAGGTCCTTGGCCCGGTCGCCGGCGGCAAGGATGAGGGCGCAGCCGCCGTCGGCCGAGGCCGGAATGTCCGATGGTCGGAGCGGATCCATCAATGGCGCCTCCGCCATGATGTCGGCTACCGACTTGGCGGTGGTGCGCACCGCGTTGGGGTTGGTCGCCGCATGGTCGCGGCTACGGCTGGCGATTTCCGCTAACTGCTCGAGGCTGACCTTGCCCGATTCGATGAGCTGGCGGGCGGCGAGTGCTTCGATTGCGAACGCATCGGGCCACAGCGGCGCCACGTAGAACGGTTCCATCTGGGTGGCCAGAACATCGCGCAGCGAACCGCCCGACGATTTGGAGTAGCCGTAGATGAGGGCGATGTCGATCTCGCCGGTCTGCATCTTTACCCACGCCTCGTACAGCGCCCAGGCGCCGTCCATCTCGACATGGCTTTCGCTGATCGGCGGCACCGGGTTGGCGCCATCGACGGTCATCACAAACGAGAAGGCCTGGCCGGCGATGAAGTCCGATGAGCCTGAACAGGTGAAACCGACATCGGCTTGGGTGATGCCGATGCTCTCCTTCACCCCATGCATCAGGGGCACCATGTATTCGACTTCGGATTCGTTATCGATGGACTTTTCTTGGCGTTGCATCGAGGCAACGACGGCGATGTCTCTCATTGGTTGTCTCCTGGCTTGCCGATGATTCGGAGGTCATCGAGAACAACATCGGGTTCGCCGGTTGGCTCCCAATGCAAAATATTGGCGGCGGATTCTTCGAGTTCATCGTCGGGTTTCCAGACGGCCCCGACTCGCATGCCAATGCGAACCTCTTCGGGTTCGATGCCGGCGACCAATGCAATGGACCCGACGTTGGACCCGTCAGGAACTACCCACGCCGAAACGTACGGTGGTTTGAGATCGGGCCGGCTCTTGATGGGCAGCCGGGTGACATTGAACGACTCTACGTAGCCCTGATCGGAGACCTCAACCATTTCGGTGGTGCGCTGACCCGAAACGGGTGACACGCCACGAGGTGGCACAAAAACCTGTCCGGTGACCGGGCAGACATCGCCGAGGATCTTCTTTTGTTTCATGCCCCGCAGGTACGCCGACAGCGAAGCGCCTGGGGTAGCGATGTAGTCGATCGCCGCTGGTGTGCGAACCGCCTGCACCATCTCGACGTCGTCAAGTGAAGCTGGCAACGTGACCTTGCCCGAAAGGGCATCCGGTTGCACGCTGGGGTCTTGGTTGTATCCCACGTTTATGCCTCCTCGGGCACAAAGCCCGCTATGTCAGCGATATGGCCTTCTCGTTCATTCCGCCACTGCAAGCTCACCCGCATGCCCGTACTCATGGCATCGGGTCCGTCGACAAGCACGCCGTGAAGCATTGGTGTGTCGGCACCGTCGAGGGTGATCATCGCCCACGCAAACGGTTGGCTGAATGGTTGCTGCGCCCGAGGCTCACCGTTCCACGTCCAGGTGGTGACGGTGCCCGATTGTCCAACCTCGACCAGTTCGGTCAGCGGGTCAGACGTAATGGGGTCGTATTCGAGCGGCGGACACATCACGGTGCCGTCGGCTCGTTTGGCGCCGAGAACCATGCCTTCGCGGAGGCCGGTTAAGAAGCCGCCCACCACTTGACCGGTGGTTCTCGTAAACGGATATTCGAGCCGTAGTGGTGCCCGAAGCACCCCATCGTCGTTGGAAACCATGTTCTCCCCACACTGCTGAGTTGTCGCCGAATTGTTGCTGAGTTCGTGCTGTCTTGCTGCGTGAGAACCTACCTACCAGGGATGAGGCGCACTAAATCTCTGACGCTCTCCGAGGCGGCGTCAAACCCTGCGACTAGCCCGCATTTCCCCATGTGAGATAGAACTACGGTCGTATTTGGCGGGGCCTAGCGCCCTAAATGATTCAAAAATCACGGCCAGAACGTCCAGCCCGTACGTGGCACTGGACCTGGCCCCACTCAAGGAGAACCCACATGGGCATCATTCTTTCAATTATTGGAAACATCATCGTTGGCGCAATCATCGGTTACGCCGCACGTCTCGTACTTCCGGGCGCTCAGGACATCGGCCTCGCCCAGACCATTGCGGTCGGCGTAATCGCAGGTCTCATCGGCGGCATCGTCTTCTCATGGTTCTGGATTCCGATCACCTTCGTTCTCACCGTGGTTCTCGCTGCCATCGGCATCAAGGTCGGGATGGACAAGGGACTGCTCAAGCCACAGAACAGCATCGGCTAGTCGTTGACCGACAGCTACACCAGGGGTACCCATGTTGCGGTGCCCGACGACCGAAATGCGTCGGTCCTTATTTATGTGAACGGTGCCTTCGTCCCACGCGACGTCGCCTCGGTGTCGGTCTTTGACTCGGCATTCTTGGTTGGCGACGGCGTATGGGAGGGGCTCCGTCTTCACGATGGCACCTATGCGTTCCTCGATCGGCATCTCGATCGGTTGTTCGCATCGGCGAAAGGTGTGCATCTCGATATTGGCAAGACCCGCGAGGAACTCACCGAGATTCTTTACGAGACGGCCCGCATTAACGAGATGACTACCGACGCCCACGTGCGCATGATGGTGTCGCGGGGAACAAAGAAGACCCCGTCGCAAGATCCTCGGCTCATCGTTGGCAACGCAACAATCGTGGTTATCGCCGAGCACAAGAAGGCCGACCCGTCGGTCGCGAGTGACGGCATCAAGCTGTTCACCTCGACCGTGCGGCGAATGTCGCCTGACACGCTCGATCAAAAGTGGAACTGCCATAGCAAGCTCCACGAAGTTGTTGCCTTGGTGCAGGCCATCGAGGCTGGCGCCGATGAAGCGCTCATGCTCGACCCCAATGGGTTCGTGTCCACCTGCAACGCCACCAACTTCTTCATTGTGGTGAAGGGTGTTGGCGGCCCCGAGGTCTGGACCTCAACCGGCGACTATTGCCTCAATGGCATTACCCGCGGTCTTGTCGTCGAGCTCGCTCATGCTGCTGGGATGCCGGCACGCGAGAAAAACTTCTCGCTCACCGACGTGTACGCCGCCGAAGAGTCCTTCGTTACCGGAACCTTCGGAGCGCTCACGCCGGTGCTCGCGGTCGATGGTCGCACCATCGGTACCGGACAGCCCGGCCCCATCACGGCGCAACTCAGCCAGATCTACGCCGAAGCAATCCACAACAACATCGCGACCTAGACAACAGCGCCAACGAACCCGAACTCGTACAGGATCTGGTCGCCGAGGCAGCCAAAACCTGTACGACTTCGTACCAGTTCGGGCTGGGTTGGTGGTTTTTCGGGTTAGTCGAGGGTGATCATTGGGCGGATGAACTCGAAGCCTTTGTCGTAGAGATCGACGAAAGAGACGTCGGGCGGCGACAGCACCCACTCGCGGGTTACGGCATCGACCATGCCCATGACGGCCGAGCCAATGATGCGTGAGCGGAACCGGTGCTCGGCGTTGTCGGGGTCTCCAGCGGCGAGGACTTCGGCGGCGATTCGGTCGACCCAGATTTGGAAGATGCCGGTGAACCCTTTCTGGAGCTCGGGGTTGAGGCCCGCGACGATGAAGGCTCGGCGAGGCCGGTCGGGGTCGGCATCTATGTAGAAAGCGATATCGCGGGATGCGAGCCGCAGACGTTCGGCGATGTCTGGTTCGTCGGCTGCGGAAGCGAGGCCGGCTTCGAAAACGTCGAGCCATAGCACCGGCTGGATGAAGGCCAGGTCTTCCTTCGACTCGACGTACCGAAACACGGTCCGCCGTGACACTCCGGCCTTGTCGGCGATTGCATCCATGGTGACCGAGGGGCCCTCGGTTTCAAAGAGCGATACCGCAGCGTCGCCTAAGTCGGTGAGGACAGCGTGTCGGTGTTCTGCTCGGGTCGGCATCGGATCAGCGTAGCCGAAGAGGACATTCTTGGCACTGTGTGACAGATATCTCGTTTACACGTTACTGGCACTATGCGACAGTTAGCTCATGAGCCTTCCACACGAAATCACAACTCCGCTTCTCGCCAAGTCCTACGAGGAGAGCCCGAATCGCCCTGCGCCGGTCGTCGCCGATGCGCACAAAGCCGCCGTAGCCAACGCGGGTCCCACCGATGTCGACGCGGCACTTCGCTCGTTCTTCACAAGCGCTCCGAAGTGGCTTGAAGGTCTCATCCGGTTTCGCAACGCCATCCTCCCCAAGTTCGGGTTCGAGACCGGCCCGAAGGAGAGGCCAGAGTTTCCCGAGCGTTTCGCGGTTGGTGATGAACTCGGCACCTTTACCGTGCTCGACCGCAGCGACGATGAGATCGTCATCGGCGGCGAAGACAAACGGTTCGGGTTGGAGATCTCAATCTGGTTGCCGAACGGCGAAGATCGACTACAAGTGACGACGATTGCCTACCCGATGGACCGAATCGGCAAGGCATACCTGCGTTTCGTCGACATCCCCCACGGACCTCTCGCCGCGATGGTGACCAAACGAATGGCCGCCAACCTCTAGGCCCGAATCTCGTGACACCGTGCGACGGCTTTTGTCGTCTGGTGTCACGAGATTTAGGGTCGGGGCATGCTGAGCGCCTTTGACGACTATCCGATTCACCAAACTCCTGACCCGATTCTCACGCCGGCAAGTGGTGATGATGATTTCTATGAGCGCTACTGGTTCAACGGCTATCACCGCGACGGCGACTACTTCCTTGCAGTCGGTGCGGCGGTGTACCCGCACCTCGGTATTCAGGATTGTGGTGTCAGCCTGGTGATCGACGGAAAGCAATACGCCTTCCACGCGTCGGCTCGAGCCAATGCTCAACGCGAGATGACCTACGGTCCCTTCAGTCTCGACATCATCGAACCAATGAAGAGCCTGCGTATTACGGTGTCGGCCGACGACGCGGTGAATGACACCGACATGGCCTGCGACCTCTTGTTCGAGGGCCGCACCGGCACCATCGAAGAACCCCGCCACCACTTTGGTCGCGGCATTAAGCGGGTCATGGACACCACCCGGTTCACCCAATTCGGACGCTGGAGCGGCTGGATTGAATACGATGGCAAGCGCCTCGAGATCGACCCAGCCGACACGTGGGCAACCAAAGATCGTTCATGGGGGGTGCGTCCGCTCGCCGGTGGCGACAAACGTGCCGCCCCTGCATTGCCGGGCGCCCGTGGAGGACTTTTCTTTCTCTGGGCGCCACTGCACTTCGATGACATCTGCACCCACTACCAACTGTTCGACGACCACCTTGGCCGGCCGATGTTTCAAGTTGGGGCGATCCTGCCTACCTACGGCACACCAGGCGATATTCCGGGAATCGAAGACCCGAACGTCGAGCCGATGCGAAACAACGAACATGCGTTGCTCTTTGAAGACGGCAGCCGAATGATCGCGAGCGGAACGACCGTTGCGATGACAAGCATTGACGGCGCCACTCGACACGAGATCGAATTCGAGAAGATCCTTACCTTCCGCATGAAGGGCATCGGTTATTCACATCCCGTATGGGGCCACGGCGCCTGGAAGGGAGAGTCGGCAATGGCGAGCGAAAGCTGGAGCCTGGCCGACGTTGACGACAACGCATTCGAGAACCAGCATGTGCAGCACCTTATGAAGGTCACTATGGGTGACCGCGTAGGGATCGGTGTTCTCGAACAGGTGATGCTCGGTCCGTACCAGCCCTACGGGCTCGAGGGCATGTTCTAGGGAGTCTGCCTAGATTTCGAACACCACTTTGATCGCGCCGGCCGCCCGATTCGCAGCTGTTTCGAACGCCTCGGTTGCACCGTCGAGCGGGAACCGGTGGGTGATGAGTGCGTCGACGATCGCTGGATTGTTGGCCAGAGTGCGAGCCGCTACATCGAAATCGCGCTGTGGTGGAATTCCGCCGTACATCGACGAGGAGCGCAGATCGATCTCCTTCATCAGGAAACCCATGTCGACGCTCACCGGCTCCCAGAACGAGGCCACCATGACGAGCCGGCCGCGAGGGCGGAGGAGTCGGACGGCCTGGCGGATCGAGTCGGTAGATCCAACTGCATCGATGACCACGTCGTAGCCGTCGGCTACCTCGATGCTGGCTCCCAGACGAACCGCCGCCTCTTGCTGGTGGGCGTGACGGGCAGATATGTCGCAGGCGTGCTCGCGGTCGGCGAGGACGGCGGCGGTAGCAAGACCGATGGGCCCCGCTCCAAGAACAAGGACTCGCTCGTCAGACTTGAGATTTGATCGAAGGACCGCATGGGTGGCAACGGCAAGTGGCTCGACCAACGACGCGTTGGCGATATCGATTCCGCTGGGAAGCTCGACGAGCGCGGAGGTAGGCACGACTATCTCGGTTGCCATTCCGCCGTCAACCATCACGCCCATCAGCGCGCTCTCGCCGCTGCACATTCCCCGGAGGCCATCGTTGCAGGGCGCACAGGTGCCGCAATGCAGCATTGGCTCGACCGCTACAGCGGTGCCGTCGGGAGTTCGGCCCGCAAACTCATGGCCCAAGACCCGCCCTTCGGCGAACCCCAGATCGATGAGGTGCAGATCGGATCCGCAGATCGACGACGACACGATATCGACGCGCACATGATCAGGTGGAACGTTGTCGATCCGCGGCAGATCGACGAGCTCGGGAGTCTTGTTGGTAACCCGGATTGCCTTTACCGACACTTAGGCCGGAACCACGTTGATATAGGCCGACTCGAGGCCGTGAACGAATGCGTTGGGCATGTCGACGATGGGCCCATCTGAGCTGAGGTCGAGCGAGGAGAACCGTTTTACGAACTCTTCGAAGAAGACTTTGATTTCGAGTCGAGCCAGCGACGCACCAAGACAGAAGTGCGTGCCGAACCCAAACGCAATGTGCGGGTTGTCCTCTCGAGTCACGTCGAAGGCGTAGGGGTTGTCGAAGATGTCGGCGTCGCGGTTGGCCGAGCCGTAGAGCAAGGCAACCTGATCGCCCGCCTTGATGGTCTTGCCGCGAACTTCGGTATCGGCCGACGCCGTGCGGCACATGTTGTGGATCGGCGTGACGTAACGAATGAACTCTTCGGTAGCAACCTCCATGTCGGCCCCGCCACGTAGTGCATCCCACTGCTCAGGGTTCTCGATGAGGTTGAGAAGGGTGCGGCCGATGACGGTTCGAGTTGTTTCGGCCCCGCCGTCGAGGAGGAGTAGACAGTCGGAGATGATTTGGTCGAGGCCAAACTCGTAGCCGGGAAGCCCCTTGGCTTCGGCCTTGAGCCAGACGTTCATGACGTCGTCGTGCGTGTCGACCGGGCAGCCTTTGTGACCCTCGTAAAGGTTGATGCAGGCTTCGGTGAACCCGAACAACGCGGTGATGCCGTCTTCGTTGTGGTACATCGGTCCGCCGCCGAGCTGAATGGTGCGCTCCGACCATTCCTTGAGCTTGGGCCACATCTCGTGGGGGTACCCGAGCAGCTTGCCAATCATCATCGCTGGGAGAGGAGCGGCCAGATCCTCGATGACCTCCACCGACTGGCCATCGGCTGCTTTCGCTGCGGCGTCGTCGAGGAGGGCGTTGACGTGATCGCGAATTTCGTCCTCCCAGTTGCTCGCGGCACGGGGCGTGAAACGGCGAGCGACCAGCATCCGTCGTTTGGTGTGCTCGGGATCGTCGAGCCCGATGATCGATTTGTCGGCGCCGATTTTGGGCCGGTAGCCCGATTCCTCGCCACTGCTGATGAACAGCTTTTTGTTCTTCTCGATCTCGATGACGTCTTCGTATTTCGAGATTCCCCAGATCTCATTGGTGGCATCCCAATGGACAGGGTCGTGCTCGCGCATCCACGCATAGGCGTCGTGCGCGGTGTTTCCGACGTAGAACTCGGGTTGGAGAATGTCGTAAGACTGATCGACGGTCATGGGTCACTTTCGCACCAGCGGAAGGTCGGGCACAAGCGGACGGCGGAAAGTGCGGCCATCAGGCAGCGCCTAGCCGTGGGTGCTTGCTCCGCCGTCGACGGGAATTACCGCACCGGTGAGATACGACCCGGCCCGACTCGAGAGGTAGATCACGGTGCCAGCGACATCTTCAGGGCGGCCGATTCGACCGAGCGGCATTGCGCCTTCGACCATCTCCTTCTTCTCGGGGGTATCGAGCATGTAGGCCATCATCTTGGACTCGAAGGGCCCAGGAGCGATCGAGTTGATGGTGATGTGATCCTTCACGATGGTGTGCGCCATATGGCGGGCCATCATGTGGACGCCGGCCTTTGAGGCGGCGTAGGAGAACTGGTCGCCCATCGGTACCCGGATTCCGTCGATCGAACCGATCATGATGACGCGGCTTGGGTCTTCCTCGGAGGCTGAGGCTCGAAGTTGGGGCAGCAGCGCCTGGGTAAGCATGAAGGGGGCCTTGACGTTGATGTTCATCACCTTGTCGAACCCGTGCTCGGGGAACTCGCCGATTGGGGCTCCCCAGGCTGCGCCAGCATTGTTGACCAGGATGTCGACCTTGTCCTCGTGTTTGCTGAACTCGGTGACGAAGGCTTCGAGACCCTCGGCGCTTGCGAGGTCGGCAGGAATCGAGATGCACTCGCCGATCTCGGAGAGGCGGGCTGCAGTGGCGTCGCAGGCCTCGGCTTTCCGGGCGGTGATGTACACGCGGACGCCGTTGGAGACGAGACCTTCGGCGATCATCTCGCCGATTCCTCGGGATCCTCCGGTAACGATTGCGACTTTGCCCGATACGTCAAACAGCTCAGCGATTTTCATGCCCGAAGTCTGGACCAGATTGCTGAGGCTTGGGTAGTCGTGCGGATCGGGAGAAGAGAGAGCTAGGAACCGAGAAGCGCGGGCCGCGGGTCGGGAGCGATGGTGCAGTCAGTCGTGGTGCAATTCTTGCGGTCGGTTACACCGAGCACCGTCATGACTGGATAGCCGCATTGCTCGGTGGCGAGACCATCGAGTTCGGCTATTTGGGCTGGGGTGATGTTGGCCTCGCGGCCTTCGTCGGCGGCGTCGTGTTGTTCGGTGATGAGCGTGTGCCAGCCTTCGCCGAAGGGGCCGTCTTTCACGGTGCTGATGGCGAACGATGGGTCGTCGATGAACGCGACGTCGTTACCGCTATCGGGGGCGATTGGTTGGGAGGGCGAGAACGAGGCGTCGAACCAGGCATCGAACACGGCGCAGACGCCGTCGTCGGCGGTCATGGCTTTCAGGGCTTCCAACGAGGGGTCGAAATCGAAGGTGAAGGCAAGTGAGCCTTCGGTGGATTCGTCGGCGCTCGTTTCGTCAGGTTCGTTCGAGCTGGCCGCAGGACTAGCCGAATCGTCGGCGGCGCTACCAAGCGCCGTTAGCGCTGGCGGTTCCGCGTTCGAGCAGGCCGAGAGCACGAGGGTCAGGAGCACGGCGATGGCAACGAGGGGCCGAACCTGTCGACGGGCTGGCAATCGAGGTCGACGGTCTGACAATCGAGATAGCCGAACGGGGACGTGGGGGAACCGATCCATACCCCAATATCGGTGACATTTCGATCGACCTTGAGAGACATTGGCCGTCGATGCACGACAGGCCGAGCAGCTTTTGCCTACTTGGGGATGTCGCTCCAGTTGACGCCCTTGTCGACTCGCACATCGCCGGGGAGGCCAAGCACTCGTTCGCCGAGGATGTTTCGCATGATCGCGCTGGTACCACCTTCGATGGTGTTGGCACGCGACCGGAGGAACTGGCCGCTGATCTCGCCGAGGTTGTGTGCCTCGTCGCTGCGGGTCATGGGGTAGCCCGAGGTGTGAAGCATGCCGTCGGGGCCCTCGAGGTCAAGTGCTAGTTCGAAGATGCGCTGGTTGAGTTCGGCAGACATGAGCTTGCCGACGGAGCCGCCTGGCCCAGCCTGGCCGGTTTTGGCCATCACCTTGGCTCGTTGGTTGGTGAGGCGAAGGATCTCGGCTTCGCTCCAGAGTCGGGCAACCTCGTCGCGCATGATCTGGTGGGTTGCCGGGTCGAGGTCGTCCTTCTTCTTCATCCAGGTGTTCATGAGACTGCGGATGGGGCCGCCGCCTTTGCCGCCCGAGCCTCCACCCAGTGCGACCCGTTCGTTCATGAGTGTGGTGATGGCTACTCGCCAGCCATCGCCTTCGTCACTGAGGCGTTGGTCGTCGGGGATGCGGACGTCGGTGAGGAACACTTCGTTGAATTCGGCTTCGCCGGTGATTTGGTAGAGGGGGCGAACTTCGACGCCCGGCGCCTTCATGTCGAGGATGAAGTAGGAGAGACCGTTGTGCTTTGGTACGTCGGGGTTGGTCCGGGTCAGAAGCATGCCGTAGTTCGACACATGTGCCAGCGTGGTCCACACCTTCTGGCCGTTGACGATCCACTCGTCGCCGTCGCGGACACCTCGGCTCGGAATACCAGCGACGTCGGAGCCGTGGGTGGGCTCGGAGAACATCTGGCACCAGATGTCCTCGCCGGTAAAGATCTTGCGAAGGTGCTTCTCATGCATTTCTTCGGTTCCGTGGTTCAGTACCACCGGTGCGCCCATGCCGATGCCGATGGGGTTGATCATGAGGTCGTGGTACGGGACCTTGGCGTCGCGCAAGACCTCATCGATGATGCCTTGTTTCGAGCGGCTGAGTCCGAGCCCGCCCTTACCTTCGGGGAAATGAACCATCGCGAGGCCGGCGTCGTACTGCGCGCCGCGAAAGGTGAACTGATCGGCAGCGTGTGGGTCGACCGCGTCGATGAGGTCCTGGGTGCGTTGGCGGAGTTCGGTGTCGGTGATATCGCTCATGGTGGCTCCTGGGTGAAAAGACGAGAAAGAAAGTATGTCTTCCAATGTTATAGTGAGGTACTGTACAGCACCATACAAAGCCAGCTATTTCTTTCCACCTTCTTCTTTCCACTCGTCGGAGCTAACCCGTAGTGCCAAGCAACGCAGCAAAGAGTGCGAGTCACGAACTCGATTCGCCACCATGGCTCCGCGTCGAGAGCACGCTCATGAGCACCGCTGCCGCTATCCGCCACGAGTACGACGAACGGTTCGCCCAACTCGACCTCAACCTTTCTCAGGCGATGATGCTGGCGTATGCGGCCGAATTCGGCGCAGAGTCGCAAAGCCGCATGGCCGACCGCCTCGGAGTTGGACGTGCAGCAGCAGGCAACATCGTCGACGCGCTCGAGAAGCGTGATCTGGTCGAGCGGCTTCCCGACCCCGACGACCGTCGCGTGTGGTTGGTGCAAACCACACCGCAGGGAAAGGAACTCGCAGCTCGAATCACCGAGATCGACATCGTCTTTCGAGCCGACCTTCGAAAAGGCATTAGCCGATCTGAGCGCCAACAGTTGGCCTCGCTCCTTTTGCGGGTCCAAGAAAACCTCAAGTCCAATCTCAGTTCCACTCTCGATACAACTATCGAAGCCAACACCTCAACCAACATCTAAAAACAAAGCAGGAGAACAACCATGCAGGACGCAGTAATCGTCGATGTCGTACGAACCGCAGCAGGACGCCGAAACGGGCGTCTCAGCGGGAAACACCCGGTCGAACTGGCCGCCGCCACCCTCAAAGCGCTCGAAGAGCGCAACAACCTCGACCCAGCGCTGGTCGACGACGTCATCATGGGCTGCGTCATGCAGGTCGGTGGCCAGTCGCTCAACGTTGGCCGGAACGCGGTGCTCGAGGCCGGATGGCCCGAAAGCGTCCCGTCGACCACGGTCGATCGCCAGTGCGGCAGCAGCCAGCAGGCAATCCACTTCGCAGCGCAGGGTGTCATGGCCGGCGTCTACGACGTCGTAATCGCCGCCGGTGTTGAGTCAATGAGCTCGGTTCCGATGGGCTCGTCAGTAGTCAGCGGCATGGACTTTCCGTTCCCGCAGGGTATGCAGGACCGGTACAAAGAAACCGGCCTCCCGCCACAGGGCATCGGCGCCGACATGATCGCCGACGAGTACGGGATCACCCGTGAAGATCTCGACGCCTACGGCGCTCGCAGTCAGGCGCTGGCGATTCAGGCAACCGAAGAGGGTCGTTTCGAAAACGAGATCATCCCGGTTGAGATCGAAATCGACGGCAAGACCGAGACCCACATGGTCGACGAAGGTCTTCGCCCCGGAACCACCGCCGAATCGCTGGGCAAGCTCAAGCCAGCATTCCAAGAAGACGGCAAGATCACGGCAGGTAACTCCTCGCAGATCGCCGATGGCGCATCAGCGGTACTCATCATGAGCGCCGAGAAGGCCGCAGAACTCGGCCTCAAGCCACGTGCTCGTTTCCATTCCTTTGCACTCGCTGGCACCGACCCCGTCACCATGCTCAAGGGCCCAATCCCCGTCACCGAGAAGATCTTCGCCAAGAACGATCTCACAATCGACGACATCGACCTGTTCGAGATCAACGAAGCCTTCGCTTCGGTAGTTCTTGCCTGGCAAAAAGAGTCCGGTGCTGACATGGACAAGGTCAACGTCAACGGTGGCGCCATCGCTCTTGGCCACCCACTTGGCTGCTCGGGTGCAAAGCTCATGACGACGCTCGTGAACGAACTGGAACGCACTGGCGGCAAGTACGGCATGCAGGCGATGTGTGAGGGCGGCGGCATGGCCAACGCCACCATCATCGAGCGTCTCGGCTGAGTTTTCTGAAGTAAACCCTTTACCGAACAATTACTGGAGATTTTAGTTATGCCAAGAATGAATCTAGAAGGCGCGTCGGCGGTCGTTACCGGAGGCGCATCGGGTATCGGCGAAGCCGCAGCCCGTCAGCTCGCCGAAGCCGGCGCACGAGTCGTCGTTGCCGACATGAACGAAGAGCGCGGTTCTGCCGTGGCGTCTGAAATCGGTGGCATCTTTGCCAAGACCGATGTGTCGAGTGAAGAAGATGGCATGGCGGCCGTGGCCGCTGCGTCCGAGATGGGTCCGCTGCGGGCCCTCGTAAACAGTGCCGGCATCGGTATGGCCGGCCGTACCATCGACCGCAATAACGAGCCGTTTGATCTGGCGATCTACTCGAAGGTCATCGAGATTAACCTCATTGGTTCGTTCAACATGCTGCGCCTTTCGGCATCGGCGATGGCCAAGACCGAACCGCTTGACGCCGATGGCGCTCGTGGTGCGGTGGTCAACATGGCGTCGGCAGCTGCCTTCGATGGTCAGATCGGCCAAGCCGCCTACTCCTCGAGCAAGGGCGGCGTCGTGGGTATGACCCTGCCGATCGCTCGCGACCTGGCAGCCGTTGGTATTCGGGTCAACACGATTGCCCCTGGTCTTATCGACACGCCTATCTACGGCGAAGGTGAGCAGTCCGAACAGTTCAAGGCTCACCTGGGCCAGTCGGTGTTGTTCCCGAAGCGTCTTGGCTCGGGCGAAGAGTTGGCCTTCATGGTGATGGAATGCATCACCAACCCGTACATGAACGGCGAAACCATTCGTGTTGACGGCGGCATCCGGATGCCACCGAAATGAGCGACGGCACAGAAGAGACAGAAGATACAGCGGCTACAGAAGACGTTGTCCTAACCGAACGTCGCGGTCGGGTTCTGCTCATCACGCTGAACCGTCCTGATGCCATGAACGCAATCAACCGCGATCTGGCCCAGGGCCTCCTTGCGGCAGTGCGCGAACTCGACGGCGATGATGGCCTCACCGCCGGCGTTCTCACCGGCGCCGGTCGGGGTTTCTGTTCGGGCATGGACCTCAAGGCTTTTGCCAAAGGTGAATCGCCCGACGGCATGGATGAGTTCATTCGCAACGGAGCGCAGAAGCCGTTGATTGCGGCTATCGAGGGGTTCGCCCTTGCTGGCGGACTCGAGCTGGCTCTTTCCTGTGACCTTCTGGTTGCAGCCGAGGGCGTGAAGCTCGGTATCCCCGAAGCCAACGTCGGCCTCTTTGCGGCCGGTGGCGGCCTCATGCGACTTCCGAGTCGCGTCGGCTACAGCAAGGCGATGGAGATGGCGATTACCGCTGACCCCATCACCGCTGAGGAAGGCCTCGAATTTGGGCTCATCGCTCGGGTAGCTCCAAAAGGAACTGCGATCGATGTAGCGATGCAGCTCGCCGAGCGCGTGGCCAAGAACGCACCGCTCGCGGTGGCTGCCTCGAAGCAACTGATTCGGGCAACGACCGGCCTCACCGAAGAGGAATTTTGGCAGGAGCAACGCTCCTACCAAGGGCCGGTGTTTACCAGTAACGACGCCAAGGAAGGCCCACGCGCGTTCGCTGAGAAGCGTCCGCCAGAGTGGACCGGTACCTAACCAAACCGTCGAAACTTCGGATTTGAGAGCCAGGCTCGGGGTACTCCCGGGCCTGGCTCTTTCCGTTTTGGGCCGGCATCTCGGTAGTGATGGCCCGGATATAAGTTAAAGAGGCACGTGGGTAAGTAGCCTTGTAGATGCTGGAGGCGCTAGTCTCAGGCCGCCAAAACCCCACGGAACGTGGTTGCTCAGTGCTGGAGGGAGGTATTCTGCGCCAATTATTGGCCCCTCTTGACGAGCATCGATGGCTTTCGGGTATCTTCGCGACGTCCTTCTCTGAGGTTGCCCCATGCTGAATCTTCTTTACGCCTTTAAACGTCTTCTCCGCGATCGCGGTCTCATCCGAAAGCTGAGCCTTCTCTTTGGCGCCAGCGGGGATCAGGTCGATTCCGCGCTCGATGCATCGAGTCCGGTCATTCTCGGCCGACTCGCCGAAATCGCCGAGGGTGAGGATGGCCAAGAGCGACTCTCGGGTTTGCTCGACAATGCCGACCCTGAGGTTCTCAGTAGCGCCTCGGACTTCCTCGAGCGAGACAACGTCGAGAACGACAAGCTCCTCACCGACCTCTTTGGCGACGACCGCTCGGGAGTTGTCGGCGGTATCTCCGATGTCTCCGGCGTCAGCACCAATACGGTCGGTGCCTTGCTCCCCAAGCTCGCCCCAATGCTCCTTGGTTTCTTGGGACGTCACCGCTCCGACAACGGCGCCGACGCTGCCGAGATGAAGCGTGTCGTAGTGAGCGAACGCGACGAAATAGCCCGTACCGAACGCGGAGCCTCCCTCCTAGGTCTCGGCACGGCTGCCGCAGGTGGAGCGGCATTCTTCGGGACCAGCGGCGAAGACAACCCGAACGCCAGCACTGGAGACAACAGCGGAGAGCGCGACGGAGAGACTTCCGACGGCACCGACGGAATCGATGGCACTGACGAGACTGACGAGACTAGCAAGCCGCGTCGCATCCATTTCGAAGACGCTGCCGACGCGTCGAGCTCATCGGACAAGAGCGGATCTGGGAAAGCTGCCGCAGTGGCCGGAGGCGCAGCAGTAGCCGGTGCCGCAGCGATTGCAGCTGGCAAAGGCCGCGACAAGGACGACGACAAGGACGACGACGACAAGGACGACAAAGACAAGAGCGATAAGAGCGGCAAGAGCGACAAGACAAGTTCTGGCAAGGCTGACAAGACCAAGAGCGGCACGGCCGCTGACAGCAAGAACAAAGGCAAAGCGGCTTCCACCGGTGCCTCGAACGTCGGTGCCTCAAACGTCGGTGCCTCGAACGTCGATGCGTCAAAGGTCGAAACCACCGAGATCGATACCTCGTCCAAGTCGTACTCTTATGGGGGCGACAAGACCGGAACGAGCGCCAAGGCTGCAACTTCCGGCTCCACCACCACCACTACCCGAACGAAAGTAATCGGCGATGATGAATACGGCCTGGGTTGGCTTTGGTGGCTCCTCGGACTGCTGGCTGCCCTTATCGTGCTCGGTCTGCTTCTCTCGCAGTGCGGTGGAGACGACGATGACGCCGCCGGTAGCGACAGCGCGGCGATTGCTGAATCTGACGAAGAGATCCCCGTAGTCACCACGTCGAGTCCGCCTGAAACGACCACTGTCGCCCCAACGACGGTTGCCCCAACGACGGTTGCTCCAACGACGGTTGCCCCAACGACCGTGCCTGCACCAACTACGACCACCACGCTTGCACCACCACCAGAGCCCGAACCAGAGCCCGAGGTAGAACTCGGCGAGCCCCTCACGGCAGGAACACTTGTCGGTGGATTCAGCCTCGCGAATGCACTTGCCGAGGCTGGCGGCGACTTCGCCCCAGGAATCGATGCGCAGTCGTCGGTTGCCTCAAGCGGCGTAGAATTCGCTCCGTTTGGGCCCTTCAACATCGATGTCGGTGGCGAGTCCATCTCAATGGACTGGAATGAAGCACCCGAGTTCGACGATTTCGAACGGACAATTGAGGCAGGCGAAGTCGAGCAATACACCTTTGCGTTCGATGACGCCGTCCTTGCGGGGGTCACCGCTTCGGCTGATGAGTCGCAGTCCTTGGTGCCAGGTGTTTCCCAGCCCGACGACAACACCGTTGTGGTCGAGTTCGGCGAAGGTCTGACTCTTGGCGACGGCCAGCGTGCCGTCATCGTGCTGACTCCTTCGGAAGCTGACGAACCAGTCGAAGGCCCCGAGATGGATGCACTGCCACGGACCGGTGTCGAGACCAACAACATCGCCATGGTCGGTGTTGCCTTCATCGTCTTCGGGTTCGGGCTCACCGCGGCATCTCGTCGTCGCGATCTCGTTGTTATCTAACTCCCACTTCTGAACATGCCGGACCCAAGCAGGTCTGGCATGTTCGGTCTTGGTAGAATTTGTTGTTATGAGTTTGCGGACCACGAACATTGAGAAGCTCGACGGCGGGCACTTCGATGTCTTTATCGTCGGGACGGGCATTAACGGAGCGGTTTCGGCGGCAGTTCTTGCTGGCCGTGGGGCATCGGTGGCGGTCATCGACCGCGGCGACTTCGGTAGCTTCACCAGCCAGGAATCATCCAACCTGGTGTGGGGCGGCTTCAAATATCTCGAGAATTACGAACTTGGGTTGGTGCGCAAACTGTGTTTGTCGCGTAACCGCCTCATCGAGTCCTATCCGGCCAACATCAAAGAGATCCGGTTTCTTGCTGCGCTCGACGAGAGTTCGCCGTTTGCTCCAGCGTTAGCCAGCCTCGGCACCTTGGCCTACTGGGGCATCGGGTCCTTTGCTACCAAGCCGCCTCGACACCTCTCCGCCAAAAAGATCGAAGACGTCGAGCCGATTATCAACACCGACGCGGTGCGCGGCGGCATCGAATACTCCGATGCCTACCTCAAAGACAACGATGCCCGCTTTGTCTTTAGCTTCGTGCGGTCGGCCATCAAGGCGGGGGCGACGGCCGCCAACTATGTCGAGCTCACGTCGGCAGAAAAAGAAAACGGGAAGTGGAAGGCCAACATGGTCGACCGCGAGTCGGGCAAGGCTTTTGCGGCAACCGCCGACGTCATCATCAACGCAGCGGGCCCCTTCATCGATGGTTTGAACCAGTCGTGGAACCTCCGAACCGATCACCGAATCGTGTACTCGAAAGGCATCCACCTTGTGGTGCCCCAGCTCACCAAGAACGAGCGAGTCCTTGCGTTCTTTGATGACACGCAACGGCTGTTCTACGTCATCCCGATGGGTAAGCGCTCCGTTATTGGCACGACTGACAACCGAGTCGATGATCCGAACACCGAAGTAGACGACGACGATCGCAACTTTCTTTTGGGACAGATCAACGCTCGCCTCGATCTCGAGAACCCGCTCACCATCGATGACATCGTCGCCGAACGAAGCGGTGTTCGGCCGCTCGTGGTCGACAACGACGGCGACGACAAAGAAGAGGTCGACTGGACATCGCTCTCACGCAAACACGAGATCGAGCGCGACGGCGTGCTCGGTGTTGTATCGATCTTCGGCGGCAAGCTCACCGACTGTCTCAACGTGGGCGAGGAAGTAGCTGCCGAAGTCGAGTCGTTGGGTGTAAAGCTCGATGAGGACGACGGCGAATGGTACGGCGAACCGCCAACCGAGATGCGTGAGGAGTTCTACCGAGAAGCTCGCCTTATGGGCCTCGACGAGCTGCAATCCAAGGACGGGGTTGAGCCACTCTCTGACCGTCTGTGGCGTCGCTATGGACAGCGGGCGTTCTCGATGCTCGAAGCAATTCGTGAAGACCCAGCGATGGGCGAAGACATCATGGACAGCGCCGACTACATCCGCGTCGAGTTGCACCTAGCGGCTCACACCGAGATGATCACTCGGCTCGAAGACTTCATGCGTCGCCGCTCAAAGATTGAACTGGTAGTCCGCGAAGAGGACTACCGGGGGAGCGAAGGCCTCAAGGAAGCCGCCGAGATCCTCTTTGGCGACCAAGCCGATGCGAAGCTCGCCGAGTATTTCGGTGAGACCGCCCCCTCAGCGAACTCCGAGGTTCAGTCGCAGCTCGCAACCATTAAGTCTGAGCTGGCGACCGACACCGCAGTGCCCGAAGCGACCACGGCGGAACAAATCCCCGACTAGCCGGTTCTGCCGAGACCGCGCTGGTGCCGGCTACCAGTAGGTCAGAGCGTTCTCGTACATGTTCGTAAGGACCTCGCGGTCGATGTCGATGGGGGCGTTGTCGAGGAGTCGCCGTTGCGGCAGCGACCCGTCGACCAGGCCGCTGATGTCATCGGCGCTGTAACCAACGCCTTGGAGACCATTGGGCATGTTGGTGGCCTTCATCAAAACGATCATGCGGTTCGCCAGAACCTCGCCAGCCTCGTCGTCGCCGACATCGGATACATCGCCTTCGCCTAGCCAGCTTGCACCTTGGCGGTGACGGTCGGGGTTGTTGATGGCGGTCTGGCGGAATACCGATGGCGAGTTCACGATGACCGACATCCCATGCGGCACCATTGGTTCGCCCAGGGGATAACCATCAGGTTGGAAATCCTTGACGAGCCCGGCCACCGAGTACGACATGCCATGCGGTGCATGACACCCGGCGTTGCCGAACGCGATCCCAGCCAGGGTCGATGCCCACATCAACTGATGCCGGGCTTCAATGTCGTCGGCGTCTTCGACACCCCGAACCAAATAGAGCCCGATAAGGCGAAGCGCCTCAGCGCAACCGAGGTCGCTCCACGGGTTGGCTCCCTGACTCGACGGGCGAACCGAGGGCGAGTCGGGAGCTGGTCGACGATTGTAGGGACGTGCGGTGTAGGACTCGAGCGCATGGCTCAGAACGTCGAAGGCGCTGGCCGCAACGACATTGGCCGGAAGGGTGAGTGTGCAATCGGGGTCGATGAGCGCACGCGTCGGGCGGAGCATCTTCGACGCAATGCCGGTCTTCGCTTTCATCTCGAGCAGGTCGAATACGGCGATTCCCGTGCATTCGCTCCCGGTTCCTGAGGTGGTCGGGCAAGCGATATGGGGCTTGAGTTCGCCGGGCACTGGCAGGCCAGCGCCGATCGGCGCATTGACGTAGGCGAGGAAATCGGCCGGATACGTCGAATAGAGGTTGGCGGCTTTGGCGGTGTCGATAACCGAACCGCCGCCGACCGAGATGAATCCGTCGACGTTGGCCTCAACAGCGAAGGCTGCGCCAGCCTTGAATGAGTCGTCCGTCGGCTCAACCCGAACCGTGTCGTAGATGGCAACGTCGATACCGGCCGTCTCGAGCGAGGCTCGGACCTTCGCAACGTGGGGTGTGGCCACCAACGCATCGTCGGTGAACAATGCAATGCGAGAGATACCGAGGCTCTTGGCGATATCGCCCGCCTCGGCTAAACAACCGGCTCCGAACGTGATGTTGGACGGTTCGACGCTAAAAGCGCTGTCGCCGGTATCGAGCCCGAGTTCATAGTGACGACACATCATGGCGGCCCACTCTAGCGACCCGATCAGGGCGACTGAAGAAGAAGAGGGCAACATGGCCGTATGTCTTTCGAGCTTCAGCGAGATCGCGTGACTCGTACGGTGTACGCCACCGACAACTCGATCTATCAGGTTGAGCCAGAGGCGGTCGCGGTTCCTTCGAGCGTCGACGACATCGCAACCATTCTTCGGTCGAACCACGTAAGCGACGATCGGCGCCCGATAGTTGCTCGAGGTGGGGGAACCGGTACCAACGGTCAAAGCCTTACCGATGGGTTCATGATCGACCTAAAGCGCAATCTCAACCGAATCATTTCCATCGACGTGGAGACACGAACAGCAGTCGTGGAACCTGGCGTTGTTACGGCCGAACTCAACGCCGAGCTCGCCGAGCACGGATTGTTTTGGGCGCCCCATACTTCGACGCTGAATCGCGCCACGGTCGGCGGGATGATCGCCACGGACGCTGCGGGCAAGGGCTCGTTAGTCTTTGGGCGGACGCATCGTCACGTGGTGTCGCTCGAGGTTTTACTGAACGACGGGACCGCGTTTATCGCTGAGCAGGTCTCGATTGACGAAGCGACCAAGCGGGCGACCGAAGCCGGTCGCGTGGGCGAACTCTGGAAAGCAATCCTCGATCTTCCCCTCGAGCAGGACGGCGACTACGGCCTTCCCGAACTGGCTCGCGGCTTTAGCGGCTACGGCATCGATCGCGTTCGTCGCGACGCCATGATCGACCCGGTTCCGCTTCTCGTCGGTTCGGAAGGCACGCTGGGAGTTTTCACAAAAGCCACGCTGCATCTAACGCCTTTGCCGAAACACACACTGCTTATCGTGGCGAGTTACAACAGCTTCGCCGAGGCTCTCGACGACGCGGTGGAGCTTCGCAAGACGGCGCCGACCGCTATTGAATCGTTCGACGAAACTACCTTGGAGAGAGGCCGATCGTCGCCGGCATGGCCTGCCCTTGGTTCAGTGGTTGGCGAACATCGCGGATCGGTACTGCTTCTCGAGTACACCAGCGACACCGAAACGCCGCCCGACCCGGCGGTTGTCCTGGCCGCATTGGATGCAACGGGTCGAAGTTTCGCTGCGAAGAGTTTGCCAAGCGCTGTCGACCAGGCGGCGGCGTGGAAAGTTCGCGCCGATGCCGTTGGGCTCTTGGCCAAAGTGGCAACGGGAGGCCCTGATCGTTCTGCTCGGCCGACGGCGATGGTCGAAGATTGTGCTGTTCCCGTGGCCGAGATGGGCGCGTTCATCGCTGGGTTCCGCGAGGTTCTGGATCGGGCCGGCGTGGAATACGGAATGTTTGGCCACGCCGATGTCGGCTGTGTGCATGTGCGACCGGCCCTCGATACCACGGACCCGGCGCACGAACGACTGGTCCGCACGATCACCGACGATGTGGTGGCACTGGTAGCAAAACACGGTGGCGTGCTGTGGGGCGAACACGGTCGGGGATACCGAGGCGAATCGGTCGACGCGTTCTTGTCGTCCAGCACGATCAACATCATGCGCCAAGTGAAGACGGCGTTCGACGCTGAGGACCTGCTGAACCCGGGCAAGCTGTATCGACCGCTCGACTCGAACGAGCCCCTGGTTGCGCTCGATCAACCTCCACTTCGTGGTCAGATAGACCGTTCGGTGCCCGTCGAGATTCGTCGTGATTTCGACTCGGCGTTTGCGTGCAACGGCAATGGGTTGTGCCATCACTATGCGGGAAGCGAGGTGATGTGCCCATCGTTCAAAGCCACCGGCGACCCGGCGCTTTCGCCGAAGGGTCGTGCCGACTTGTTGCGCTCGTGGCTCGCGAACGACGGCGACCAGGCCGAGTTCGAAGACGCCATTGCCGAGAACCTGCATCAGTGTTTGTCGTGCTCGGCGTGCACCGGGCGTTGCCCGGTCGAGGTCGATATTCCTGAGCTGAAGTCGCGGTTCTTGGAGCGCTACTACGAGTCCCGTAAACGGCCGCCCAGTCATAGGGTTTTTGGTCGGTTCGAACAACTGGCCTCGCTCGCTTCTCGGGTGCCGCAGCTCGCTGAGCTTGGGGCCGGGGCTGCCGGCAGGGCGTTGGGACTCGTCGATCTGCCGATGCCTGCCAAACGGCCGAAGCGTCTGCTCCCGATGTTCGCAGAGACACCTGGCTCGGTGGACGTGGTGATCATGCCCGACGTGTTCACTTCGGTGATTGAACCGGCGACGCTGCACAAGACCTACGACGTCCTCACTTCGCTCGGGTACACGGTCGCAGTTGCCGGTTTCTCGCCGTCCGGAAAGTTCGATCACGTGAAGGGAAACCGCAAGGCGTTCGCGAAACATACGGCGACCCAGCGGCAGATGCTCGAGCGAATCGGAAAGGCGGGCGCCACAGCGACGACCATCGAGCCGGCGGTGGCGCTGCTTCATAACCATGAGTATCCGACGGCATCCTCTGGTTATCCGAGCGGCATTTCGCGGCCGCTCGTTGAGCTCATCTTGGATCGAAGGGATCGGCTCGCCGCCGCAGCCACACCCCAGACTGTGTCGCTCCTTGGACACTGCACCGAACGAGCGACGGCGCCGGACTGGCTTGTTTCGTGGGCCGAGGTGCTGACAGCGGTGGGCCACACCGTCGAAACGCCAGCGCTCGGCTGTTGCGGCATGGCCGGAATCTTTGGCCACGAGGTCGAGAACCAAGAACTGTCGAAGACTCTCTGGAACCAAACGTGGGCGCCCGCCCTAGAAGCATCAGAGACCGCAGTAGCAACCGGATACTCCTGCAGATCTCAAGCAAAGCGGTTCACCGGCAAAGCAATCGAGCACCCAATCAATCTCCTCTAGCGAAACCGGCGAAACCGGTGCCTGGAACCGAAAGCAGGGTTTTCCACCTGGAACCGGAAGGTGGGTTTTCCCCGCGAAACCCTCGACTGGGACAACCCAGCGATACGATTCAACCAACTCGTCGCGACCACCAACTGAAACCACCCTGGCACCAAAAGGGGGTTTCGGTGCCAGGTGGAGAGAGATGGACCAGGGGGGCTTGGAGTCGGGCGAGTTGCGGAGCAACTCGGTAAGGGCTTCGCCGCAGGCGAAACCGACGCGGAGCGACCAAAGTTAGGGAGCGGATTCTGGGTGTTCGGCGAGGTAGTCGCCGACCGGAACCGACTCGGTCTGGAGATAGCCCTCCGGGAGCCAGAGGGTGCCTTGGTCGGTGAGGAAGTACACCTGCCAGTGGTAGTAGCCGTAGAACGATCGGGGATCGTCACGCATCACCTGGGCGTAGGCCTGGACGCCGGCGACGTAGCGGTCGGAGTTGTTGTAGCCCCAGAGGGCTTTGTCCATGTCTTCGGGCCCGCCTCGGAAATCGAGGTAGCGGCCGGCGGCCATAATTGCGTCGGCCGGATTGTTGATATCGCCTTCGCCCCAGTCGGCCCATGTTGCGGGTATGAACTGCATCGGGCCTTGGGCGTTGGCGGTGCTGAGTCCGCGTATGCGGCCCATGCGGGTTTCGACCAGGTTGATCGCCGCGAGGTATTCCCATTCGATTCCGGTGGCGTCCTCGGCTGCTCGGTAGAAGCCCAGAAGGTCTTCGGCGGGAGCAGGGGAGATGATTTCCCACGCTGGAACGTTGCTCGACAGGCTGGCGTCACTGTGCATGCCGCGGAATTGCCGGCGGGAGGCAATGTTGAGTTCAACGATTGGTTTGAGGTCGTCGGGGAGGTTGGCGAATACCTCGGCATCAAGTTCTGGGGCGGATCCGAGAAGCCGGTAGGCGACCTGCTGGCGGTGAGCGATATCGGTAAGCGTGCTGGGGTCGATCGATGGGTCACGGATCATCCGCTCAGACTCCACGATGAGCGCCGCGAGCTCGGTTGGAGATTCGGGGGCGACGGGTCGTTGTGGGCCGAGGGGAACCGTGGTGGGCGGAACTGTTGTTGGGAGAACTGTTGTTGGCGGAGCCGAAAGCGTGGTGGCCGGCGCGGCGTTGCTGATTGGAGGCGAGGTTGATTCGACCGTCCGCTCGGTGAGCTCAACGCTGCCGGCTGGGGCTTCGACGAGTTGGGGGCGGTCGCCAGTGGTGCAGGCGGTGGCCGCAAGACTCAGGGAGAGTGCGATCGCAACAATCGGGCTTCGGCGGGTGCGGGGGGAGAGTGCTGACACGATGGGTTAGCTTTCCACGACTACCAGTTCGAAGAGCTGACCTGCGCCAGAAATTACGTACACCTCACCGTTGATGTCCTCGGCGAAGGACACGACTTGGCGGCCGTCGACGCTGAGTCCCAGCGGGGTGGCCGTGCCGTTCTGATCAACCGTGACCAACTCGCCCACGCAGTAGTCGGCGTAGATGTAGACGCCGTCGAGCGCGGGAATCGCTTGGCCTCGGTACACGTACCCGCCAGTGATCGAGCAGTTGTCGTTTGCGTGGCTGTACTCGTGGATCGGGCCAACGTGGCCGACCGGTTCGTCGCCGGCGAACTCCAGGGTTCCTTCGCGGAGGTTCCAGCCCAGGTTTGTGCCGAGGCCGCCGCCGTCGGCTGCTCGAAGCACCGTGACTTCTTCGACCTTGTTTTGGCCCACGTCGCCGACCCAGAGGTCGCCGGTGGCGCGGTCGAAGGAGAAGCGCCACGGGTTTCGAACGCCGGTGAGGAAGATCTCGGGTTCGCCGCCACCGGAGGCGAAGGGGTTGTCGGCCGGAATGGCGTAGGGATCCCCGCGGGTTGGGTCGATTCGGAGGATTGCTCCAAGTGCGGTTGAGGTGTCCTGACCAGCTTCCAGCGGATCGTCGGCGGCTCCGCCGTCTCCGAGCCCGAGGTAGAGGAAGCCGTCGGGTCCAAGTGCTACTTGTCCTCCGTTGTGATTGGGGAATGGCTGTTTGAGTGAGTAGAGCGCGGTGCGTGAGCCCGTATCGACCGACCCGGACGGGTCGACGTCCCAGCTATCGAGCTGAGTGTCGCCGTTGCGGTCGCTGTAATGGAGATACAGAACCGACCCATCGATTGAGAAAGCGCCACCGAGAAGGCCGCGTTCGACGTTCGACGAGACATCGTTGGATATGTCGAGCACGGCGCGATCGGCTTTGCCGGACTCCGGATCGATGGGCACAACTCGGCCCGTGCGTTCCAAGAGGAAGAGGCGCGAATCGCCAGCTCGAGACAGCGCAGCGAGCGGTTGGTTGAATTCGCCGACCAACCGGAGCCCGACGCTGGTGGGTTCTTGGGCGGCCGGGTCTTGGTCGGGTGCTTCACTGGGTGCCCCTGTCTCCGGCGGTGTGGTTTCTTCGACCTCGGACTCGGGGGTCACTTGGGTCGTGGGGCTTGCTTGGACGGCAGGGAGAGTCACCGCGGTTGGCTGGGTATTGGTTTCGGCTGTGTCGTTTCCACACGCCGACAAGATGACCGATACGACGAGAGCAGCACCTGCTGCGGATTTGATTGCCACCGAAACAGTTTGCTCGATTGACAACCAAAGCAACCGGCAGCTGGATCATTTGGCCCTCGGAATCGAGCAAAACTAGGCCGTTTGCCCCCCGAAACATGTCAGAGTTGTTGCAAAAGGGGCTCAAGGGGTCAGAGTTCGAGCTTGATCCGCCGACGCTGTTGTTGTGCAGATAGTGTCAGAGGCCATGCCCCAAACCCCGCCGCATGCGATTTCGCGCATGCTTCGAGCCTACGGGCCGAAACTTCTCCGGTACGCAGGAGTTACCTGCGTCAACGTGGTCAACGGCCTCTTGCTGTTGTTCTTCTTCCACGGTGTCCTCGGATGGCCCGGAATTGCCGCCAACGCAGCGGCGGTAACGATCTCTACAATTCCCGCCTACCTTCTCAGTCGGCGATGGGTCTGGGAACAAACCGGCCCCAATCGCCTCGGATCCGAAGTTGCGCCGTTCTGGGCAATGGCGTTTCTCGGCCTTGTCGTTTCGACCGTCATGGTCGGATGGGCTTCGGCCAACTTCGACGCTGACTACATTGTGTACGCCGCAAACTTGGCGGCATTCGGCGTGCTCTGGGTCATCAAGTTCTTCGTGCTCGAAAAGCTGATGTGGAAGAGCACCGACGAACCAGCCAAGGCTGCAAACGCTTCGACCGGAACCAGCTCGACCGCCAAAGTCGGACGGTCTGCCGCTAAGTCAGCTGGCCGGAAAGCCGCATAACCTGCTCTGGGTGACACCAGAACTGAAAACCTTCGCCGAAGCCGCCCGAGGATTCATGCCGCCCGATGAAGGGGCCGCCCTCTACGAGGCTGCCGAAGCTGTGGCCGTGGATGGCCCGATGCTTGAGGTCGGCAGCTACTGCGGCAAGTCATCGGTATACATCGGCGCCGCTGCAAAGCAGATTGGGCGGGTGCTTTTCGCCGTCGATCATCATCGCGGTTCTGAGGAGAATCAGGTTGGTTGGGAACATCACGAACCCGATCTCGTCGACCCCGACATCGGGAAGATGGACACACTCCCTATCTTTCGCCGGACCATCTACAACGCCGGCCTCGAAGGCACCGTCATCGCAACCGTCGCCGACTCGCCCACCCTGGGACCGGTTTGGACCACCCCGCTGGCGCTGCTTTTTATCGACGGTGGCCACGGCGAAGCGCCGGCCCGCCTCGACTACGAGAGCTGGACACCACATGTGGCCCCCGGCGGCACCCTTTGCATTCACGACGTGTTCCCCGACCCTGCCGACGGCGGTCAAGCCCCGTATGAGCAGATCTACCTCCCGGCCATCGAGTCAGGGCGCTTTACCGAAACCCGCCAGGTCGGGTCACTTCGTGTGCTGCACCGCACTTCCTGAACTACGTTTGCCCACGTGAAGTTTGGAAGAGACAAGACGGCCAGCGAGCAATCGGCTCAAGACTTCGACGATGCCACGGTGTCGGACGACGATGGGTCCGGACTGGTTCTTGACGAGCTCGATGAAACCTTCGACGCGTTCCTGACCCTACGCAAGAGCGATGGCGAGGCCGCCGCAACGCTGTTGAGTGCCATTGGAGCGTCGAGCGAAGTCGACGGCGACATCATCCTCGAGATCGCCTCGAAGCGTCCGCTCGGACACCCCGAACGCTTCGAGGCGGCGCACACCACGGTCATGCGGGCCCTCGAGGTTCTCGACCGCAACGGCGACCGAGGTATCAACTTCAGCAGCCTTGGGTTCGTCGCCCCGATCGCACAGTTCCTTGTGCAGCTCGTCACTAGGTTCATCATCCGAAGCCATGTGGGTTCGGTTATCGACAACCTCCGCAAGCTGTATGCGCGACGCGAGGCCGCCACTCTCATCGACGACCCCCACCGTCAGATGATCGTTCGATCGCGGGTGCAATCCGAGCGTCTCCGCGAAGGCTACAAACGCAACCCGTTGGCCCTCCCCACCTTCCTACTCGGTGGTGCCGTTCTCTCGACGGTCATCAACCTCATCGTCGGAGCCGTCGGGGCAGCGGTGACCAACTGGATCACCCGGGTCATCTTTATCGCCGTGCTCTTCCTGCTGCTCGCCGTGGCCGCTTGGGTCATCCTGCAAGGTGCCGGTATCGCCAGCCGTCGAATCCAACTCAGCCTCGAATCGCCACTCAAAGCGCTCTACGAAACCATCGGCCGCTGCGGCAACCCGCCCAAAGACCAATCACGAGTCTTCGCCGTCATTGCCCTGATCGTTGCCATCGTGGCCGCCCTGATCATCCCCATCGGCGGAGGAATAGGCTGGCTCATCGACCAGCTGTGACTTTGGCTCGCTACGGCAAGCCTTCGCTCGCTCGCTTCGCGTCGGTTTCGCCTGCGGCGAAGCTAGTCCAGGCTTGGTTTTTGGATGCGTTCGCTTACGTCCATGACCTCTGGGAGGTTGGCGTGTTTCGAGAACAGGCCCGATGCGGGTGATGCCTCGGCGAGTGCATCGGCAGCCAGAATCACTGCGGCCGACGTGTAGG
>CALGZB010000305.1 GCA_937934655.1 uncultured Acidimicrobiales bacterium | reverse complement strand
GTGATGGCATCGGTTTCCATGAACTCGTCGGCGTCCATGATGACGACCCATGGGTGGCTCGCCATATTGATGCCGACATTGGCGTTGTCGGCTTTCGCTCCGGCTGGTGCCTTGTCGACAAACCAGAGTCGCTCATCGGTGCGGGATCGGTAGACCCCGAAGACCGGCTCGGTGGCAATTGGAAAGGACTGCGGGTGTTCCTCGACCAGCTCCATGTCGTACGCGTCGAGCATGACTTGCATGGTGTTGTCTTTGGACCCGTCGTTCACCACGATCACTTCGAGGTTTCCGTAATCCTGAGCGAGGGCATTTCCGCTTGAGTAGGTGATGACCTCTTCCTCGTTATAGGCGGGAAGAACGATAGTGACCCCGGGCGGATCGTCCATAAGGGGCGCGATGGTGAGAGGAATGGTCCGGTTCGCTGGCCGTTCTCGGGCCAGTAAGCGAAGGCTCAGTAGGCTCCAAAATCCGATCGCCACGAAGTGCAGGATCGTGAAAGCAAAGGCGCTCCACATGAAAACGGTGAGAAAGAGACGGAGGATCACGACGGTTCTTCGGTTGTCATTGCGCCGCTTAGCGCAGGCTCGGTCGCTTCAGAAGAGGTCGGGATCGTTCCAACCGGCTCGCTCGACTCGTTCGGAATGTCGCCATCGAGGAGAGGGTTCGATGGAAGAATCGCTGTGGCATCGATTTCGGTTCCTGGTTGATGGCCCCAAAGCACCATCGCGGCCACCTCAGCGGCGTCGGTTCCCTGTTCGGACCGCGCAGCGGTTCGAAGGATCCGGCGGCCCTCGGCGCTATCGGCCAAACGAGCGGCTGCAGCGAAACGAGTGATGCGGTCGTCGACGCCGATGGCGCCGGCGAGGGCGATTTGAGCGCCAGGATGGGTGATGATGTTGGCGAGCGCGTTGACGGCGGCGAGGCGGCGGTTTGTGTCGGAGTCGTTGAGAAGCGCCACCATCACGGCGATGGCGTCTGACGCATCGCCGGGGTCGGGGAGTCGGCCTTCGGTAATCGCCCGTTCGGCGAGGCTTGGGGCATCCCGCCAGAGCGGGCGGCCAATGGGAACTCGGCGGTCATCGCGGGTCGACAGTTTGTCGGCTGCTCGGCCGAGGCTTTCGAGAACCCAAGAGCCGTGTTTGTTGGCGAGGCCCACTAGTACGCCGACAGCGATCTCTGGACGAAGTTCGGCGAGTGCGTTCGATGCAGCCCGAACGACTTCTTCGTGGCTATCGGTGACCATTCCGGCGACTTCACCGGTCAGCTCGGTGAGGTGAATGACCTCAATGGTTTCTAGTGCAGCGACCCGCCGAAGGTGGTCGGTGGCGAGGAGTTCCTCACGGAGGAACTCGTCGATGGTCGAGCGTTTGACGGCTTCGATGAGGGCGTCATCGACCGAGCCTGGGTGGGCACGAATGACCGCAGCAATGGCGGCGAGCGCGGCTGGGCGGTTGTTTATGCGGCTCAGTGCTTCGGTAACGACCTGGCTGTCACCGGACGTTCCGCGGCCATCGCTCAGGGCGTCGGCGGCGTCGTGCACCAAGGTCCACGCAAAGGAGTCGGCTCGCTGCTGTTTACGAATCGACCGTTGAACCAGCCACGACCGTCCCGCGAGGAGCGCGCTGAGTCCGGTTGCTCCACCCGCGGCCGTCCACGCCGCGTCAGCCATTGCTAGTCCCATAACCACAGTGACCCAATCGGCCCAATTCGACGCAACGTGAGGAAGAGCAAAAGATGCCCTTCGTTGCATTTACAAGCAACTCGTTATCAAAACAGGTGTGATGAACGAGTAATAGTCACGCTGTGTGGTTTTTTCCGAGAGCGGCATTCGGGCACGTCGTGTGACACCGAGGTTTTTGCTCAGCGCAACGAAAGCAGACCCCAAGAGGGGTACGTTTGAGATTCGAAGCTTTGAGCACGTTCAACGGAGGGTTATCGGTTTGGTAGAGCATCGGCAGATGTATTTTCATGCCTCAGACCCTGCGGAAGTAGTGGCCGAGATGGACGCAATGGCGGAGCGAGCCGACGGGAAGTCCTGGCTCAACATCGTTCCGGTGCTCGACGAGGAGCAGGCATCGATCATGTCCGAACGCACCGGTGTCGCCGGTTGGTTTACCGGTCGCGGCTCGGACTTGCCGCTGGCAACGTGGGTTCCAGCAGATCTCTCCGGGCGAAAGCCCGAACCCCCATCACTTGGTATCCAGCACGGCACCGGATCGAACGCACTTGAGCGCTTCGCCGCCGAGGGGTTGGCGTTGCCCGACAGTTGGGTGAAACAACAAGACAGCGGGAAACGTGGCATCGTCCTTGCGGTGCCGGTTCGAATCCCGCATCTCGACATCGTCAACTACGTGACCACAGCGATTTGTCTCCTGATACCGAAGTTCGACTTCGGCGAGCGCTTCGAAGCCGATCGGGCGCAAGCGTAATCGCAGACGCGCAAAAGCTCCGGCGGGGTATCGCCAGAGTGCTGCAAGAAAGAGTGCTGCTAGTAGTTGCGGGTCGTTGTGCCTTGGTGGCAGAACGAGCTATGCAGCTTTTCCTACGGAGTGAACCGTCTGACGGACGCTGGTGGTTCGTTCACACCACTTTGCGACCTCGCGCTGCGAAACTTGTGTGCGGCCCATGCCGCAAATCAGAGTTGCGGCACTGGGTGACGGCTTGACGGTAGACCCGGCGGTTAGCGACTGGGTCTTCTCGGACACTGTCTTCTTAGACATTGCCTTCTCGGACATTGTCTCCATTGACATTGTCTGCACTGACTGCATTGAATTTCCTTTGTTGTTTCGCCATTGAAACACGCTGCCATTTGGCAACTTGTTCAACGTTAGCATCGGTCCAACACAATGGAAACTGTAAGTTTTTCTGGGCCGTAATTCCTAAGGTTTGCCGGGGGTTATGCGGAGTTCCACCACCAGGTCGCCGAAGTCGGTGTCGCCCAGCCCGTCGTTGCATTCGAGGCGGATCGGGTCGGCTCCAGCAAGACGCATTCCGGCCTCGCCAATCCACGCGTGTTCGATGTCATCCACAAACCAGGTATTCCAGCAAATGATGTCGACGGCGCCACTGGCGTTCGGACCGATATCGCTCGTGATTGCTTCGATCCCAATCTCCACCGATTCGGGGCAGCGGCTTGATCGGAGGGTGAGGCCCGATACGGGCGTGCTGTCGATCGCCGGTTCGGTTACCCGCAGCAGGGCTCCGCTGCAGCTGAGGTTGAGGCTCTGCTCGCGGTCGGGCGAGCAGGTGATTCGCGTGACCCGCAGCGTTTGGCCGATCTCGACCCGCTTTCGGTAGACCGAAAACACGACTTCGCCGTTGACGACCAGCGACGAACTTCGGCGCGATCGAAATCGCTCGCTGAGCGAGCTCACTATCAGCCGGCTTCAGGCAGATGTTCTAGGTCGCGCACGGCCCGCTCCATCGCCGAGTCGCTTTCCGGGCTGCTGGTCGATTCGTCGTCGGCAGTGCCAGTCTCCGGAAGACCGTCCTCGGACAGTGCGTCAGCCGTAAACCCTTCGAACGGGTCGACGGTATGTGATGGCCATGCGCTGGTAGTGCCGTCGTAGGTCATCGTCTCGTCTTCGTGGAAGACCGGGTTGTAGCGCACCGGTGCTTCGCCATTGGCGAGGCGTTCCTGGTTCTCGCCATCAAAGCCCATGGCGCGGTCGCGGAGTTCATTCCAGTACACCGGTTCGGTGAGGGGCGCTGCGGTGTCACCCGAGTTGTCGGTGTCGCTATTAGCGGTGTCGCTGGCCGCAGTTGGCATCGCAAGGCCGCCGGCGAGCGCAGGGGTCAGGTCGCTCGACCCAGGGTTTTGCGCGGTGATGGTGCCACGGCCGATTCCAGAAACGTGTCGGTCGTGGCGGGCAAGCACCCGAGTCTGTCGCTTTGAGCGCAGCGCCAAGGTTGGCCGGCCGTAACGTTGCTCGAGACGCAGTCGAACCTCTTCGTTTTCTTCAGCCCGTCGAACCTTGCGAAAGTGGCGATAGGAGAAGACGCCACGATGAATGCGGTCGCCTTTGGGGCGGAACCGAGCATGTTTCGGGCGAGCGGCCCAGTCGAGCAGCATCCAAATTGCGGCCGCGACGATCCAACTGCCAGCAAACACTGCAATGAGCTCGAGGTCGGTCACATCTACTCCAGACGATGGTCCGGACGGGAAAGTTCAATCGGAGACTGAAAAATCGGGGGGTGGGTTAGCGAGCCTAGTCTGCCTCGTGGGGCTGATGGGGGAAAAGCTTTGCTTGGTATCTACTGGTTCCTCGCCGTCATCCCGCCGTCGACCGCTATGACGGCTCCGGTGAGGTAGCTGGCGCTTGGGAGGCTGATCGAGAGGATCAAATCGGCAACCTCATGTGGCTCGCCGTAGCGGCGCAGAGCGGTGTACCGATGAGCAAACGTGGCCTTGTTTTCCGTTGGTATCGCCTTGGTCATCCCGGTATTGATGGGGCCAGGGCACACCGCGTTTACGGTGACCCCTGACTTCCCGAGTTCGACCGAGAGCGACCGGGTAAGCCCGGCGACGCCATGTTTCGACGCGGTGTAGCCGCTAATCCCGCCGGTGCCGCCGAGCGCTTCGGTTGACGCGATGTTGATGATGCGCCCGTCGTCATGTCGGAGCAAATCGTCGAGGCACGCCCGGATCATCCGAGTTTGGCCGGTGAGATTGATCTCGAGACTCCGTAACCAACCGTCCTCGAAGAGGGGATCGTCGATGGGCGTCGAGATCGACACGCCGGCGTTGTTCACGAGGATGTCGATGGGACCGAGTTGTTCCTGGACCGTTGCGACCGCTGCGAGAACGGCGTCTGCATCGGAGACATCACAGGCAATTTCTAACGGTTGGGTCCCGGCCGGCGCGGGTTCACCAGTTTGGCCGCCGTCGGGGAAGGTGACATCGAGGCCGGCAACGCGTGCACCCTCGGCGTGGAAGGCGGCAACGGTGGCTTGGCCAATGCCGCTTGCGGCGCCGGTGACGATGACCACCCGACCGGCAACTGATCGGCTTCCAGCGGGCGAGCGTTCGAGATGATTCTGCGGCATGATTGCTCAGCCTATGCACACCCGATTTGTCGATGCGAAAGCCGTCGATGAGCTGAACGTGAAAGCCTGAACTCATGGCCGTACAAGAAGACGCACAAGACGACCGACAACACGACCGACAACACGACCGACAAGACAGCCCGCAAGAGGGCCGACGAGAAGTGGTGGTCGTTGGTAGCGCCAACCTCGACATTGTCGTGCCTGTGCCGCATCACCCGGTGACGGGAGAGACCATTCTTGGCGGCGACCATCGCCAAATTCCCGGAGGAAAAGGCTCGAACCAGGCCATCGCTTCGGCTCGACTCGGTCGTAGCACCGGCTTCATTGGACGTATTGGCGACGATCCGTCTGGCGAAGTTCTTCGAGGCGCATTGGTTGACGCTGGTGTCGATGTTGCCGGCCTGCTGGTCTCCGCTGACCGGCCCAGTGGTTTAGCGCTCATTTCGGTAGACGGTTCTGGCGACAACGCCATTGTGGTGAGTCCGGGCGCAAACGCCGCAGTCGTGCCCGCCGACGTCGCTGATTCGGCGATGCTGAAAAACGCCGCAGTTGTGCTGCTCCAGCTCGAAACCCCAATGCCAGCGGTTATCGCTGCGGCCGAGACGGCCAACGGAACGGTCATCTTGAATCCAGCTCCGGCCCCCGAAGCTGCCTTGCCGACCGAACTCCTCGCTGCGGTCGACGTGGTGGTGCCCAACGAGATTGAACTGGCGATGTTGGCCGGTGTTTCGGTCGAAAGCCTCGATACCGAGGACGGCGTTGCCGCGGCCGCAGCCAGTCTTGGCACCGACGTGGTGGTGACCCTTGGTGCCCGTGGCGCAATGGTCGTGCAGAATGGCTCGGTCACCGTGGTGCCGGCTCCAGTTATTACACCGGTCGATACCACCGCAGCCGGCGATTCGTTCTGCGCCGCGCTGGCCGATGGACTGCTTCGAGGATCCCTGACCGAAGCTGCGACATGGGCGGTGCGGGTCGGCGCTGCAACCACCCTGCGACCCGGAGCGAGCAGCTCGCTTCCGACTCCCGAAGAGGTTGAACGTTTACTTCGCTAGCTTTTTGGGTTCTTCTTCGTTGAAGACGCCTTATCGGCAAGAAGCGCTTTGGCCTGGCCGACCCAGTCATCGCGTACGATTCGACCGGGGAACCGGGGCAGCTCTTTTTGAAGCTTGTCGATATCGGTTTTCTTCATCGACGCGAGCTGCTCGAACCGGCTGATACCCAGATCGTTGAGTGTTCGCTCGAGACGTGGGCCAATGCCCGAGACCCGTTTGAGGTCGTCGGGAGTGGCCGCTGGAGCGCTCTTGGGCGCCGTGTTTTTCGAAGATGTGGTCTTGGACTTCTTTGCCTTCGAGGCGGTCTTTGGCACCTTGGTGCTCGATGCCTCGAGCTCGGCGATCTTCTCTTCTGCCGAGCGGAGACGTTTCTCGCGATGTCCGGCTTTGGTAGTGCGGGCTTTGACGAGGTCGTGACGCAGCGCCGTAATCGTTGCCGAGTTCTGCGCGGCGTTGTCCCGCAAATTCTTCAGCGACGTTTGGAGTTCGATCAGCTTGGCATCTTCGGAGCGCCGGAGCTTTTTCATCTCCGTGCGGCTCTGTTTGAGGGTTCGCTCGGACTTCGCGAGCGCTTCTCGTAATACCTCAAGCTCCTGGCGTGCAGCTTTCGCAGCCTTCTTCGCGGCCTTGTTGCTCTCGCTGCCCTGCTGGTTGTTCTGCTCGCTGTCTTGTGGGCTGTCGTCGGTGGACTGGTCGATGCGCCCGGCAGTATTGGAAGCTGTTTCGCGCACCTGGGTCAGTTCGCTCTGAAGTGCTGCCACTCGTTGCTCGAGCTGGGAAACCAACTGCGCCCGTTGGCGGAGTTCAGCCTCTTCGGCGGCGCCAAGCGTGGACGACCCTGAGTCGTGGTCTCTTGGTCGATCCGCGTTTGGTTCGGCTGGGCGGTCGGCCATCGCCAGTAACTGATCACGCTTGAGTTCGCTGGCTCGAAGTTTGCCTTCGAGCTCAACAACACGCAGCGCCCGTTGCTCGGCTGCTTCGACTTTGGCCGAAAGTTCTCCGACTACTCGTCGATGGTCGGCGGCCTGGGCTTCGAGTGCGTCGGCTCGTTGCGCTTTTCGGTCGAGGTCGGGGAGCTCGCTTCGAAGCTGCAGCAGCTCGGCCTCGCTGGCACTGAGGTGCGCCACCCGAGCTTCAAGAGCGTTGAGGCGCATCTGGCTTCGGCCGAGCGCTTCGGCGCGCTGGTTGGCCTGCAACAGACGGTCTCGCATCGCATTGGCCTGAGCGTGCGCCTCAGCAACCTGTCGCTCGAGCGAAGTGATCTGTTCTTGCTGGGCGATAGCGACTGCTGAATCGGAGGCGCTGCGATCTTGCGCCTGTTCGAGTAGCGCGGCTTCTCGCTCTGCTGCTTCACTCATGTGCTGGTTGGTCTGGTGATGCGCGGCCTCGAGCTCGGTGGTCAGCTCGGCAACCCGGCCATGCGCTGCATCAAGCTGTTGGGTGATGCCGTCGAGTTCGTGGGTGAGATCGTCGATGCGAGCTCCGGCTTGATTGCGCTCGGCATATGCAGTGTCACGTTCGAGAAGAACGGCGTCGTGTTCGGCGAGCACAGAGTCGCGTTCGGCCAGTGCCGTGTCGCGTTCAATAAGGACAGCGTCGCGTTCGGCGAGGGCTATGTTGCGCTCGGTAAGGACGGCATCGCGTTCGGCGAGTGCGGTATCGCGTTCAGTAAGGACAGCGTCGCGTTCGGCAAGTACGGCATCGCGTTCGGCAGCGATGGATTGGCTCTGAACGAGCGCTTCATCGTGAGATTGGGTCAGATGGTTGGTCTCGATGACTCGGCGTTCGAGTTCGCCGCCCCGACGCTGCAATTCAACTTGGAGATTCGACGCTTGTTCGGTTCGAGCAGCCAGGTCGGCCTGCGCGGCATCGAGTGCTTTCTGAGACTCGGTGAGTTTGGATTCGAGCCGCGCCGCATTGGCTGCGGCTTCCGACGCCTCACGGGAAAGCGCCTGACGCTCCGCAAGTGCTTCTGACGATGATGCGGTGTCCATCCGTTTGATCTCTGCGGAAGCCGATGCCAGCTCGGCCTGAGCGGCGTCGCGCTCTTGTTGCGCCTGCGCGAGGACACGCTTGGTTTCGTCCTGGGCCTTCGCTGCTCGTGCGTTGGCACTCAGGAGCTCTTCTTCAAGCTGGCGGATTCGACGATGGCGTTCTTCGTTGTCGGCAGTGAGCGCCTGGCGTTCGGCTTCGAGTTCATCGACTGCCGTGGTGCTGGCATCGAGTTGTGCGGCGAGTTCCCGGGCTTCTTCGTTTGCTTCAGCGGATGCAGGTCGGGGTTCGGGCTGGGATGCTGGTTGGGTGGGAAGTTCCACTCGGCCGGCCAGCGGGGCTACTGCGGCTGCACCAGTTGCGGTTGCTGCAGCAATACGGGCCTGCGCGTGAGGGTCGGTGGCGGCTGTCTGAGATCGGGCGGCCTCGGATCGTGCGAGTCGGGCCTCAAGGTCGGGAACCAGATCGGCCCGCGCCTGGAGATCATCGATCTGAGCCTGCAAGCGAACTTGGGTAGCGTCGGCTGCATTCCGCCCGGCGAGTAGCGCTGAGTGTTCCCGTTCGAGTTCGGCGCCAGAACGACGTCGCGCGGCGAGCTCGCCGTTGAGAGCATCCCACTCGGTGGTTGAAACCGAGCGGCGGCGCCACTTCCACAGCAACCATGCGAGAAACACCCCAAGCACCAGGGCGAGGAGGAGGGAGAGCCAGATTTCGCCGAGGGCAAAGATCATCTGCGAGCTGTTCCTTCAAAGACTAAGGCGTACCACGGCGCGCCGAATGCGCACCGCAAAGCCTTTAGAGTACATGCACCCTGAGAGTAGACGAAACGTACTGAAAGTGTCGATGCGGTTGGTTGTTTAAGTAACTGTGAAAAAGTTGAGTAACCGAGAAGAATTTGAGTAACCGAGAGGAACTAGTACCGCTCGTTTTCGTGAAGCCGGGTTACTGCGCCCACAAGAATCTTCTTGGCGATTTTGGGGCTCTCGTCGAGGAGGCTCGAGAATTCTCGCCGGTTGAGTGCGTCGACAATCATGTCGGTGTCGGCGGTAATCGTTGCGTTCCGCGGAACTCCAGCGATAACAGCAAGCTCGCCGAAGAAGTCCCCCGGACCGAGTGTGGCAAGAACTTTGCCGTCACGACGGACCGTGGCTTGGCCTTCGAGAATGATCATGAACTCGCGGCCTGGCTCGCCTTGTTTGGTGAGGACCGATCCTGGCTTTACCCGTACTTGGGTAAGAAGTCGCGATATGGACTTCAGTTCTTTGGCTGAGCACTCTTTGAAAATCGAGATCTCGCTGAGCTTTGCTTCGACTGGTCCGGCCATGGTTCCCCCAGAGGCTGTTCATGAATGATTCTGAAACGTTTGGATTTTGAATAGCTGCGTGTGAACGTAGCCCAACACCGCAAAGGCATGCACCTCTCGCGCTTTTCGCCTGTGAATCGCTGGACCGATACGATCCCCCCATGCCGTTACCTGCAGAAATCAAGGCGCTCGCTCAGAAGGTCAACACGTGGGGAAAGTGGGGCGAGGACGACCAACTCGGAACCCTCAATTACCTCACCGATGAGGCGGTGCTTCGCGGTACTGCCGCAGTCCGGTCGGGCCGCCGGTTCAGTCTCTCGGTAGACCTCCAGCTCGACGGCATGCAGCTTGGCGCGATTCCTGGCCGGCTCAACCCGCTTCGCACGATGGTGGCGGTGAACGCCGCCATGAACCCTGACGATCCCGAGTCGTTTCATACCAGCGACGATGTCGTCACCATGGGTTTGCAGGCTGCAACCCACTGGGACGCGCTGGCCCATGTGAGCTACAGCGGAAACCTCTACAACGGAAACTCGGCGTCAGATATTAACGAGTGGGGTGCTTCGAGCTGCGGAATCTCGAATGTACGCACGCTCACCGGCAGGGGAGTGCTGCTCGACGTGGCCGGAGCAAAAGGGGTAGCCGAACTCGACCTCGGTTACGCCATCACCGCCGACGACCTAGATGCAGCGGTCGCGCATGCGGGTGTCGAGATCGCTTCGGGCGACATCGTGCTCATTCGCACTGGTCTGATGGCCCGATACTTCGCTGGCGACAAGCAGTCGTACAACGGTTGGTCGGGTAGTCCGGGCCCCGGTGTGTCGTGCGTCGAGTGGTTTCACCGTCACGAGGTTGCCGCTGCTGCCACCGACACGCTCGTCTTCGAGGTCTTTCCCCCCGAGCACGACGATGCGATGTTGGCGGTGCACATGCTCGACTTGGTCGACCTTGGTATGACGCAAGGACAGAACTGGAATCTGGAGGAGCTGGCCGCCGACTGCGCGGCCGACGGTCAATACGACTTTTTGCTCGAGGCGTCGCCGCTTCCCTTTGTCGGCGGCTGCGGAAGTCCCGTGAACCCCGTCGCCATCAAATAGCGAACTATCGGCAACGAGATGGCTGCTGGTAACGAAGGCGCTACTCGCCGGTGACGGTGTCGCGTCCTTCGACAGGCAGCAGCAGATCGATAAAGGCCCAACCGATAATGCCGCCGTACTCGAGCTCGGCCCAGAGGTCGGTGCGTTTCCCGGTAAGAACGCCCCACTCGCCGTCGGGCATGCCGATGAGAATTTCGCCGTTTGGAGCGTCTCGGACGTTGACACCGACGGAGCCGGGCGTGTTGGTGACTTGCACGCCTTCGGCGATAGAGGCGCCTCGATCAGAGATATCGCCAATGACTTCAACAAGGAAGCGGGCCGAGACCCAGCCGGTGCGGTTGTCGTAGGTGACCTCGGCCCAGTCGCCCGACACGCTGCCGGTACGAATCACGATAGTTCCCGAAATCAGGCGGTCGAGAATGGTGCCGTTGGGTGCCGAGCGGAAGTTCAATCCGCCAGCGTCTTCGACGAAAATGTAGGCGGTTCCTTCGGTGCCGGAATCGACGGTTTCGGTCGCCGAGTTGAGGTTGCCGTCGTTGAGTGGGATCACGAAGTCGCCGTGTACCCAACCCACAGACTCGCCGTAGGCAACCTGGATCCAAGGGGCTTGTTTCTGGCCGGTTTCGGTGACCTCGGCCAAGGGTTCGATCGTTTCGATGATCTCGCTTCCGCCTGGCTGGGTGAGAAGGTTCAGTCCGGTTGATACGCCGGTAACGACAAGGGTTCGACCGGCGATTGCGTTGGCCGGCGATGCGTCGTCGGCTTCGGTGTCACCCAACGCTGTGCCCTCGGAATCTGTGCCGTTGGGATCTGTGTTGCCTGAAGCTGTGTCGTTGGAATCTGTGTCGTTGGATTCGAGACCGCTGTCTTCGAGGGCGCTGGTTTCAAAGGCACTGTCGGGGTCGCCGAGCGGTGAGAGGTAGGCGCTGTGGACCCATCCGTTGATGTTGTTCCAACGGACCTCAATCCATCGAACCCCTTCCACGTCGGTGACATGCCCAGTGCTCGCGAGACTCTCGCCGGCGGCGATGCGGGCCAGTTTCTCAGACTCGGTGGTTGGTTCGGAGCGCAGGTTGAGGCCATCGTCGGTGTTTGACACCACCCACTGATCTGCAGCCAGGCTGTCGTCGGCGAACGCCAAGGTCCCTGGCTGTTCGAAACGGTCGGGAAGCACGACGTCAGCATCTTTGGTGTACGTGCACGACGACAGGACGAGAGTCGCCATGGCCGCGGCGATGCTTACGGCGCGCGATCGCGCCATAGGCCGGCGATCGGCTACTCGGGGTTTAGCGTTTGGGAGAACAGCGTTGGAGATCATGGATCCAGCCGGTGAAGAGAGAGAAGGGACCACGCACAGGAGCTAGGTCAAAAGAACTATCGGCGGAACTGGGCCAAAAGTGAGTCGTTTGACCTAGCGCCTGCTTTCGTCTCTTCGTTCGTCTGTCGGCCCGTCTGTCGGGAATGGGTTTACCCAGCTAGAGGGCGATTTTGCTCATCTCACGTTCGCCCACTACCAAAGGGGTCGTGGCCGAAGCGACACTCAGAGAACGGAACCAGCAAGAACGGAAACTCCGTGTGCTCATGGCGGCGATGCGACTTGCCGCACTCGGCGGATATGACGCCGTACAGATGCGTGATATCGCCGCCGACTCGGGCGTTGCCCTGGGAACCATCTACCGCTATTTCGGTTCGAAGGACGAGCTTCTGCTCGCTGGATTCGCACGGTGGACTCGGTTCACACGCGACCAGCTGCGTGCACATGGTCCGGTTGGTGAGACTGCGGCACAACGGGTGGCAAACGCGATGGCCGCCGCGGTGAAGAAGTCTGATGAGCAGCCGCTCCTCATGGAGGCGCTTACCACGGCCCTCGCCAACCATGAGCCGGACAACCTGCACCACAAAGTGGCAATCAACGAGTCGTTTAGCGGCATCATCGCAGACGCGGTTGGCGATGACGCCGCCGAAGTTGATGTCAACGGTGTCGAGCGGGTGCTAAGCCACGTGTGGCTGTCGGCCAGTATTCGCTGGGTGAGCGGCGAAGCGCCAGCGGGGAGCGTTGGCGAGGAGTTACGTCACGCAGTATCGATGCTTCTTCCCGAACAAGAGCTGACTCCCGGTCAACCGATCGAGCTTGCCGAATCGGCCGATCAGGATTCGGGTTGGGTCAGCAGCTCGATGCATGCCGACGCCGGCACTGCAGGGCTAAACAAGAATCCCATTGCCTGATCGCAGCCCAGCTCGCAGAGCCGTTCGAGCTGCTCTTCGTTCTCGACGCCTTCGGCGATAACCACCAAGTTGAGTCGGTGGGCTAGGTCGATGATTCCGGCGACGATTGCTTCAGAGTTGGTGTCTTCAGGAAGACCCATAACAAAGCTGCGGTCGATCTTGAGGAGGTCGACCGGGAACTGCTTGAGGTACTGGAGCGACGAGTAGCCGGTACCGAAATCATCGATAGCGAGTTTGATGCCGAGTTTCTTGAGGTGATCGAGCTGCTTGGCGGCCTCGTTGGTATCTTCCATAAGGGCCGACTCGGTGATCTCAAGGCAGATCAGCTCGGGGCTGATCTGGTTGTCGACCAGAATCTGCTGCACGGTCTGCACGAGGTTTGGTTCGTTGAGCTGACCGGCAGACAGGTTGACCCAGATGGGGACCCTGGCTCGACTGCCGTCGGAGACCGAGTTCCAGATCCGACTTTGGCGGCAAGCTTCTGAAAGGACCCAGTTACCGAGTGGCACGATGAGGCCGGTTCGTTCCGCCACGGGGATGAAGTCGCCGGGGGGAACCATCTGGCCATCGGGTCGTTCCCAACGTACGAGCGCTTCGAAGCCAACGATTTTGCCGTTGGTGAGGTCGTACTCGGGTTGGTAGTGCAGCCGGAGTTCGTGGTTTTCGATGGCGGCTCGAAGTGTGGCTTCGTTGACCAGTCGGCCGCCGGCGGTGTCGTGGCGGTCGGGGTCGAACACGGCGAACTGTTGACGGCCACCGTTCTTGGCAGCATGCACGGCAGCGTCGGCGTCGGCGATGACTTCATCGGGACGACGCAGGCCGACAGCAGCGGTAACGCCGATCGAGGCGCTGAGTTGCACGCTTTCGCCTTCGCCGCTGCGGAAAGGTTCGCTCAATGCTTCGAGGACACGCCGGGCCACGATGGTGGCGCCATTGGTGCCGTCGGTTTCGCCGCAAATCATGCCGAACTGGTCGCCGCCGAGACGGGCAAGCGTGTCACCGGGGCGAACAAGGCGGCGTAGGCGGGCAGCGACGGAGCGCAATGCTTCGTCGCCTCCACGGTGGCCGATTTGTTCGTTGACGTACGAGAAGCGGTCGATATCGATGAGAAGGACGCCAACTGCGGCTTGGGTGCGTTCGCTCACGGCGAGCGCTTGCTCAAGCCGGTCGTAGAACAGAGCCGGAGCGGGGAGACCGGTAAGTTCGTCGCGGAGTGCCCGGGCGACCAGGCGTTCGTGGTTTACCCGGTCGGGGCTGACATCACACGAGGCCGAGATGCGTTGGGTCGGACGACCGCTTTGGTCGACCATGGTGGTGAGCGTCGTCTCGAACCACCGGATCGAACCGTCGATATGACGAAGGCGATGGGTGAGAAGTAGCCGCGCTTCGCCATTGGTCGACGGGTGCAGCGTGCGAGTGAGGCTTTCCTGATCGTCAGGGTGCACCAGGTCGACCAGGTTCATACCGACGAGCGCTTCTGGCTCGTAGCCAAGCAAGTGCTGGCTGGCCGGGTTCGCAAAGAGAATTTCGCCATCGACGTCGTGAATAGCGACAAGGTCAGTGGAGGTTGCTGCCAACAGCTGGAAACGTCGTTCCTGGCCGCGGTTGACTGCTTCGAGTTGGTGAATCCGCTCGCTATTGGCAGCGAGGAGGTCGGCGGCAGCGGCAGCGGTGGGGGCCGGTGGCGTGTCGCTGGTGCGAAGATCAATCGTCTCGCTACCCAACGGTTCAGCATCAGAAGATTCGGCACCGGCGGGTTCGTTGCGCCACGCTTCGAAGAGGAGCGCTTCCGGATCGCCGGGTCCGCGACGGATCGGTGAAACCGACAGCGTCAGCTGGCTTGGTGGCGAATCTTCGGTGAAGTCAACCGAGAGGGAAACCTCGACGGGGTCGCCTTTGAGGGCTTGGCCTACGAGGAATCGAAGTGAGGCTGCGGCGGCAGGGGTGCGCTTCCACCACGGGGTCGACCACACGGGAAGTCCGAGGAATCGGGGGCGGTCACGGTCGAGGAGAAGCCGGTTGCCCTCGATGAGTACGCCGTTGGAGTCGAGCAGAACGGCGAGGTGGTCAACGGTGTCGAGAATCGGCCGCGCGTTCATAGCCCGCTCAGGCAGGTCTGAGGTCGGGTCATCGATCGCAGCAAGCTGGTCGCTGAGGGAGAGCCCGTCGTGGGTAGAGAGTCGTGCGCTGATTCCGATGATGCTAACGAGGCTGGTGTTGTTTGCGTTGGATTCATCGAATCCCATCCCGACAGACGGATGTTCTAGAGTTCGGACGATTCGATCTAGCAATCGAACAAGCAATCGAACAAGCAATCGAACAAGAGGGACTTCCAACAGTCGTGAGTGCATTTCTCGAAGGTAAGAACATTGCGGTAACCGGAGCCGGAAACGGCATCGGAAAGGCAGTAGCGCTGTTGTGCGCTGCTGAAGGCGCCAATGTGGTCGTCGCCGATTACGGCGTAGCTATGGATGGGTCCGACCCCACCAGCGAGGTCGCCGACGCCGCCGTGAAGGAAATCACCGACGTCGGTGGTACCGCTATCGCCGTGGCCGGCGATGTCTCCAAGTTTGAAGTTGGCGCACAAATCGTCGACGCCGCTGTCGACACCTGGGGCTCCATCGATGGTGTGGTCTGCGTGGCCGGCAACCTTCGTGAGCGCATGTTGTTCAACATGAGTGAAGACGAATGGGATGCCGTTATCGCCGTGCACCTCAAGGGTCACTTCAACGTGTACCGCCATGCACTCGCCAAAATGCGGAAACAAGAGACCGGCGGCAGCTTCGTTGGTTTCACATCGGGTGCCTTCATGGCCTCGACCGCACAGGCCAACTACTCGGCCGCCAAGGGCGGAATCATCAGCCTTACCAAGTCGACGGCGCTTACTGCTGCGGCTCTCGCCATGCGTGGTGGCGGCCCTATCAACGCCAACTGCATCGCCCCGGTTGCTCGAACCCGTATGAGCGAGAACGTTCCGTTCGGTATCGAGATGGGCGAACCCGAAGACATCGCTCCAATGGCTGCATATCTGCTGTCCGACGCTGGCCGCGAAGTCAACGGCCAGATCTACACCTCCGTTGGCAAGCGCCTTTCTGTTTGGAGCCAGCCTGAAGAGGTTCGCACCATGGAAGCACCAGGCGATCGTTGGACCGTCGAACAAATCGCCGAGATGCTTCCTGAAGGCATCGGCACCGAAACCCATCCGTTCATCGCCGACCTCGAACGCCGCATGGCCGAAGCAGCAGCAGCTGCCGACGAAAAGGCCGAGGGGTAGCTGTGACCTCTTCGACGCAGGGCCCGGTAGCGCCTCCCGAGTACGTTCCCGCCCACGGTCTTCTGAAGGGCAAACATGTCGTCGTTACGGCGGCTGCCGGTACCGGTATTGGTTTCGCCGTGGCCAAGCGTTGCGTCGAAGAGGGCGCCACCGTCACGATCTCGGATATTCACGAGCGGCGTCTCACCGAGGCCGCCGATCGTCTTGCCGAACTCGGCAACGGTCGTCCGCACGCAATCTTGTGCAACGTGACCAACGAAGACGACATCACCAACCTGTTTGAGTCAGCGGTTTCTGAAGTCGGCAACATCGATGTGCTCATTAACAATGCTGGGCTCGGCGGCGAGGCCAGGCTGGTCGACATGACCGACGAGCAGTGGAACGTGGTTCTCGACGTCACGCTCACCGGAACCATGCGGGCCACTCGGGCCGCAATGCGCCACATGATGCCGCTCGGCAAAGGCGCCATCGTCAACAACGCGTCGGTCATCGGCTGGCGTGCACAAGCTGGCCAGGCCCACTACGCCGCTGCCAAAGCTGGCGTCATGGCGCTCACCCGTTGTTCGGCTATCGAAGCCGCCGAAGCTGGCGTGCGCATCAACTGCGTTTCGCCCAGCATCGCCATGCACCCGTTTCTCGAGAAGGTCAGTAACCAGGACTTCCTCGACTCGCTCGTTGAGAAGGAAGCGTTTAAGCGCAGCGCCGAGCCATGGGAGATCGCCAACGTCATGGTCTTCCTTGCCAGCGACTACTCCACCTACATGACCGGCGAAGTAGTAAGCGTCAGCTCGCAACACGCGTAGGGCCCAGGAGCCAAAAGTAAGAACGCGGGGTCAGACCCCGCGTTCTTACTTTTGGCGGCTTTGCTAGTGGGCGTGGCGGTCGAGGTTTCGTTTGTCGAAGGCGAAGAGGCCGACGGCGCAGAGGGCAACGATGACGAGGAGCCCGATCACAAACGGCAGCGCGCTTTGGCTGTCGGGCGCCATTGGGACCCACGCAACCTCGAGGTTTCGTTCTTCGGCACCTGCGAGTCGCCAGCGGAGTGTATTGCCGTCGATCTCGTCAGCGTTGTGCGAAGTGATTTGTCCTCGAGGCGAGAACGACGCCACAAACACCATCTCGTCTTGAACGGCGACCCAGTCCATGAAGTTCTGGCGATCTTCGACACTGGGCGTGGCGGAAAGCGTTAACGATCCGTCGGTGGCTTCGTCCAAGTTGATATCTCGCCAGAGGAGCACCGGTGGGCGACCGGATTGAAGATCGTCGGCGCCAAGGGCTCGAACGTCGTCGAGGTTTCGGATCGGCTTGGTGATGGTGAAGCCAGTTCGTTCGCCGCGCAGTTCGTTGAACGCCACTCGGTCCGACAGGACGTACCCCGAGGTTCCGAACGCTTCATCGATCTTCGTGCTGAGACGGGCTCTATCGATAGGGCCAAGCGATTCGCTGGTCTGGTTCGCTTCGACAAGCTGCTGTTCGGAGACGGTCCAGTCGATCAGTAGCGAGCCGGTTCCGGTCTCGTTGATGATGAGGGTTTCGTTCACCGCATCACAGGCCGTGAGGGTCAGCAGCAGAAAGAGTGCAAAGAAGAAGGGAGACAGGAGAGAGGAGAGGAAGGGGGGAAAGCGTGCTGCGGACTTCATTCGCAGCAAACATACTCCCAGAGGCTCTGGTACCTGCGATGCTGCCAATCGTTGCGGGGGTTGAAGCCATCGATGGGTGCAATCTCGGAGATGAATCGGTTGCCGCGAAGCGACGACGCCGATTGGTCGAGATCGCTGGCAGTACTCCAGCGGGTTTCGTTGGTGGGTACCCCTACCGATTCCCAGATTGGTTCGCGATCGGGAGCCAGATCCTCAGCGTTGCTGAATGCGATGACTCGATCATCAACATCGGTTGCGGCTTC
>CALGZB010000304.1 GCA_937934655.1 uncultured Acidimicrobiales bacterium | reverse complement strand
CCGGTCGAAGATCAGGGGTCGGCCGATGTGGTCGAGCTTGTCGGCAAACACGGTGCTGATGGCGCCGAGGTCGTAGATGACCGCGGTAGGGATGCCGCCGAGTTCGATGCCAACGATGTCGCCATGTTCCTGCAGATCTCGTAAGTAGGTGTACGGGTCGGCGAGATAGTTGTCGAGCTGTTCGCCACGAGGTCCGGCGGTGGGAGTACTGCTCATGCGCAACCCACGAAGAGAAATTCGGCCAAATCTGCGACAGCCGCGTCGGCTTCGGGAACCCCGTGCCAGATCGGATAGTTGTGCCACCCACCGTCGAGTACGTGGAGGTCCACAGAGACGCCAGCGGATCGGGCAGCTCGGGCGAATCGCGTGCTGTCACCAAGTAGTACTTCGCGGTTGCCGACCTGAAGGAGAGTGGGCGGGAGCCCAGCGAGATCTGCGAACACCGGCGAAAGCAGCGGATGGTCGAGCGGGGTAGATCCGGCGTAGGCGCTCGCGGGGTCGAGTAGGATGCTGGTGTCGCTGTAGTCGGGGTCGACCGGGGCGAGTGTGCGATAGGTGTCGCTGGAGCCGGTGAGATCGAGCATCGGCGACAGAAGGGCAAGTCGGGATGGAAGAGTTTCCCCGGCATCGCGTAGCGAGATGGTGCAGGCGGCGGCGAGTCCGCCCCCGGCCGATTCGCCGTAGATCACCGTGGCTACGCCGGCGTCGGTGAGCGCTCGGTGCACGGCCACTGCATCGTCGATAGCGGCGGGGAATGGATGCTCGGGAGCGAGTCGGTAATCGACGGAGATGATCTCGACACCTATGGCTTTGGCCAGCGGAGCGTTGAGGCAGTGATCGATCTCGGGTGTGCCCACGCAGTACATGCCGCCATGGAAGTGGACGATTGCCTGTCCAGCTGCGGGCGTGCCAACCGAGATGCGCTGGACGGCGACCCCGGCGATGACGTCGTCCTCCACCTTGTACGCAAAGTCGAGCGTGTCGTTCATCGACGCCCAGAGAGGATCGGCAACATCACGAAAGCTCTGCACACTCCACGGGTCGGTCCAGTCGGCCGGATAGTCGAGCACGTCGGGTTCGTTGAGGTACGCCTGTGCTCCGGGCGAAAGGTGCGAAGGTGGGTTCTGGCTCATGAGGGCTCCGGTGCTTCGAACATGGGGTCGTCGTCGGTCCACTCGGCTCGTTTGCCCGTAGCGGCCTCGATCATGGCGATGCTCGGCCCGGCCGACGCACCAGCGTCGACCGCTATCGCCTGAGCGTTGATGAAACGAGCGTCATCGCTGGCCAGGTAGTGCACGAGAGCGGCGCAGTCGTCGGCGTGGCCGAGTTCGTCCACATGTTGGTGGTTGAGTTTCAACCAGTCGTCGAGCCAGTTGTCGACCCCCTCGATTCGGCCGAGGTAGCTGTCGTGGGTGAGGCCGGTTGGGCAGATCGCATTGACCCGGATGCCTTTGGGCCCAAGCTCGACCGACGCCGTCTTTGTGAGGTGTATGACCGCAGCCTTCGACGCGTCGTAGGAAGACAGCGTGGGTATGGGCATGAGGCCGAAGAGCGATGCGACGTTGATGATCGAGGCGCCCGGCTTCATGCGAGGGGCAGCGTGTTTGATGCCGAGCATCACACCCAGCAGGTTGACATCCATATCGCGGCGCCATGCGTCGACGTCCATGTCGACGATGAACCCATCGAAGCTCTCGACCCCAGCGTTGTTGATGACCACATCGAGCTGGCCAAACCGGTCGACGGCAGCCTGCATCATCGCCTCGACCTGCGTTTCATCGGTGACGTCGACTCGTACCGCGAGGCCGTCGAGTTCGTCGGCCAACTCCGTGCAGTCGCGGATGTCGCCCAGGACCACGTGGGCGCCGTTGGCGGCGAGCCGTCGAGCGATGATTGCGCCTAGGCCATGGAATGCGCCGGTGATGACACAAACCTTGCCAGCGACGTTGAACGGGGTGACTCGGGTATCGGTCATGCGGTGCCGCTTTCATGTACTTCAGGCCAAGAAATAGGGGTGAGCGATCCGTGACTTGGTGCGGTCACCGGATGGGGTTTGTCGAGCCAGGCATCGATGTCGATGAGTTCGGGTGGTTCGAAGTCTTCGGGGAAGGCAAAGGACTCGAACTCGAACGCTTCGAACAGTTCGAGCGAGTACTCATCGAGTGCCGCCGAATTGACGTAGTTGAGGTGCCCGGGTTTGTCGTAGTACTGGTAGCCGCCGGTGAGGTCGGGTTCTGCGCCCTCGACAACCTCGCGGAACTTCGCCCAGCGCTCGGGGTTGTTCTGCTGATCGAGTGCGTGGTTGGCCAACAGATCGGCCGCAGCGGTGAGACCCCAGTAACCGCCGGCTGCCAGGTTGGCGGGGCCCAGCACCATCAGGTGTGGATGGCGGCGATGGAACATCCACAGGAACAGATCGTTGTCGGCGTCGGTAGCCGACACTCGGCAATGCTCGTCGTCGATAAACGCCACCTTGTCTTTGAAGCCGGTTGCCCAGATTATGAGATCAACCTCGGCGGTTTGGCCGTCGACAAAGTGCACGGTGTTGCCATCGAACCGCTCAATCTCGGACCTGGCCACCAGGTCGCCGTGGGCCAGGTGGTGGAGAACCTGATCGTTGAGGATCGGGTGATGCTCCATGGGGAGGTGATCGGGTTCGCCGAAGCCAACGGTGGCGGGGTCGCCCACGTGCAGGCTAAGAAACTCGCCCAGCCGCTGCTGGCTCGACACGGTGTTGATGGCGAAGTGATCGAACGGCACGCCGCCCACCATCTTCGGAAAGAACCAATAGCCCCGGCGGGTTGAGATGAACGCTTGATCGGCAGCGACCGCGGCATCGACGGCGATGTCGACCGCCGAATTGCCGGCGCCGACGATCATCACCCGTTTGCCTGCGAACTCCGACGCCCGTTTGTAGCTCTGGCTATGGCGGGCCTCGCCGGTGAACTCACCGGGGTAG
>CALGZB010000303.1 GCA_937934655.1 uncultured Acidimicrobiales bacterium | reverse complement strand
TTTGAAGAGCCTCCAACGCCTTTTCCTTATCCAGATGGGCCGACCGAACCAACCGAATTGCCAGCGCCAAACCGACACTGTGTGCGAAGTCCGTGTTTCACCGGGTTCGACGGCGGGCTCATCACGCCAACGGCCAATACGGCGTTCCTCGAAGCGAACCCGGCATTCGCCCGCCTGCTGAATGCTGCGCAAATCCCGACCCAAGATGTAAGCGATTTTCAGCGGGCTCAAGGAAATAGCGGTGGTTCGCAAGCCGAGGTGGAAGAACTAGCAGCAACCTGGATCCGCGAGAACCGTCGCGCCGTCGACCGTTGGCTCAACAAGGCCCGCACCACTGGCTAGCCAAAACCTCCACCAAAACCACGAACTCGTACAGGATCTGGTTGTCCTGGCACGCTCTGGCTGTACGAGTTCGGTTAGTTGGGGAAGATTTTGGTGCCTAGCTGGTTCATGCCGTCGAGGTCATGAACGTCGGTTGCTAGAAGCGGTACTCGCACTACTACTGGGTCGCTCTCGACCTGGCTCAACAGCGAAGCGATATGGGTTTCTTCGCGGTCGGCCAGGGCATGCAGCTCATCGTGGGCCCGAAGGAACGGTTCGTACTCGGGCGCACGTGGGCGACGGTTGAGCCGCACGAAGTCGGGCTGCAAGCGGTTCATTACCACTGCCGCAACATCGAGATCGTTGTCGGCTAGCTGGCGAGCTAGATACGCGGCCTCGATGGTGGTGTCGCGCCGAGCCGATGCCACCAGCACAAACGCGCAAGCATCGCTGGCTAGCAACTCCATCACTCGCTGCGACCGCTCCTTGAAGCCGTCTTCCATACCTTCGAATGCTTGGAAGAACGCGACCACGTCTTCCACTACTTCGCCGCCAACAACTTTCGACAGTTGCTTCAGGAGAAGCTGGCTTGCCTTCATAATGGTGCGGGTCGACCCCATGAGTGCCTTGTACAACCAGTGGTCGAGCAGGCGGGTCAACATGTTGGGTGAGTCGAGAAACGCTAGAGCGTTGCGACTCGGCGGCGTGTCGACAATCACTAGGTCGTAGTCGCCGCCCTCGGCGAGTTCATAGAGCTTTTCCATCGCCATGTATTCCTGCGTGCCCGAGAGCGCGTTGGAGATATTGCCGTAGAAGTCGTTGTTGAGGATTCGCTGAGCTTGGGCGGGGTCGGCCGAGTACCGAGTGATCAGCTCGTCGAAGGTTGACTTGGTGTCGAGCATTAACGCCCAAAGTTCGCCGCCATCGTTACCGTCGGCGCCCAGATCGATCCTGCTTGGCTCGTTCGATAGCTCGTCAAGACCTAGAGCATCGGCCAACCGCTTGGCCGGGTCGATCGTTACCAGCGCAACCTTGCGGCCGGCCTTCGCTGCGTGCAGTGCCACGACGGCCGACGTGGTGGTCTTCCCGACACCGCCGGTCCCGGCCAGCACCACGATCGACTTGTCGGCGATTAGCTCGACAAAGCTACGGGTGCTCATTGGTCACCGGCCGTTTCATCGGCGGCGCCGGGGAGTTCGATGTTCGCAATCGCCTCGGCCAGAGCGTCGGCCAGCTCATCGATTTGTGGCAAACCGATATCGGCATCGAACACGTACGGCAGCACGAGCTGTTCGAGAGGGAGCATCTCGGCCAACCGGGCTCGCTGGCCCGCCTGCAGGATGCTGCGTTGCTGGCGGAAATCGCCAGCCGCTCGAAGCTCGTCGATTTTGGCTGCACCAAGGTTGGATTTCACGCCGCTGAGGTCGGCATCGAGCCCGTCGATGATCGGGTACATGCCGTTCACGACCACCGGTGCCAGCTGGATGCCCACATCGTCTTCGAGCTGGAAGGCGGTATCGATGAGTTCGTTTACCGGCGTCTCCTCGGGCAACGTCACCAACATCACTTCGCATTGCTTGGGGTCTTGGAGCATTGCGAGCACGGCGTGCGCCTGGGTGTTGATTGGGCCGCTCCGGGCCATCTCGGCCAGAAGAGCCGGGGCACGAAGGAACGTCATCGCATGCCCAGCGGCGGGAGCGTCGACAATCACGATGTCGGCGTCGGACTCCACCACCAGCTGCTTGATCTTTCCCAGCACCAACAGATCCTTAATGCCGGGGGTAGCGGTAGCGATGACATCGATAGCGCCGGTCTTTTGCAGCCGCTTGGAAACGAGCTTCATGCCGTGATCGTCGAGCCACTCGACCAACGCGGTATCGGGGGTAATGCTTCTCGCCAAAATCTTGGCCGAGTCATCAGTCGCCGAAGCAATGACCGCTTCTTCGTAGCCGATCTCGCCCACCTCGAAGAGCGGGGCCAGCGCGTTGCGGCCGTCGACCTCTACCAACAGTGCCGTAAGACCTGTCCGAGCAGCTAGGCGTGCCAAGGCGGCCGACAGTACGGTCTTTCCAACTCCGCCCTTGCCGGCCACGATGACCATGCGTGTTCGGTTGAAATACTCGTCAGGATCCACGGGTGCTCACTCGACTTCGAAGATTAGCGACTCTCACATCGATCTCCTTAGGTCTGCTCGGAATGCTCCTCGGCGTTCTTGCCGGCAGCATGGGTTCGGCGGCTGCGCAAGACACCCAAGACATTGCAGTGCAAGACACTGCTCCAACAGTAGATCCTGGCCGCGTCAACGTGGTTGAAGTAAGCGGCTATTTCGACGCTGTGCTGGTCGATTTCGTCCTTCAGCAAATCGATATGGCCGAGGCGGACGACAATGTAAATGGCGTGGTCCTTCAATTGAACAGTCCGGGCGTGCTTGTCGACGACGAGTCATTCGCCGAACTCGCCGACCGCATCGCCAACTCCTCGGTGCCCATCAGCATCTGGGTTGGACCTTCCGGAGCCGAGGCCCGCGGTCGCTCCGCACAACTTCTCGGCGTGGCTTCCGATGTCGGCATCGCCAACGGCTCTGATTTCGGTGACGCCGGCGAACCAGCAATCGACGAGTCGATGTTCTCGCCCGAGTTCGCCGCTGTTTACCCGCAGCTTGAGAACCAAACCAAAGAGTTTAAGGACGAGGGCGACGACGTAGCGTTTGGGTTCGGACGCCTTTCGCCAACGATCATCTTGTACCTCCTCGACCTACCTGGTTTCGAAAGCTCCATCGACACGTCGGGTGAAGAGCCCACTCGCATTCCTGAAACCCGCGTGGCCTTCGGAGCGCTGTCGGTGTTCAAACAGCAGGTCCATAACCTTGGCAGCCCGCCCGTTGCCTACCTGCTGTTCATCATGGGCATGGCCCTCTTGCTGTTTGAGTTCTTCACCGCCGGTATCGGCGTGGCCGGAATCATCGGCGCTGGTTCGTTTATCGGCGGCGCTTACGGGCTCGATGTTCTTCCCGCCCGCTGGTGGGCGGTGGCGCTTCTGATCCTTGCGATGCTCGCCTTCGGCATCGACGTGCAAACCGGTGTTCCGCGCTTCTGGACCGTCATGGGCGCAATCTTCTTACTCGTGGGTTCGCTCTTTCTTTACGAGGGAATCTCGCTCGGCTGGGTCGCACTTCTTACCGGCCTCATCGGCATCATGTTGGCCATGGTCAATGGCATGCCGTCGATGGTTCGAACCCGTTTCTCAACGGCCACCATCGGCCGCCAGAACATGCTGGGTGAGCTTGGCGAAGTCGTCGAAGCGGTTGCACCTGAAGGTGTGGTGCTTATCAACGGCGCCCGCTGGAGGGCTCGTACCAACCGGGCAACGCCTGTTGCTGTGGGCGAGCGGGCCCGGGTCGCAGCAATTGACGGCCTGGTGCTTGAGGTTGAGCCCGAAGAGGGCGCAGCACGCGACTACCGCGAGCGCGGTCCCAAAGACGGCGAAGATACCGATGGCGAAGATAGCGACCTCGAAGACACGGATCTTGAAGATAGCGTCGAGGCCGTAGACAGCTAGCGCTAGTTCTTCTTGCGTTCCTTCGAGCTGAGGCCGCCCCAGATGCCATGCTGCTCTTGCACCTTTAGCGCGTGAGCCAGGCAGTCCGACTGCACACTGCAACTATCGCAGATGGCTTTCGCTCGCTCTTCGCGAGCTAGTCGGTCTTCTTTACGTTCAAATTGTGGTGGCGGAAAAAACACCAAAGATTGCGGTCCCCGACAAGCGGCTTTCACTTGCCAAGTCTGTATTGATTGTGTCTGCACGATTTCGTTCAGCCCCCTACTCCTAGAGTTCTGATCCGGACCCTATAGGGCGCCAAACTTCGGTGACAAGAGGGAAAACCGCAGGTCAACTACGTGACCGGCTTCACAAGCTCAGAATCGCCAGGAAATCGGCTACTCGGGAAGCCGGGGTCCAGCGATTCGTAAGTCGTCGCGGCGTCGCGTCATGGCGCCACTGTCGAGGTGGTTTAACAAGGGGAGTGCATGCTTGCGGGTGATCCCCGCAGCCGACCTGAAGTCCGACACGGTGAACCCGTCGCTGGCGGCCAGCAACTCCTTCACCAC
>CALGZB010000302.1 GCA_937934655.1 uncultured Acidimicrobiales bacterium | reverse complement strand
GATAGTCGGCGAGGTTCATCTCAACGTTCGTTTGAAGCACTGTTCGAAGGCGTCCCTTGTGGTCTTTCGCCGAGACGCGCACGGCGTGACGTATCTCGCTCTAGACCCATCGGCCCTGATCGATAAGTCATTAGGCCTAGTGCGACGGAATAATGAGAGGCCCGAACTCATGGTTGTGAATTGCTAAAACGGCGTCGGCCGCCCCGGTTAGGGAGCGGCCGACGCGGAGTGTGTGTTGTCGGCCGAAACCGAGGTGCGGGCGTTAGAGTTCTTCGACCTTTGAAGGCTTTGTCGACAAGACCAATCCGGCACCGAGAAGAATCAGCATCGAGGCGCCTAGCGCTAGAGCGGTCGACGATGCGCCCGTAATTGCAAGTCCTGGTGGGTCTTCGGCCGGGTCTGGGGTTGGCTGCGCAGACGTTGGGCTCACATCGAAGGAGAAGTCGGTATAGAAGTCCGATCCGTCAGCTTTGACGCTGGTTGCGACGACGGAGAATGAACCCTCATCGAGATACGAAGGCACCGGCACAGTAGCGGTAGCCGTGCCTCCGGGGCCGGCGGTAACGGTGACCGAGAGGTCGCTGCTGGTGTCAGCGACAGGATTCCCGTCGGCATCGACCAGAACGATGTTCACGACGGCGTTTGGGGCGAGGCCGGTCACGGTGAACTCGATGACGTCACCTGGCGCAACTTCTCCGTTTGGCACCGAGAAGACGCCATCTTCGGTATCTGAGCCCTCGTAGCCCTGGGCGGTTGCGGGAAGAGCGGTTGCGAGAAACAGTCCGCCAGCAAGCAGGACGAGCGCCGCTGCGTTGCGGAGAGAGCGGGGTGTGGGAGAGAGACTCATCGTAGGTAGTGCTCCTAGCTTCAAAACTTCAAGCAGATTTTGGTGGTCAGCTAGTGGGTCGGCATCGGGAGGTCGTCCATAAGGACATCGGGGCCGAATATGTGGAAACGGGTCGATCGGCCTAGCTCGTTTCGTTCAGATATGCGTTTGACCAGGACTTCGATAACAAACGGTCGTGGAAACCCCCCACTGATTTGGCAGCGACCTTCTTAGCGATCTGGCGTGTCGGCTGACGTGACGATGATGTCCTCGGTGAGCGGAAATTGTCGGGTTCCAAGCGAGTCCGCGATGACCGTCATTTCGTCGGGATGGACCAGGGGTTGATGGTCGATCCGGAGTCGGTAGTCCGGTCCGGTCGCAACGTTGCCAGTGAGTTTGAGTGTGACCGTGCGCGATTCGCCTTTGGGGATAGTGACGATTTGTTCGTATCGGAAAAGCTCGAATTCGCGGAACGTGCGGGTAAACGCCGGCTCCGGACTTTTGGTTGTTTCAATCAACTGGTGAGGGGTATGAACAACGAGAACCGCGCGATTCGTACCAAACGGCAGGTCTTTGCGATTGCCGCCGACGTAGTCCGAGAGGCCATCAGGTGCTTCGTTGTGAAGGGTGATTGTGAGCTCGGTTTCGATGGCCCCGGTGATCGGGTCGATTTCGGCGTCATAGGAGATTTCGCGCTTGAGATAGGCATCGAGTTTGTTGGGTGCGGCATTGAGATGAGAAACGGCTAGGAAGTCGTCGGTCGAAGATCGGCCGAATGATCCGGCTACCCCGATGTCCTCCAGAGCGGCGAGCTCGACAGGATCGAGGGTGGCGAAACTCAGCCGATCCTGACGAACCACGTCGACCAAGCGGTCAATGTGTTTGCTGTTGACCGACGTTTCGTTACTCAATCGAGTGAAGAATGCCTTGATGAGCTGCTCAAACACCGCGGTACGGTCGGCCTGGTCGGCGAAGTCTTCGTACTGCCCGGTAAGGAAGAACTCGGCAGTGTTCTGCTCGGACAAGGTCAGGTTGTGTGAGTCGATAGTCACCGGGCCTGTGAGGGCCACCAGTGCCTCGAGCGCAAACGGGTCGAGGTACAGCAAGCCATCGATCTGGTGGCCGGTCATGCTTGGCACGAGCTCGGCCAAAGCCCGGGTGAGTGACGGCAGATCCTTCATGGCGGTGAAGTTTTGTCCGTACTTCCATGGCTGATGCTCGAGAAAGCGCTGCGGATATTGTCCTGGGGTCAACGCGTCGGCGGTAGTCGGCGAGTGGTTGAGCTGCGCGGCTCGACCCGATTGGCTCACCTCAAGAACGCCGTCGTTTGCCTTTACGACGGCGTAGCCGCCGGCGAAGCCACCGAGTTCGCGTGCCTCGCTTGGATTGGTGACCAAGACGAGATAGGAGCGTTCGGTGTCTGCTCCAAGTAGTCCTGGCAGGATGTCGACGAGCTGGTCAACCGTGCGAAGTGCATCGGCCGCCTTGGTTACCTCATCCGAGAACTTGCTGAGCTCGGTCTGTAGCTGAGGTGCGATCCACGCGTCGCTGGTCTGCGCGAGCTCGACGGATCCGAGTTCGAGCTCGCGTTCGATGTCGCCAATGGCGTTCCGCAGTTCCTCGATGCGTTGAAGGTCGAAGGTGCCGTCGGATAAGAGCTCATCGAATGCTGCCGACTCGCCGAGGGATTGGCTGGCCGTGACGAGCCGTCCGGCACTGGCTGTCGTGGTTCGGGCGGCTTGGAGGTTCTGGCTGACCAGTGGCACTCCGAGCGCCAATGTTGGCCAGGTTCCCCCGAGCGAGGCACCGATGCGATCGAGCTCATCGCTTGCAAGATTCAGATTCTCGAGCGCTGCATCGGTATCGCCCTTCCGAAGCAGCTGTGCGCCTTGGCGTGCCGCCGATGCTGCTTCGCCAACCTCGACCTGAAGTGAACGTACCGATAGCCATGTGCCGCACGCGATAACGAACGCGGCGACAGCCAGTACCGCGGAACCAAGGGTTGCGACTCGGCGGGCTCGGGGCGTGAACTGTGGCAATGCGACCGCTACCGATACGACGAGCACAACGCTGACAATTGCGGCCGAGGAATAGCCGACGAAGACATCCTGAAGCCGCAGCAGCGAAGCGGTTGCTCCAACGCTGGCGCATGCCACGAGAAGCTCGTGGTATTCGAGAAGCTGCCCCTTCGTGGGACGTCGGCGAAACGGGCCGAGCGCTCGCCAGCCGGCGATTGTGGCGACGGACAGGAGTAGCTGTCCGGCGATACCGACGAGGCCGGTGGACAGTGCGGCTACGGCGGCGGCGATAGCCCAGACAATGGTGGGTGTACGTCGGACGATGTGAGGAACGGCCACTCCGACACCAACGAGGACCCAAAAGTCGTACCACGCAATTCCTGTTGGTTGGACTCCTGATGAGGTGGCGACTGCGGCTGAGCCAAGGATTGCGAGGGTGCGGAACGGCCTATCGAGGGCGCGGCCCCTCGAACCCCGCTGAGCAGGGTTTCTATGACGTTCGGGTGAGATACTGCTGCCCTTTTCGGGAGTCATCAGTAGTCCTTTCGGCCCATATTGCGCGTACCTGAGGCCAACGGCTCAAAACCGGCTGCCCCGGATCCGATGGACGTTCCACGGTTGCCTTCCATCGACGGGGTGGAACATCACTGGAGGAACACGTGAGCGAACAACAAGAAAAGAGCGCCAACGGCACCAACCTGATCGGCGAGGTTCTCGAACCCGACCGTGTGTCTGAAGGTGTGCCGGATCTCGTTGTTGAAGATCTTGTCATCGAAGATCTCCTGGTCGATCTGACCGACCACCTCGAGGCGAACGTCCTTCAGCCATTCAGCACGTCATGGAAGCTCCCCGAGACAAGCCGGTACCGTGGATGGCGGCTCCACGTAAAGCGTGTGATCGACATCGTTTTGTCGGTTGTGCTCATCGTCCTGCTCGCCCCGCTTCTCGCCTGCGTGGCTCTCGCCATATCCCTCGAATCGAGCGGGCCGGTGTTGTTCAAACAATCCCGCATCGGACGAGGCGGGTCGCCGTTCGATATGTGGAAATTCCGTTCGATGCACACCAACGCCGAGCAACGCCTTGCCGCCGACCCCGAGATGCTGGCCATCTATCGCGCCAACGGCTACAAGTTTCCTGAGAACAACGACCCACGAGTCACCCGCCTTGGAGGAGTTCTTCGCAGGTCTAGTCTCGACGAGCTCCCGCAACTGTTTAGTGTCCTTCGTGGCGAGATGAGCTTGGTAGGACCTCGGCCTGTTGTTCCCGACGAACTCGTGCGATCGCGCCACAGCGATGCCTACATCTATGCCACCCCGGGTATCACCGGCCTGTGGCAGGTCGAGGGTCGCAGCACGGTGGGTTATCCCGAAAGGTGCGCGTTCGACAACGACTATGTTGCCAGGTTCACGTTGCTGGGTGACCTTTGGTTGCTCGTGCGCACCGTTCCGGCGGTTCTCCTCAGCCGCGGTGCCCACTAACCGCCCGGTGGTTGCGGCAGGCACTGACTACGATCCGTAACGTGGCGCCCACATCTTCAGCACCAGGGGTTGACCCCGCAGGGTCAGGCTTGCTGGTTGTCGTCGTGATCCCGGCTCTCGATGAAGAAGGCAACATCGGTGACGTAGTGCGGGCGCTCCACGCAGAACGTATCGAGCAAGTGATCGTCGTCGACAACGGCTCGACCGACGGCACAGCGCACGAGGCCGAATCTGCCGGTGCGGTGGTCATTTCAGAACCTCGGAAGGGGTACGGCTCTGCCTGCGCTGCGGGCACCGAAGCGGCACTCGAAGCGGGTGCTGGAATCGTCGTGTACATCGATGCCGATCAAAGCTCCCGGCCCAACGAAATCGGAACCCTCATCGACCCAATCGCAAACGATCAGGCTGACTTAGTGCTTGGTTCTCGCACATTAGGAGCCATCGCCGACGGAGCGATGGGCTCGCATCAGCGCGTCGGCAACATTGTGAGCGCTGGCCTTATGCGTCTGTTGTACCGAATCGAGGTGACCGACTTGGGCCCGTATCGGGCGATACGTGCCGGTCTCATTCGCGACCTTGACATGACCGAGATGACCTTTGGGTGGCCAACCGAAATGATGGTCAAAACCGCTCGCGCTGACGCCCGGATTGTTGAGGTCCCGGTGAGCTGGGACGTCCGCCAAGAAGGGGAATCCAAGGTGGGTGGCACCGTCAAGGGTTCGATCCTCGCCGGATTTCATATCTTGCGGGTAACACTCCGGCACTCTGCTCCGAAGTTCGGTGCTCCGAAGTCCGGTGCCCCAAAGTCCGGTGCCCCAAAGTCCTAGAAGACGTTCAACACGATGCTGAGCAGCACGAGCACCCCGACGGTGATGAGAAGTCCCCACTGGCTCCACACGCCGGGCATCGGCAGGTCTGGGCCGTAGCGAAGCTCAAGATCGGGTCGGGTGACCTCGGTATCTTCGCTGCGGTTGTCGCCGACCACGAACCATTTCTTCTTGTACGCCAGCTTGAAGATGAACATCAGGCTCACGTACTTGTAGGCAAACACCAAGGTGTTGCCATCGGTGAGCGGCCATTGCTCGCTGTTGTTTCCCCATCCATAGAACATTGCGGGTCCTGCTTCCTGTGCCGGCTTTGACCATGTCGGGCGACACGGTCATCAGCACTGAGATGCAGGAACGCAGACGGAGAGTTTCACGCAGCGAAAATTTCTTCTCGCCTAACTGGTGCTTACTCGTTTTCTTCTTCGAGTGTTCCCTCTTCGGCCTCTGGCTCTGGCGGAGTTGGGTTCTGCTCGTTGAGCCACTCGTAGAGCGCCCGCTCGGGGAGTGCGTCTTCTCTTTTGGTTTCGCCGTCGCGGTTGAAGATCACGATGGCTGAGCAGCCTTCGACGCTGTCGAACATGTTGTTTGCGACCTGTTCACCGGTGGCGATGTCGACCACCCTGACCTCAAACAAGCCTTCGGGGCGAACGAGCTTGTTGCCGCCCTGATAGTCACACGAGTGTTCCTCTCCCGTCGGTGCGAAGCGCACGCACGCAATATGGGACAGTTCGGTCATCTTCGCCGTGGTCCAGTTGACCTCGCCGGGGGTGAAGCCAGCGTCTTCCTGGATCAGCAAGTGAATTCCAGTAGAAGAGGCAGAAGAGGTAGAAGAGGTGGCCGTTGTGCCGGTGTCGATCACGCTTGGCGACAAGCACCACTCGGGCGAACCGCCCAAAGCTGCTCTATCGAGATGCACGTTGGTGAACTGATTCGGTACTGCAAACTCTGCGGTCCACATAGCGAGGTCGTGTTGGCGAGGAAGGAATTCGCTGTAGCTCACGTTGCCGACGACTACTGCGGGGCACGTTGCTGTGCCGTTGCGAACCGGTCCCTCGGCGACCTTCTCGCCGGTAGAGAG
>CALGZB010000301.1 GCA_937934655.1 uncultured Acidimicrobiales bacterium | reverse complement strand
GATGGCGATGTTACGAATGTCATCGCGGGAGGTCAGGGGGGCCGCAGGCGCGGTAGCAGAGGAGGTCACCTATCAATGATGGTGCCTCAGACACCGAAACCCGCACCAGACGCCCAAAGTCACAAAGATGCAACAGACTCCCAACCACCAAGAATTGCCAAGGAAATCGGTCTTCCGCCACTTCAGCCACTAGGAAAGTGGCCATGAACACCTTTGACACACCCGCCGAGATCGAAGCTGAGGCCGCTGCACGTCTGCTCGACGGGCGAGCATGGGATGACTTCTGCGACACCCTGAAGCGGGCTGGCCAGATCGTTCTCCGCGAAACTCCCGACGGCAACGAGCAGGACAGGGTCGAGGGGTTTCGTTACCTCACTCGGATGGTCCTCATGGCCAACTTCCGCGCCATCGAGCGACGCACCCCAGACCAAACCCCCTCACGAGTAAATTTCATTCGCCCGCCACTCAAAGGCGGTATGGGTGTGCAGTCGCCCAACCAGGACCATGTGGTTCAACCGGTCGATGGCCGTTACCGCTACCGAATTTCGGGCGAGCGTCGCACCGTTCCCCATGTGCACATGTCGGCATGGACTCCCCCGATCCCGGCAGATGTCGGCGCCCGGCCCACCGGCCTCGCGGCCGACGAGATGCTCACCGAGTTCAACCCCAACAATGCGGTCACGCCGTTCACCGCCATCCTCGACGACTTCACTGACGAAGATGGTTACGTCGACTTCATCATGTCGGTCGAAGAACAGCCCGGAAACTGGTTCCCCATGGCACCGGGAACCCGCGAACTCATGATTCGTGCCGTCTATGACGACAGGGAAACCCAGCGCGCTCCCAAGCTTCACATCGTTTGTCTTGACGAAGTCACTATCCCGGCCACTCCCCCGGCTGCCGACATGTCGGCCCGACTCGCCACCGCTGCACAGCTCATCCTTGGCCTTCAGGCGGACTACGCCGAGTGGACCCGCGAGCTTTTAGCTCTCGAGAACGACCTCCAGCACACCATCGAGATCTACAAGCGCATCGGCGGTTCGCCCGACGATCGCCACTTCGAGTTTGGCTACTGGCGCCTCGCCTCCGACGAAGCGCTCGTGGTCGACTTCGACGTCCCCGTCTGCCGGCACTGGAACTTCCAGCTCTGCAACCATTGGATGGAGAACTTGGCCGACTACTTCACCGGCCAGGGTTACTTATCGGCCGAGTCGGCAACCATAACCGCACCGAACAAGGTGAGAATCGTTGTCGCCAACTCGGACCCGGGTGTGCCGAACTGGGTCGACCCAGGCTCTTCTGACCATGGTGTCATGGGATTGCGGTTTGTCCAGAACGAGAGCGAACCAGTTATCACCACCAGCCTTATGAAGATCGCCGACCTCACATGAGTCTCGCCGACGACACAACGCTCGCCCGCCTCGACGCCACCGGTCAGGCTGCACTCATCCGCAGCGGAGAGGTCAGCCCAACCGAGATGTTGGAGCGAGCCATCGAACTCGCCGACCGCATCGACCCGCAAATCAACGCCATCATCCATCGGTTCGACGACAAGGCCCGGGTCGAAGCCGCCTCAGCCGACCTCCCCGACGGCCCCTTCCGAGGCGTGCCGTTTCTTCTGAAAGATCTTTGGCCAGCGAGCGCAGGCGATCCGCTCCATCTCGGCGTCAGAGGTCTCAAGGAGGCGGGCTACCGCCATCCCGAGGACAGCCACCTTGTCACCAACTACCGCAATGCCGGCTTCGTCACCTTCGGCCGAACCAACTCCCCCGAACTCGGACTAAGCGCAACCACCGAACCGCAGGCCTATGGCCCGTCTCGGAATCCGTGGAACACCGACCATGGGCCTGGCGGGTCGAGCGGCGGATCGTCGGCGGCTGTCGCTGCAGGAATCCTTCCAGCCGCTAATGCCAGCGATGGTGGCGGATCAATCAGGATCCCGGCAGCTATGACCAACCTTGTAGGCCTCAAACCGTCGCGTGGGCGAACTCCTATGGGACCGCTTGTCGAGGAGTGGAGCGACTCCGTGCAGCATGTGGTGTGCCACACCATTCGTGACGCTGCGAACATTCTCGACGTATCGGCTGTGCCGACCAACGGAGATGCAGTGGTTGCGCCGAACCACGGCCGCCCGTACGGCGAAGCCATTACAAGGCAACCGGCGGCGCTACGAGTCGGTCTGCTTACCGACAACCCCCGAGTCGACACCCATCCCGATTGCGCCGAGGCGGCCAACCGGGCCGCCCGCGAACTAGAAGCACTCGGACACTCAGTAGAGATCGCATCGCCGGGCGCACTCTTCAGTCCCGATTATCCAACGTCGTTTCCCGCTCTGTGGAGCACCGGCATCGCGGCAAAGCTCCGCAGCATCGGCGAATTCTTAGGCCGCGACGTGACCGCCGACGATGTGGAACCGGGCACTTGGATGATGGCACAGGTGGCCAGCAAGATCACCGGCGACGAGGTCATCGAAGCCCAAGCTGCGCAGAACCGATTCCGTCGTGCTGTGTGTGCCTGGTGGGATGACTTCGACATCCTCATCACCCCGACCACTGCTGCTCCGC
>CALGZB010000300.1 GCA_937934655.1 uncultured Acidimicrobiales bacterium | reverse complement strand
TTCGGATCGCTACTCAGCGTCGATGATTGGCAAGCGCTTGCCGCCAAGCTCACCACAGCGGGCGTCGAGTTCGTCATCGAACCTCAGCTGCGGTTCGAGGGAGAGGTCGGCGAACAACACACCATGTTCTTCAAAGACCCGTCAGGCAACTCGCTCGAATTCAAAGCGTTCGCCGACGACGCGCAGGTTTTCGCAAAATAGAACCTCTGGATGTTTCGCGAAGCGAAACTCCGTTAGTGAGCGGAGCGAACGGCGTCTGCTCGAAGCTAGAGGTTTTCTAACGGGGCCCAGGTTGAGTGCGTGCCGCTGGAGATTCGCTCAGGTAGACGTATTCGAGCCACGGGTTCATCGGCTGGTCGGGCGGCGTCGAGAATGACGCACTCAGACCAGTCGTTCACCATGTCGGTGGTAAAGGTGATGAGGTACCCATCGTCTTCGGTGGTTGCTCCGGTTCGAGGTGCCATAACGGTTTCGCTAATGAACACCCCTTCGCCGAACTCGATGAGTTCCTCGGTGCCATTCTGCACATCGCGCTTTATCAGTGCATCGAACGCAAACAGCCCCTCGGTGCAGCGGGCCTCGTATCCGTAGCGGTATGGCCGTCCGGCATACTGGCCGTTGATCATCGGAAACTCGGTGCAACGGTCGCTCAGTGACTCTTCGGTGGTTTGGCCGGTCACCAGGTTAAAGCGCCATCGGTGCGCCCGGGCCCCGAGCACGTTCATGTCGAGAGTCTCAAAACCCTTGTAGCGAGCATCGGCACGCTCAATGCCTTGCGCCGTTGGATTGTGTTGGAAGAACCCATCGAGCACAACCTCGTCGCCGTCCTCGTATGCGTTCGTCCAATGGAGAACGAATGTGGGGTCGGCCTCGAACCAACGAATGTCGTCGGTGTCGCCGTGGCGGGGGATAAGAGCGAAACGGCTGGGTGTATCGCGGTGAAACCTGTTGCTGTAGTACCCGTCGGCCAGCGCCTCGGGCTGCCAAAACAGGGGAAGGTCGTTCAGGATCGACCAGTTCTCGGTGAACGCCATATCGTGGGGGAGTCGAGGGCCTGGAAGGGGAACATCGACATAGTTGGTGAGTTCGCCCTCCCGATTCAGAACGCCGTAGTGCATGTACGGGGCCTCGACGCCGTAGTTGAAGAACAGCAGCTCGCCGGTGTGCTCGTCGAGCTTGGGGTGCGCCGATACGCCTTCGGCGGGAAACTTGCCGTCCCAGTTTGCACGCCCTTGGTCAGCCAGAGTGCGTGGATCAAGCGCATACAGGTCGCCGCACTGGTAAAAGCTTGCCAGCGCCTGCCCGTTGTGCACGATGACGTCGGTGCTCGCGTTGTCTTTCATCATCGACCGGGCGCCGCTGCCAGAGTTGGCGATGGCGTTGGAGGGGTGCTCGGCGATGCCAGCCCAAAGGCTCTGCTTTGCTTCTTGCTCGGCAAGGAATCCATCGGTGCGCACGAAGCGGCAGGCGTAACGCGCTTCGCCGGCTTCGAACGAGATCGAATGCAGCAGACCGTCGCCGTCGAAGGGGTGGTAGCGCTTGATGGGTTCGAAGAGTGCCGTTTCGGTATTGCGGAGGTAGACGCCGTTGAGGTCGTCGGGGATCTCGCCGATGACGGGCATATCCCACGCGTCGTATTCGGTGGTCTGCGCTTGCCATGGTCCGCTGCGATACGGGTGATCGTCGCCCGGCGGCAGTGCGGAGTCGACCTTGTTTGTGATTTTGACGCCCATCGTTTCCCCTGTCGCTTCTGCAACGCACCGTAGAAGAAAGGGTACCGGTCGCGAGAATCTGGGCTGACTCTTGAGGAGCCGACTACTGATAGCCCGGTGACGCCCTTATTCTTATCTTGTTGTGTCCGCCGTGAAGCCCGCCGTCCGTCTGCCTGTTGTGTGTTTGGTCCTGCTCGGGCTGCTGCTTGCGGCGTGTGGGAGTAACCAGACCACCGGAGCGTCAGCGGGAAACGAGTTAGTAGAAGAGTCAGTGCCGGATGACTCCGGGACGATTCAGCCTGAGCCGGAGAGTACCGAGTCGGCAAGCACTGAGTCGGCAAGCACTGAGCCGCCGGCCGAGCCCGAGAACCAAGTCGCGGAATCCGCAGCTGCCGACCCGGCACTCGAGGAGATATCGACGCTTCCCGAGGAACTTCGTGGTGTGCTCGAAACCACCACCGGCGACCAGGTCGATTTGGCTTCGTTTCGGGGCGAAGACGTGGTGCTCTGGTTCTGGGCACCGTGGTGACCGTTTTGACGGAGTGAATCCTCCACGGTCGTGGAGGTCGCAGAACAATACGGTGACCAGGTACGAATCATCGGCCTCCCGAGCCTTGCCGATCTTGAGAGCATCGACGGATTCATCGCCGACACCGGCACCGACGGCATCGCGAATCTCCCAGACCTCGACGGGACGATCTGGCGACAATTTGGCGTGCTCGAACAGCGCACCTACGTGTACATCAACGACGACGGCACATGGCGTCGAAGCGGCTACGGGTCGCTGCAGGCGGACGTCGAGGACCTCATCGCCAACTAGACCTTTTGGGGTCGAGCGCTAGTTCCCGGCTACGAGTAGTCCGTCGGCCGAGTGTTTCTCGATGAGGGCGGCAACAACGCCGTCGATCTTTGTGTGCTCGACGAACGCCTTGAGGTACTCGAACCCTGCTTCGTCGCGGCCCTTTGGTGTTCCAATGGCTTGTTGAACTGCCGTGAATCGATCGTCGAGTACCCGAATGTTTTCGAGCGACGTGGCCTCGGCGGTGAGCAGCGTACGCAGGCCGGCGTATGCGTCGAATGATTCGTCGGCTGCGAATGCATCGGTAGTTTCGGCATGTTCGGCGAACTGCACGAGCTCGGCGTTCACGAGGTTGCGTTCGAGCCAGAGGCAGTACGCGGCTCGTGACTTCACGACGATCCGAGCGCCGCGCTGGTCGACATCGGCAAACGAGTGCATGGCCGAATCGCCACGGACCATCATGGTGGCCTCGATCTCGGCGTACGCAGTGGTGAAATCGATGTACTCGGCTCGGGCTGGTTCGGCGCCAATGTTGCCGATATCCCACATGCCGCCGTTGGCCGCATCGGCCACCGAGCCAGGCGACTGGAAGCGGATAAGTTCCAGCTCAACGCCAAGCGCTTCGGCGAGAGCTGCTGCGATGTCTGGCGATACGCCGACCGGCGTGCCGTCGGCCTCGGTGCCGCTGACCAGCAGCGAGTTACTGAGGTTGATCGCCGCCCGAAGGGTTCCGGTGGGCGCAAGCGCCTGGACAGCTTCAGGGCTGGGGATGGGAGTCGTCATGTGCCCGATAGTACGGCACCGGTGCGGTAGGTCGTTGCTGCGGCTAGCGGCGCCTCGCCAACGTATGGATCGGCGGCTGCTGGTATCCTTAGGGCTATGTCTGACCACAACGACGCCCCCGTTTCTGATGCTGCCGATGACTCCGGAAGCTCCACGATGAAGTGGCTTGGGCCAATCATTGCGTTGCTGTTCTGTGCCGCCATCCTGGCCGGTATCGGCGTGGCCAACGCAGCATCCTATGACGGCGAACTTCCGCACCATGACGATCCGCACGGCGAAGAGCACAGCGACGATGACGATGATCACGGCGACGAAGCCGATGGTCACGACGAAGACGGCGACGACGAAGATCACGAGTAACTCGTGATCTCGTCGACCCCGGCACGACGTCTCGACCAGGTCCACTAGCCAAAAATCCGTTCTGGTCGAAAAGATGGTCGCTGGGGCAACCAGATATTCGACCAGTTCGAGTCGATTTCGTTCTGGCCGAAAAGGTGGTTGCTGGGGCAGCCAGATATTCGACCAGTTCGGTTGGTCTAGGCAGCATTGGCAACTGGGCCGGCGGCGTTCGGAGCCGCCGCCGACCCGTTGCGAGGGCGGTGCTACCCGCCGCACCATGCGGGATCAGGGGTGCTGACTCCGCAGTTGTTCTTCGTGACGTTGACCTTGCCGTCTTCGGTGCCGACCAAGATGTCGGTTTCGAGGCCGTTGACCGAGTTCTTCGTGACGGTGTTACGCGAGATCGAGACGCGTCCGACCGAGTCGATGAATTCACCGGTGAAGATATTGACGTTGTCGAGCACCATGATTCCGGCAGTCGGAAACCCGATCTTGTCGTCGACGATATTCTTCGTCACCTTGTTCTTCTTGATCTGAATCTTGTCGCCGCCAAGAACAGCGATTCCGGCCCCTCCAAAGGACTCATCGAAACCAAAGCTCTCGAAGGGCTTGCAGGTCTTGTTGTTCTTCGAGACGGTGTTTTTCGTGATCTTGACGTTCTTCACGCCGAGTGGGGCGTCGGGTCCGTCTGTCAGGGTTATGCCGTTGCAATTGCCGACGACCTTGTTGCGGTCGAGGTTGACGCTCTCGACAGAGTTCAACATCACACCCGTGCCGAAGCCGTTGAGGGCCTTGTTTCGCGACACGATGCCGTCCGAGCTGTTGATGATCGAGAGCCCGTTGCAGAAGCCCAGCACGTTGGAGGCCTTCTTCGTAGTGTTTCGGCTGACCTCGAAACCAGTCGTGGTGATGACGTAGAAGCCATCACAGCCGGGTGCTTGAACGGAGTTTCGGGTGATGGTGATGTTCTCGCCGCGCACAACGCCGACACCGGCGCCACGGACGTTCTTGATGGTAAATCCGCTCACGGTCACGTCACGGATGGTCTCCGTGCTGTCGGTCTGTCCGGCTTCGTTAACGAAAAAGCCGTTGGCGATGCATATTGCGTCGATATCGCCGAAGAACTCGCACTCGCTTCGTGCATCGCCCGGACTCACCGTTGCACCCTTCTCGCCGATGAGCGTGATGCCGCTCGTCCGGATCACCAGAGCCTCCTTGTAGGTTCCCTTTTCGACGGTGATCGTCGTGCCTGGGTCAGCGGCATCGAGCGCCGCCTGGATAGATTCTCCCGCCGAAACGGTGATCTCGTTCGCCTGTGCCGCGGCGGCTGTCGACGGCAGGAATGCAAGTAAACCTGCAATCATTGCCATCGCCGCTATCGCCACGAGCGGTGTGCTTCTTCGCTGGTGCATTTCTGTTTCCCCTTTGGTTGTTCTTCCCCTTTATCGTTTCGGGTGGCGTGATTCCCTCGGCGCCCCGTCGAGCAAATCATCCTTTTGGCGGAGTGAGGATCAGCTAGATTGCCGATGTGAGCGAGGGCTAACGGTGGCAGAGTGAACAACATGAACATCGCAGCCGCCAGGGATACCGCTCTCCCTCCCAGCGTTATCTCGGCGACTGCGGTGTCGAAATCGTGGGGCGATCACCAGGTCTTTCGCGACCTCACCGCCGAAATCCCCAAGGGCATAACCGGGCTCCTAGGTTCGAATGGTGCGGGGAAGACCACGCTGTTCGGCATGTTGCTCGGGCTTCACAACCGCAACGGTGGGCAGCTGCAGGTACTTGGGCAAGATCCCCAGACCGCTGGCCCCGAACTTCGCCAACGGATCGGTTACAGCCCCGAACATCACGATCTCCCGACCGATGTAGCCGCCCAAGACTTGGTTCGCCATGTCGCGGAGATTCATGGCCTTCCCAAACGGGAGGCCACCACCCGGTCCAGCGATGCGCTGTGGTTGGTTGGTCTCGGCGAAGAACGAGCCAGGCCAATCGGCACCATGTCCACCGGGCAGCGCCAGCGAGTGAAGCTGGCGCAGGCCATCGCTCATGGGCCGTCTCTGGTGATTCTCGATGAGCCCACCGACGGGCTCGACCCGGTGCAGCGCGACGACATGCTCGAGCTCATTCGAGATATCGGAACCAAGTACGACATCGACGTTGTGTTGTCCTCACATCTCCTCGAAGAGGTCGAGCGCATCGCCGACAACGTGGTCATTATCTCGGGCGGCACTGTTGCTGCCGCCGGGAAGATCGACGAGCTTCGCGTCGGTGGTGGAGGCGCGGTGATCGTGCTCGACGATATGCACGAACAGGTCGCCGCCGGCCTGAAGGCGCACGGGATCGACGTAGAGATCGACCGCAATCGACTGCTTATCGGCGGCGACGAACCCATCGAGGCGATCGCCACCACGGTGCGCGATGTCGTGGCCGAGGCCGATGCTTCGCTTCGCCGTTTCGTCCCCGTCCAGCGTTCGCTTGAAGATCTGTTCCTCGCGGAGGTGCACGGCGAATGACTGATCCCAGCAGTGCAGAGATTTACGACCGGGGCTACCGGGTCTACGACGGTCCGCGGACCGGACTTCGGACATCGATCAAGAGTGTTTTCGTCGCTTCGGCTCAACGGGCGTTGGGTCTTCGACGGAAGTTTCGCTACAAGATCGCCCCCGTCCTCACCATTCTTTTCGCCTTCATCCCGGCCCTGATCTTTGTGGGCCTCGCCATCATTATTCCGGGCGACCTGGGCGGCGAAGCCGTCGACTACGCCGGCTACTTCGGGATCACGGGCATCATCGTCATGTTGTTCACGGCCTTTGTTGCGCCAGAGCTGATGATCAACGATCGCCGCACAGGCATGTTTGGTGTCTACATGGCCTCACCGCTCTCGAAGGGGCACTACCTTGCCGCCAAAGTCGGCTCGCTGGTAGCGGTCGTGAGCATCGTTACGGTCCTGCCGTCGCTCTTCATCGTGCTCGGCTACATCCTGGTTGGTACCGGCCCCGGCGGGTTCGGTAACACCATCGAGATCGTGGCCAAGATCATCCTTACCGGCCTAGTGGTTGCGGTCTTCTACTCGCTCATCGGTATGGCGGTCTCCACCGTCACCAACCGGCAAGGTGTGGCGTCGGCGGTCATCATCATGTTCTTCCTCACCACCGCCTTTCTCACCAACGCTCTGGTGTTTCAGGCCAACGCCCCCGAATGGGTGTCGGCGTTGTCCTTCGTCGAGCTCCCCGTCGATGTTGCTGGTCGAATATTCGACGAGCCCATCAATCAACTCGATGGTGTATCGACGGCGGCATCGCTGTCCTCGCTTATCGGTGTGCTCGTGATATCGCTCGCCACAATCTGGTTCGGCTACCAGCGGATCGAGGTCACCAAATGACCGCTCCTGCCCAGCCCGCTCCAATGCCCGAGCCATCGGCACCGCTTCCACCTCCGCCTGGAGCAATGGTCGTGGTCGACCGAATCAGCAAGTGGTTCGACGATGTCGTGGCGGTTTCCGATGTCAGCTTTACCCTCGGCCCCGGCGTCACCGCTTTGCTCGGACCAAACGGTGCCGGCAAATCCACCACGCTCCGAATGATCGCCGGCCTCACCTCGCCGTCGCAGGGAGGCATCCAAGTACTGGGCGCAAACCCCCGTGAGAATGCCGAGGTGCGAGGTCGCATCGGCCTGGTATCGCAGCAGGAACAACTGTTCGGCGAGCAACGAGCAGTCGAGTTTGTGCAGCTCGCAGCAACCCTCAATGGCATCGACGATGCCGAAGCGGCAGCCCGATCGGTACTCCAGACCGTCGAGCTCGATCCCGACGATGTGCGAACGATCTCCACGTACTCAAAGGGCATGCGCCAGCGCGTCAAGGTTGCGCAGGCGCTCGTACACAACCCAGCGCTGTTGTTGATGGACGAGCCGCTCACCGGCCTCGACCCGCGACAGCGACTCAAGATGACTGCACTTATTCAGCAGCTCGGCGCACAGGGCATTTGTGTGGTCGTTTCGAGTCACGTGCTTGAAGAAGTTGAACGCCTTGGGTCGACCGTGCTCGTTATCGCTCAGGGTCGGCTCGCTGCGCAGGGCGACTTCCACGCCATCCGTGCGCTCATGGAAAATCGCCCGCACCGAATCCGCATTCGCACCACCGATGCCCGGGGGCTGGCGTCAGCGCTGCTCACCTACAGCGGCATTCATGGGGTTGAGGTTGTTGACGATTTCGAACTCTTGGTCGATACCAACGACGTCGCATTGTTCCGGAAGCGAGTTGCGCCAACCGCCCGCTATATCGATGCCCAGCTCTACGAAGTGCAGCCACTCGACGACGACCTCGAGAGCGTCTTTAAGTACTTGGTGGGACGATGAGTCCAAGTCCAGCAGTAACCATTCCGGCCATGATTAAGCGGATCGTGCCAGCTATCGCTACCCGCGGTCGCGTGCTCACCATGATTGGGTTCGGACTCCTGCCCGTCATCGTGGCGTTCTTCATTAATCGGGCTAACGACAACGACGGGGTGGACGACTTCGTACCGGCCGAACTGCTGTCGCGGTTTAGCCTGCTGATCTTTATCCCGCTCGTGGTGTTGATCTTCGCATCGGCAACGCTCGGTACGCTCCGTGAAGAACGCACGCTGGTGTATTTCTGGCTTCGGCCCATCGGTCGCTGGCAGATAGCAGTCGCCTCGTTTATCTCTGGCCTCCTGGTTCTCATCCCCGTCATCGCTCTCCCCACACTCTTCCTCGCAGCGGTTATCGGCGATGCGGGCGACATGGCGGGCATCCTCGTCGCGGCGTTCATCGCCATCGTTGCCTACGGAGCGCTCTTTACTTTCCTCGGTCTGGTTACCCAGCGGGCGCTCATTTGGGGGCTTATCTACATCATCGTGTGGGAGGGCTTCCTCGGTGGCTTGTCCCGTGGCGCTGGCCGGTTGTCGATCCGTAACTACACCCGCTCTGCTCTCAGTCGGGTTGCCGATGCGCCGTCGATTCTCGAGAACCCCGAGTCGATGGCTGTCGTCATCGTGGTCACGGTACTCATCGCCGCCGCCGGACTGTTACTCACTACCTTCTGGCTCAACCGGATCGACGTCGACTAGCCGGTCTCTGCGTTGGCGCTGGTTGGGGATTTCGACGCCCGAGCAGCGCGTCACTACATTGCGGGTATGACGACCCTCGACGCGTTCCGACAGTCAGCGATCGAATTCATCGACGCTGCCGTTGCCGACGGAACAGCATGTCCGTCCTTCGGGGCCATCATGCCGCCCGCGCTTTTTGAACAAGCACGAGCTTGGCAGCAACACTGTTTCGCCAACGGCTTCGCCGGGGTTGATTGGCCAGCGGAGTACGGCGGTCAGGGTTTGAGCTTTGAGCATGCTCAGGCGTGGAGCGACGAGTGTGCCCGGGCCGGGGTTGCTGCGTACATGAATTTCCAAGGATTCGTGTTGGCCGGTGGTGCGATCCTCAAGTTCGGCACCGAGGAACAGAAGCACCGATACCTGCGGGCCACACTGGCCGCCGAGATCCTTTGGTGTCAGCTGTTTAGCGAACCCGACTCCGGTTCTGATCTTGTGAGTCTGGGGACCCGTGCCGATTCATCCGGCGATGGATGGCTCGTAAACGGGCAGAAGGTGTGGTCGTCCACGGCACAGCTGGCACAGCATGCGATCCTTCTGGCTCGGACAAATACCGAGGAGCTTGGTCACCGAGGTATCTCGTTCTTTTTGTTCGACATGGCATCGCCTGGCGTCGAGGTTCGACCGATCACGCAGATGACCGGCGATCAAGAGTTCTGCGAGGTATTTCTCTCCGATGCGTTGCTCGCTCCCGACGACTTGCTGGGTCCGCTTCACGGCGGCTGGACG
>CALGZB010000299.1 GCA_937934655.1 uncultured Acidimicrobiales bacterium | reverse complement strand
TGGAGTGGAGGGCGGTTGGGCCTCCAGCAGCCCCGCCCCGGAAAATACGGCCTCGCCCAACTCACGACGACCGGGCGACGGTCGGGCGAGCAACGCAGCGTGATGATCGGCTATTTCGAGGAAGACGGAGTGTTCGTAACGATGGCGATGAACGGCTGGGGTGCCGCCGAGCCCGCGTGGTGGCTCAACCTTCAGACCAACCCCAACGCGACGCTCACCCTGGCCAACCGGACGCTCGCCGTCATTGCAGTGGCAGCGGAAGGCATCGAACGCGACAGGCTTTGGCAACGGTGGCGCGAACTCGACAAACAACTCGATGGCTGGGCCGCCAGACGACCCAACGAGACCGCTGTAGTGTTACTAGCACCGACTCCGGCCTCGCCCTGAGTGGACCTCGCTCTGAGTGAACCGCCCTGAGTGGACCTAGCGCTGTGTGTTGCTCGAAGCCTTCGAGAGCTGGTTCACCATTGCCTGAAGGTGATCAACCCGGCGTGTGAGTTCGTCAACCCGTTCGGCCAGCGGCGAGTCGCTCGAATGTTGCACGGCAGGTGGAGCGACAGGTTGCACAGCCGGTTGAACAGGGGGAACATATGCGGGCGCCGGTGGAGTCATCGGGGGCGCCGGCGGGGCCACTGGAGCGGCGGGAGCCGCAGCGGCCGGACCACCTCGGAGTGCGGCGATGACCGCCTGCACCGTTGGGCTCTGTTCGCGCAGGACGCCGAAGAGTAGATGGTTCGAATCCACCGGGCTTTGCGAAGCGGTGGCGTCGTTTACCGCTGCCTGGACAGCGGTCTTGGCATTGGCCGAGAACGGAAGCGATCCAGCGCCAGCTTGCGCCAAGTTTGCCTGGTCGCGGCCTCGAAGATCCGACACCGCTTTGCGTGCCGCGTCGAGGGAGATTCCCTGTCGCTTCAGGGCCTCGCCAGCAGGGCCTTCATCGCGAATTAGGCCGATAAGAAGATGCTCGCTTCCGCACTGGTTGTGACCAAGGAAGCGTGCCTCCTCTTGGGCCAAAGCCAAGACGCGACGTGCATGGGAGGTGAACCGCTCGAACATACTTTCCGAGGGTACCGCGAGTTATCGAGACATATCGAATTGTACCGAAAGTGCATAAGCGCTGTTTGCGCTACACGGCTGGCTCATTCGGGGTCTCGGTGAGGCTAGGTCGACAGAAGAGCGTCAACGAACTCATCGGGATCAAAGTCGACAAGATCATCGGCTCCCTCGCCCAGACCCACCAGCTTTACCGGAATCCCCAGCTCTTGATGGATTGCGATGACGATGCCGCCCTTGGCCGAACCATCGAGTTTCGACAACACAACACCGGTGACTTCGACGGCCTGGGTGAACTGCGCAGCCTGGGTGAGGCCGTTCTGGCCGGTTGTTGCGTCGAGCACCAGCAATACTTCGCTGACTTTGCCAGCACCTTTCTCGGCCACCCGACGAACCTTGGTGAGCTCTTCCATCAGGTTGGTTTTGTTGTGCAGCCGGCCAGCGGTGTCGGCCAGCACCAAGTCGGCGCCTTTCGCTGACGCCGATTCGACGGCGTCGAAGACAACCGAGCTGGGGTCGGCGCCTTCGGCACCGCGAACGATTTCGGTTCCGGCACGGTCAGCCCACATCTCGAGCTGCTCGGCGGCAGCGGCACGGAACGTATCTCCCGCCGCAAGCACCACGGTCTTGCCGTCGTTGGATTCGCGTTTCGCGAGCTTGCCGATGGTGGTGGTCTTGCCCACACCATTCACCCCAACGAACAACCAAATACTCGGAGAGGTGTCGGCCATCTTCAGGCTTCGGTCGAAACCGGAGAGCCGTGATTTGAGTTCGGCGCGGAGTAGCTCGATCACTTCGGCGCCTTCGGTGACCTTGTTGGCCGCTGCCTGCTCCTGCACCGACTCGATCACGCTCTGAGTGGTCTGCACCCCGACATCGGCGCGGATAAGTGCTTCTTCGAGTTCTTCCCAGGTTTGGTCATCGACACCGCGCCCGACGATCGACGTGATGTACCCGGTAAATGCGCCACGGGCCTTCGACAGACGCTCGCGAAACGTTGGCTTTGACGGCGGAGCCTCTTCGACGACCGGAGGATCGAGGACATCGACGCCCCCTCCCCCATCGGTTCCGTCAGCGGTGTCTTTCGAAACGTCAAGAACGCTGGTTCCCGACTTTGGTCGCGGCGTCCCTTGCAGGGGCGGGGTAGCTCCCCCACCTCCACGAAAGAAGAACAGGCCGGCTCCAAGGAGCACGACGGCAGCGACAGCGATGATGATGATCCAGACCATGAGGGCCTGATTCTATCGACGCTCCTCAGAAGCGAGACTTCGGCGACCGCAAAGAGCAGCGCTTTTATGGTCGGCTACGACGAACCAAGTTCGGCCTGAACCGTTACGAGCTCGCCGCTGCGGGAAACAACGATCTCCACGGTTTCACCCGGGTTGCGAATTTGGATGGCGGCAGCGAGTGCAAAGGTCCCGTCGATTGGGCGTCCGCCCACCTCAACGATGATGTCTTCTACTTCAATGCCAGCGAGTTCGGCAGCGCTATCGGTGTTGACCTCGGTGACGATTGCCCCAACAGGGTCGACCACCGAGTCCCGAAGCGTCACTCCAAGAAATCCGGTTTCGAGTGACTTGCCATCGACGATGCGCTCGGCGATGAGCAACATGGTGTCGCTCGGAACAGCGAAGCCGATTCCGACACTGGCATTTACCCCGCCAGCGGTGCGGATAGAGGTGTTCATGCCAACAACGCGGCCTTCACGATCGGCGAGCGCCCCACCCGAGTTACCAGGGTTGATCGGAGCATCGGTCTGCACCATGGCCACAAGCTTGACCTCGCCACTGAGATCGTTCTCAACCACCCGATCCACAGCCGACACGATGCCGGCGGTGACGGTTTGTTCGAGTCCAAAGGGGCTACCGACTGCCACAGCTAGCTGGCCGACCTCGACCGAACTCGATGGCGCAAAGGTTGCTGGCGTCAGCACGGCTTCCTCGAGCTCAACGACCGCAACGTCACGACTTTCGTCGGTGCCCAGCACCGTGCCATCAAACACGCGGCCGTCTTCGAGCAAGATCTGCACGTCTGTGAAATCGCCGACAACATGAGCGTTCGTGATGAGCCGGGTTTCGGTATAGGCAACGCCCGAGCCTTCGCCGAGTTGGTTGGAGACTCCAACCACCGACGGGGCAAGAACCGCAGCTACTGCGGCAACTGGCTCGTCAACGTCACCGACAACAAGGGTTGGGGGCGGTGACGCTGCGGGTTGATCTTCGGAATCGTCCTGAACGATGGCGCCCGAACCATTACTGGTCGCTACGTCGGAGGAGTCTGATTGTTGCCCAAGCCAGAACCCGCCACCGGTAAGTAATCCACCGAGTAGCAGCCCGAGAAGCAGCACAGGCCAACGACGAGAGTTCTTTGGACCGTCGGGGGTCCTTTGCGGTTGCTCAGATGGCGCACCGTTGGAAACCACGGGCACGGCCGGCACCGAAAGCGGCGACCCAAGTGGTGGCGCTGCAGCCGGAAATGCCGCTGGAGCAGGCGGCGGCACTGCAGACGGCGCAGTTGGCGGTTGAGGTGCACTCCAAGTTGGGCCGGACGGAGGCGTCGGCTCTTGCGGAGGATTCGGACTATAGGGGGACGGGTAATCCATGATTCTCACTGTAGAGGTGTCTATGTAAGGGGTCGGTAAGGAAACGGGCAACATTGAGAAAAGGTGCCCGAGAAGTACGAGATTTCTTTTCGGCCCGCTGGTTTCTCACCGACGAACTGGGTTTACGACCAGCTGTGGAGTGCCGAATGGGTGGTCGATGGGGCGACAGCGCCCGCCTGGGTATCGGCAGTAGGGAGCCACATCGTAAAGACCGACCCCTCGCCGACCCTCGACTCCACGGTTACGCAACCTCGATGTGACTCGGCGATCTGGCGAACGATGGTGAGCCCGAGTCCGGTTCGCGTGTCTTGTCGGTTCGATGGGCCGCCGCCACGAAAGAACCGATTGAAAATACGGTCCCGGTCCTCCTCAGGAATTCCCGGGCCCTCGTCTTCCACCACAATCCAGCGCCATGTGGCCTCATCGCCAGCGGCGACAGCAATCCGCCCGCCGGCAGGGACATGGCGAATCGCGTTCACGATGAGGTTGGCCACCGCCCGACGCAATGCCCGCGCATCACCGGAGATCAACAGATCCCCAGAACTGGTTGTGCGATCCTCGACAGTGAGGTCTTCGCTTGAAGCAGCTGCGCCAAACTCGCCAACGGCTCCGGCCACCATGTCGCGGAGGTCAACGATTTCTCGGCGTAACGCCGGCGACTCGTAGCGAGCCGATAACAACAAATCATCGACGAGTACCGTCATGCGCTCGGCCGCATTGCGAACAACGGTGCCCACGTGGCGGTGGTCCTCAACGTCGGCTCTCGGATCGTCCAGCACAACATCGACGTTCGTGCGGATTACCGCCAGCGGGTTTCGGAGCTCGTGCGAAGCTTCCTGAATGAAGTGCCGCTGTCCTTCGAATGAAGCGTCGAGCCGGTCGATCATGTCATCGAAGGTGTCGGCGAGTTGCCGAAGCTCATCGTTGGGACCACGCAGGTTGATGCGCCGGTTGAGATCGGTGGCACTGATGTCTCGGGCTACCCCAGTGATCCGGCCAATGGGTCGCAGAACCATGTCGGCCACAAACCAACCCACCGCCAAACTGCCGATAAACAACAGTGCCAATGCGCCAAAGGAATACTGGCGGAGTTTGTCAAGCGCCCGTTGGTTCACCTGCTGCTCAAAGGCGGCAAGCGGGTCGATTCGTTCGACCTCTTGGCTCGTTACGAGGACGCCGTTATCGACCGGTACCATCGTGTACTGGCGTTCCAGCCTCGAAATCGGCTGATCGTTGAGCTCACGAGCGAAGCCGGCATAAATGCCGCCGACCACAATCGAAGCCAAGCCAAACAGAAGTATCGAGTAGAGCAAGGTAAGCCGGACCCGAATCGATCCCAGGCTTGGCGGAAGCCGTTCGGCCATGCGCTGACCAATTCGCAACGAGCGGGTGACGTCGCCCATCTCGCCGTCGGGGGAAGTCGCCATCAGCTGGGTCCTGGCAACAGGCGATAGCCCTTGCCGATGACCGTCTCGATCAAGTGGGGCTGAGAATCGTCGACTTGGAGCTTTTTGCGCAAGGTTCCGACGGTAACGCGAACGGTGTTGGTGAAGGGGTCGGCATGTTCATCCCACACATGTTCCAGCAGCTCTTCTTGGCTGATGACCTGATCGGCTTTGGTCATGAAGTAGCGAAGCAGCGCAAACTCCTTGGCGGTGAGCGACAGCTCGTCCTCGCCGCGGGACGCCCGGTGCCGGCTGGTGTCGAGCTCGAGTTCGCCCACCTGAAGCACCGAACTCGACTGGCTCGCTTCACGACGCATAAGCGTTCGCACCCGCGCAGCAAGCTCAGGAAAGGCAAACGGCTTCACCAAATAGTCGTCGGCGCCCTGGTCGAGTCCACTGACTCGGTCGTCGACACCGTCGCGAGCCGTCAACATAAGAATCCGGGGTTGGTCAACGAGTTCGGTTGAGCTTCGGATTCGACGGCATACTTCGAGTCCATCGATTCCGGGCATCGTGAGGTCGAGGCAGATGAGGTCGTAGGCATTCACCCGCGCCTTATCGAACGCGTCGTTGCCATCGTGGGCGATATCGACCGCATAGCCCTCCCGTCGCAGCCCGCGGGCAATAGCGTCGGCAAGGTCTACTTCGTCATCTACAACCAAAATTCTCACAGTTCGCACGCTACCGGCTCCTCTCCAACTCTGATTGACCCTGGGGTATGTCCATGATTTGACCGGTGGGTGAGCCCACCATTGGGTCCTGCGCCCTTTATCCTCAGCTTTAGCTACATGTGCTTCCATGAAGGAGCGCGTGACCCCACGATGACTCCCCTGATGTAAGGAACGCCGAAAAATCCATGGCCTTCGATCCAAATGAAACCAACGACGACTTCGCAGCAGGTGCCCCTTCGGACCCCTCAGGTGCTCCGGGAGCACTGCCCAGCGACCCGCTCGTCGGCTCTGAAGACGAAACATCGAAGATGTTTTCCAAGACCACCTCGGAATTCCCGGCCGTAACGACCTCGGAGTCCGATTGGGAGAGCTCGTCGGATCTCGGCGGCGACCCGATGGTTGAAGAATTCACCGAACAAGACCTCACCGGCCTCGCCGACGCCTCGGGCCAGGACGCCGCAGCTATCGAAACGGCGCTGTTCGAGATCAAGAAGGTCATCGTCGGCCAAGAACGGATGCTCGAACGGTTACTGATCTGCGTGCTGGCACGGGGCCACTGCCTCCTCGAAGGCGTGCCCGGCGTTGCAAAGACCCTCGCCGTCGAAACGATGGCCAAGGTCACCGGCGGCTCGTTCGCCCGGCTGCAGTTCACCCCCGACCTTCTTCCGGCCGACATCGTCGGCACGCGCATCTACCGGGCCTCGAGCGAAAGTTTCGATGTCGAACTGGGACCGATCTTCGCCAACTACGTACTGGCCGACGAAATCAACCGAGCGCCAGCAAAGGTGCAGTCCGCCCTTCTCGAAGTCATGGCTGAGAAGCAGGTGTCGATCGGGGGCGAGACCTACCCCGCTCCCCTACCGTTCTTGGTTCTCGCAACCCAGAACCCCATCGAGTCCGAAGGCGTTTACACGCTCCCCGAAGCGCAGCGCGACCGTTTCCTCATGAAGGTGCTCGTCGAGTACCCGACGCCCGCCGAGGAAGTCGACATCGTGTACCGGATGGGTGTCGACACGCCCGTGCCCAGCCAGATTCTCGACCCCGAGAAAATCATGGCGCTTCAAGCTGCAGCCGACGCCACCTATATCGACCGGGCGGTCGTCGACTACGCCGTCAACCTGGTCCTCACAACCCGAAACCCCGAGCTGATGGGCCTTCCCGACCTGTCCGAGCTCCTCACCTACGGCGCAAGCCCCCGGGCAAGCCTCGGTTTGGTCCGTGCCGGTCGGGCGCTGGCATTCATGCGAGGTCGGACGTATGTGGTTCCACAGGATGTCTTCGACGTAGCGCCCGAGGTTCTTCGCCATCGTCTTGTCCTCAGCTACGAGGCACTGGCCCGCGACATCAATGCCGACCAGATCCTGTCGCGCATCCTCAGCACGATCCCGGCCCCACAGGTTTCACCGCAGCAGGGATCTGCCAGCTACTAGCGGCGGCTTACCTATGGCAGAGAACAACCCCCAGCAATCAAACCGCGAAATTCTGCGACGCCTCGAGCTCGACATCGCGCGCCGTCTCGACGGCCTCCTGCACGGCGATTACCGCGGGCTCTCCGCTGGTCACGGCTCCGAGCCGGGCGAGACTCGCATGTACGCGCCCGGCGACGACGTTCGGCGCATCGACTGGAACGTCACTGCCCGAAGCCAAGAAACCCACATCCGCGAGTCGGTAGCCGACCGCGAACTCGAAGCCCGGGTGCTGCTCGACCTTTCCCCAAGCCTCGACTTCGGAACGGTTCAATGGGAAAAGCGCGAGCTAGCGCTTGCGGTTGCTGGAGCCGTAGGAATCATCACCGGCAAGGTCGGCAACCGTTTCGGAGCGCTCGCCCTGCACGCCGATGGCGCTCTCGACATTCCTTCACGGGGTGGTCGTGCCCACCTCATGTCGCTCCTGCACCAACTACGGAGTCTTCCCCGTGGCGCCGAGGGCCCAGCAAGTCTGAGCGACGGCATCAACCGACTTAGCTCCACTGCTCGACGCAGCGCTCTCATGGTTGTGATTTCCGACTTCCTCTCCAATGACCCGTGGGACGACGCCCTCAAGCGACTCACGGTTCGCCACGAGGTCATTTGTATCGAAGTCGCAGACCCTCGCGAGCTCGAGCTTCCCGATGTCGGCCTTGTTGACTTGGTCGACCCCGAGTCGGGTCGCACACTCGAGATTCAGACCAGCAACGCCGACGTCCGAAACCGTTTTGCGGCACTCGCCATGGCCCAGCGGGCCGAGCACGAGAGCGCTATCCGCGGCGCCGGCGCCGACCATCTCTTCCTCCGAACCGATCAGGACTGGCTGCTCGAACTCGCCAAGTTCATCGGTCTTCGCAAACGCCGCAAAGGCGCAAACCCAACCGTTGGGGCCTCATGAGTTTCTTCCATCCGTGGCGGCTCTTGCTGCTGATTGCAGTCGCAGTGCTTGCTCTGGCGTACCTCTACACGCAGAGCCGTCGAAAGCAGTATGCACTCCGGTTCACCAACCTCGACCTCCTCGCCGAGGTGGCTCCAGCCCGCCCAGGCTGGCGTCGCCATGTCCCCGCTATCGGCTTTCTCACCATGCTGGCAGTGCTGGTCGTAGCGTTTTCCGACCCAGCGACCGAACGCAGAGTGCCGCGTGAGCGCGCCACCATCGTTCTGGCCATCGACACTTCGCTCTCGATGCTCGCCGATGATGTCGAACCCAACCGGATCGAGGCGGCAAAGACAGCCGCCAAACAGTTCGTCGAGCAGGTTCCTGAATCAATCAACATTGGTCTGGTCGGATTCCACGGCGCCGCCACTATCTGGGTGCCGCCCACCACCGACCGACTCAAGATCGAGAACGCAATCGACCGGCTCGAGCTCAACGAGCGCACCGCTATCGGCGATGCACTCTTCGCCAGCCTTGAAGCACTGGAGCTCGCCCCGGAGGCCAACGACGAAGGCGAAGCGGTTCCTGGCGCAATCGTATTGATGTCTGACGGCGAGACCACCGCCGGTCGGCCCAACGAGCAAGGCATCGAAGCGGCGATCATCGCCGAAGTTCCTGTGGCGACCATCGCCTTCGGCACTCCCAACGGACAGATCCTGCTGCCCGAATTCGGCCCCGACCCCATAGCGGTTCCGGTCCGCACTGCCGACCTTCGCCAAATCGCCGACGAGACCGGCGGCGAGTTCTTCGCTGCAGAAAGCGCGGAAGAGCTCGAGCGGGTTTATGCCGATATCGGCAGCTCGGAAGGGTTCGAGATCGAGCTCTCAAGCATCTCCGATTGGTTCGTAGGCGCTGGCCTGGCACTCGCCATGCTCACCGGCCTGCTCTCGCTCCTCTGGTTCTCCCGCCTCCCCTAGGCCACCGAGGTCAGACGTGACCTCAACGTGACCTCTGACCCTTGCTCTGACACCTGGTCTGACACCTGCTCTGACCCTTGCTCTGACACCTGGTCTGACACCTGGTCTGACACTTGGTCTGACACCTATGTTTTAGGGGGTGGCGGTTAGGCCGTTTAGGAGCTTGGTTAGGAGACGGTCGAGCTCGGCTCGCTCTGGGTCGGTGAGGCTTTGTAGGGCTTGCTCTTCTACCTCGACGAGCGACCGGACAAGTCGTTCGGACTTTTCGCGGCCGGCATCGGTCAGCGCAACCGGTGCGGTGCGACGGCTATCGGGGTCGGGAACACGCTCGAGCAGGTTCGCTGCTTCTAGCTGATCGATCCGGTGGGTCATGCCGCTTGGGCTCAGCATCGTGGCCCGAGCGATTGCCGAAGGCATCATCCGATACGGGGCCCCTGCGCGGCGCAGCGTCGAGAGCACATCGAACTCGGCCAGCGTTGATCCGCTGGTAGTCATTTGTTCTTCAATACGACCGAACATGACGGCCCGAGCCCGGTTGAGACGAGCAACCGTAGCCATCGCCCGGGTACCCAGGTCGGGAAGCTCAGAGTTCCAGGCGTCTTGGAGCGATTCGATCGGATCATGCTGCATGAGTCCATGTTACTGCGGATTCGAACTATTTAACGAGAAACATTCGATATCAAACAGTTTGACATCAAAGCATTTCGTCCTTACGGTTTCACCATGGATCAAACCAAAGCAAAGACCATCGGCGAAGCAATGGCTGACGGGCGATGGAGCGACGTTCTCGCCCATGTGTCGCTCTCGGTCACTGCTCATGTCCCAGCAGTCGGCACCCTCAAGGGGGTCGACGGCTTGGCGACGTTCCTGCTCGAGACCGAAGCCAAGACCGATGACGGTGAACATTTCGAACTCATCGACACACTCGTCGGTGAACGTTATGTTGCCCTCTACTTCCACATCACGGCGGAACGTTCTGGGCGTCCGCCGCTCAACAACCTCACCCTGCATCTCGCCCGGATCGAAGACGATCACATCGCAGAGATCTGGTTTCACAACTTCGACGGACCGGCAGTTGCAGAGTTCTGGGCATGAACTGCTAAAGATCTGCGAGACGGGCAACCATCCGCTCGATCAACTTTTCTACCGCCGTTGGGTCATTCGTGTGCTGCGACGGCTTCACACAGAACGTCGTGTAACCGGCGGCGATCTGATCGGGAAAATCGGCCATCGCAGCATCGATGTTTGCGCAATCGTCCTCGCCAACAAAACGAGCCCGGGTGCCACCAATGAGTTCGAGTTCGCTCAGGGAACGCCCGGCGGCTTTCATCGCAGCCTCGAGTTGTGCGAGGTCGTCCACCGTTGGGGTGCCAAAGGGATGGAATCCCTCGCCGTGGTCTACCAACCGACGTAGCAGCGCCGAGTGCATTCCCTGGCCTCCAAACCAAAGCGTCGGGCCGGACGGGCGCATTGGCTTCGGCACGCTGTAGATGTTGGAGAAGTCGAAGTACTCCCCATCATGGGAAGCCGGGGTCGACGACCACAGCGCCTGCATTGCCGCCAAACCGTCATCGAGCAGACGACCCCGTCGCTCAAACGGCACACCTACCGCGTCATATTCTTCCTTCGACCACGAGACGGTGGGTTGCACCACCAGGCGTCCGCCCGACAATCGATCCAGCGTTGCCAAGTCCTTGGCGAGCACCAGTGGATTGCGCAACGGCGTTATGAGCGCGGCGAGAGCAATTCGAACCGTGGAGGTTGCGGCGGCGATAGCAGACGCCATCACCATCGAGCTGGGCCACTCGGTCGCCGGGTCTTGGTTGCCGGGAGCCGCATACTCTCGCGGGTTCGTCGTGCGCCCGAGAGCACCAGCTTCGGACCCAAGGCAAACATGGTCGCTAAGCATGACGGCGTCGGCGCCTGCCCGTTCAGCGGCCACCGCCATGTCCACCAAACCACCGAGGTCCCCAGGAGGGATCAGCGTGTGGTTCTCGGTGAGGATCACCATCACTCGAAGCGGATGGTTCGACACTCTGCACTCCTTGGCTTCTGGTTGGGGGCACATCCGAGCCCGCTGTTAAGAAACTACAGCTTGGCTCCGTTGGGTTGGCTGTAGCGTGAGCAGCCGTGCCTACCCCTGCCCTACTGCCGTCGCCGGCTGAGCGTTCCTTTCTTGGGTTCCGACTACTTCCCATGCGGGCGCCGGTCGGACGGCGATTGGGTCGCCTGCTTCCTGGCCTCATTCTCTTCGGCGTCGGATTAGCGCTAGCTATTGAAGCCGACCTCGGCACAAACCCGTGGACCGTCTTTCATACCGGTGCCGCCGACCGCCTCGGCATCTCCGTCGGCACGATGGTCATCATCACCGGCCTGGTACTCGTGCTCAGCTTTGTGCCATTTCGTGAGCCGCTCGGCCTCGGCACAATCCTCAACGTGCTCGTCATTGGCCCAGTGATCGACATCACGCTGGCCGTGATCCCCGACCTCACCGCATTACCAGTCCGGGTCGTTGCCCTGGGCCTTGCGCCGGTTTGTATCGGGTTGGCCTCGGGGCTCTACATCGGGGCAGGGTTTGGCCCCGGCCCGCGAGACGGCATCATGACGGCCCTTGAACGCCGCGGAATGAAAGTCTCCGTCGCCCGCACCATCATCGAACTCACCGCCCTCACCGTCGGGGTCATCCTCGGCGGCAAAGTGGGCATAGGCACGATCTACATAGCGCTTACGCTCGGGATATGGGTGCAGCTCTTTTTGCGCCGCTTGCGGATCGACGAACCCGAAGGTGCCGAACCCGCAAGTGGCGAATCAAAGCTCTAACCAGCTTCTGAGTGGGTTACTGGCTGCTCGCCCATCCACTCACGCAACGTGTTCTTAAGCTTGGTCTGCTGGATGAACAGGTCCTGCTCGGCGTCGGCCTCACCGGCGGCCTGTGGGGCCTTGAGATAGAAGCTGAGCCATTCCTGGACGCCGCTTTCGCCAGCGCGGTGCGCCAAGTCCATGAAGAGCGCGAGATCGAGCACGATCGGGGCGGCGAGGATGGAGTCACGGCAGAGAAAGTCAACCTTGATCTGCATCTCATAGCCGAGCCAACCAAAGATATCGATGGCGTCCCAACCCTCTTTGTTGTCGCCGCGTGGTGGGTAGTAGTTAATACGTACAACGTGATCGATGTTGCCATAGAGGTCGGGGTAAACGTCTGGCTGGAGAATTCCGCCGAGTACACCAAGCTTCGACATTTCCTTGGTCTTGAAGTTCTCTGGATCGTCGAGAACCTCACCGTCGCGGTTGCCCAAAATGTTCGTGGAGTACCAGCCACGCAGACCAAGCATGCGGGCCTTGAAGCCGGGCGCCAGCATGGTCTTCATAAGGGTCTGGCCGGTCTTGAAGTCCTTACCGGCGATTGGAACACCACGGGTCTTGGACAACTCGACCATGCACTCGAGGTCGGTGGTGAGGTTCGGAGCGCCGTTGGCGTACGGAACATCGGACTGGAGGGCTGCGTAGCAGTAGATCTGCGATGGCGAGATGTTGTCGTCGTCATCGCGGAGGCCCTGCTCGAAGGCCGCAATGGTGGCGTGGACATCGGTGGGTTCTTGGTACGCCTCGGTCGAGCCGCACCACACCATCACCAGGCGATCGCAGCCGTTGTCTTCTTTGAACTTCGCGATGTCGGCGATGAGCGCCTCGGCTTGTTCCCACTTGTTCGCGATGTCTTTGACGCGGACGCCTTCGAGACGGCTCACCCATCGCTGGTCGAAGACCGCTTCCATGGGGATGATGCCCTCGAGCTCAGACGAGATGCTTTCGAGGTCTTTGCCCTGAAGCACACCAGCGGTCTTTGCTGCCTCCATGGCGTTGGGAGAAATAGGGTCCCAGCCACCAAACACAATGTCATCAAGCTCGGCCAACGGCACGAACTCTTTGATCATTGGGTTGCGGTTCTCTTCTTTGGTGCCGAGACGAATATGCGCCATCTGCGAGATCGAACCGATCGGAGGCGAGATTCCCTGGCGGGCAGCAATGACGCCGGCGATAAAGGTTGACGCAACAGCGCCCATCCCGGGCGTCAGCACACCAAGCTTCCCAGATGCGGGTGCAATGGAGCGGGCGGATTCGGAAGAAGTCATCCCCGAAAACTATGCGCTTCTGTCAGGTAGTCGAAACACGGGCGGGCAAGAGGCTCGCCCAGCCGCTAGGCGACAGGGACTGCTTCGACTGGTGAGCCGACTCGATCGTCGCTTTTGACCTTTTCGCTCACGACCCGTGAGGATCCGCCAGGTTGCATGCTGACGCCGTAGAGGATGTCGCCAGCCTCCATGGTGCGCTTCTGGTGGCTCACGATGAGGAGCTGCGCTTCGTCGCGGAACTCCTTCACAAGCTCGAGGAAACGGTGCAGGTTGACGTCGTCAAGCGCCGCCTCGACCTCGTCCATGACGTAGAACGGCGAAGGACGAGAGCGGAAGACCGCAAACAAGAAGCCCATTGCCACCAGCGTGCGCTCGCCGCCGCTAAGCAGCGAGAGCTTTTTGACGTTCTTGCCTGAAGGCTTGGCTTCGATCTCGATACCCGTATTGAGCAGGTCGTTTGGAAGCGTCAACCGAATGTTGCCGGTACCACCCGGGAACAGCATCTGGAAAAGGTGTTCGAAGTTTTGTGAAACATCGGCAAATGCGCCGGCAAAGACGTTGACGATCTCTTCATCGACCGACTTAATGACCTTGGCTAGGTCACGACGAGTGCCTCGCACATCGTCGAGTTGGGCTTGCAGAAATTCGTGACGTTCCTGAAGCTGCTCGAACTCTTGCAAGGCCAGCGGGTTAATTGGACCCATGACCTTGAGTTCGCGCTCGAGATCGCGGGCTCGGGCTGCTGGTTTGACGCCTTCGGCAAGCTCGGGACACGTTGCGGCGATAGCGGCAGACGGTTCGATATCGAGGTCGCGACGAAGGGTCTCGACGGCTGCTTCGACGCGAAGTTTGGTCTCGGTTTGTTCCATCTCGGCCCGCGACGACAGCTCTCGGAGCTGTTCGAGACGGCGTTCGAGTTGGCTGCGCTCCTTGCGAAGCTTGTCGAGGTTCTGCGAGATCGCTTTTTGGGTTTCGCTCTGCTTGCGACGGCGATCACGGATGTCTTCGAGTTCGAACTCGATGGTGCTCAGACGGTTCTGGACGACACCGGTGAGCTTCTTCACGATGACCTCACGGCGATCGAGCTTTACGCGGGTAGCCGCAACCTCGGCGAGCGACTCGGAATGCTCGACCAACTTGGCGTCGACATCGGTGAGACGAGCGCGAAGCACGGTGCGGCGCTCTTCGACCGCAGCAGCCCGGACTTCGAGGTCGGTGCGTAGCGACGCAACAGCGGCAGCGCGTTCGTCGAGGGTTACCCGCTCGACGTTCATGGCTTGGCCACGATCGATTACGGCCTGCTCGTCGGCTTCGAATTCGGGGAGGGCAGCCTGGAGCTCGGTGACTCGCACCTGCTCGCGGTTGGCGCGCTCGGCGAGCTCGCCGATACGGGCCTGGAGCGACTCGAGCTCGACGGTGGTCTCTCGCTGATCGCGAGCCACTCGCTCGAGCTTCTGGGTTGAGGCTTCCATCTTGCTATCGGCCGAATCGAGCTCACGGCTGATTTGGGTATGGCGATCGGTTGCCGACTGCAGCGCGGCCTTGGCCCGACCGCGTGCTGTGCTTGCAACTGCGTGTTGCTCTTCGACGAATACCGACGCGGCGACCGCTTCATCGAGGGCACCCTTTGTTGCTCCGGCGCTACCAGCGCCAAGACGCCAACCGCCGGGTCCGAACCTGTCGCCGTCTTTGGTAACAACGACACGGCCAGGTGCTGCGATTGCCTTATCGAGGGCAACGGTCCACTCGCCGTCGACGACATCGACGTTGAGAAGGAGACGGTCGAGCAGCGCATCGAGACCCGAACTCAGGGCGCGGACCCGGTGACGCAGGTCGCCGCCCGTTCCGTTCGATTCCGTCGATGCGCTCGCGAGGAGGACTTCGCCTCCAAGCTCTTCTTGGCTCAGTTTGGCCAGCGCATTGCGTGCAGCGTCGCCGCCTTCGACGACAATGCCGACGAGTGCTGGGCCAACCGCCGCCTCAAAGGCAGCCTCGAAGCCAGCATCGACGTCGACGAGTTCGACGAGGGTGCCCAGAACTCCTTCGATTCCTGCAAGCGATTCGATTCCGGCAGCCGAACGGGCGTCGTCGAGTGCGAGCTCGAGCGCCTCGATTCGGGCTCGACTGGTTCCGAGCTCGCGCTCGGCGTTCGCGAACGCTTCGTCTGCTTTCTCTACCTCGGCTCGTGCCGCGTCGAGTTCGCTCTCGACGGCGGTAATTGCCTCGACGAGTGGTTCTTCGTCGACGGTGGCCGCTTGCATGACCTCGACGTGCCCAACGCGCTGTGCTTCGAGCTGCTCGAGCGTGGTGGTTAGTTGCGTGATGCGATCGCCCAAACGGGTTTGTTCGGCCGAGGAACGCTCGAGCGAAGCGCTGAGAGCGCCGAGTTCGCCTCGGACCTCGGCGGCACGGCCGCTTGGCGGTTCGACGCCGGCAGCCCAATCGGCTTCGAAGGCAACCCGGACCTTGGCGAGGTCGGCGTCGGCGGCACGAACGCGCTCAGCGTCGGGCTTCAGGCCTTCGGCTTCGCGTTCGACCTCTTCGAGATCGGAGCGCAGACGGGCCGACTCGGACTCGAGGTTTGCGACCACTGCCTGATCGACGAATGCCGAGCGGTCTCGTTCGATGCCCTGAACCCGCTGATCGAGCACGGCCACAAGGCCACGTGAGCGTTCGCGGATGGACTCGTAACGGACCAGCGCATCGCCGATATCGGCACCACCCTGGGTGGAGAGCTGGGTTTCGGCGCTGATGATGGCGGTGTCGAGGCGAGCAAGCTCGTCCTTCACCGAACGGGTCTCGTTGCTCAGTTCGGCCCGCTTGTCGCGATGGGTGGCGATCTGGGTGTGGAGCCGTTCGAGCTGACGGCCTGCAACGAACACCTGGAGTCCGTGGAGCTCTTCGACGAGGCTTCCGTGGCGACGGGCCGCATCGGCTTGCTTCTCTAACGGACGTAGCTGACGACGGACCTCTCGAAGAAGATCCTGCACTCGGGTGAGGTTGCCCTCGGTGGAGTTGAGCCGACGCTCAGCCTTCTCCTTGCGCTTGCGGTACTTAAGGACGCCCGCTGCTTCCTCGATGATCATGCGGCGTTCTTCGGGGCGAGCGTTGAGAACTTGGTCGATCTGGCCCTGCGACACGATGACGTGTTGTTGGCGACCAACGCCAGCATCAGAGAGGAGCTCTTGAATGTCGAGGAGGCGGCAGGGCGCCCCATTGATCATGTATTCGCTCTCGCCGGTGCGGAAGAGGATTCGGGTGACGGTGACTTCGGTGAAGTCGATCGGCAGGACGCCATCGCTGTTGTCGATGGTCAACGACACCTCGGCACGGCCAAGCGCAGGGCGCTTAGCGGTACCGGCGAAGATGACGTCGTCCATCTTCTGGCTACGCACTGCGCTTGGCGCTTGCGCACCCAAAACCCAGGCGACGGCGTCGACGACGTTGGACTTTCCTGAACCGTTTGGACCCACCACAACGGTGACACCAGGTTCAAGATCGAGCTGCGTTGAGTCTGCGAAAGACTTGAAGCCCTTCATGGAGAGCGACTTCAGGAACATTCGCGCGAAGGTAGCAGGAAATTACAACGAAGTAATTACGGGGGCGTGATTCCGGGGAAGGGATCCTTCCCCGTTCTCACACCGGATCTATACCTGGGTTTCGCAGTAGTAGGTGACGCTGCCGTTGAACTTGGTCTTCATAATGGGAGCCCGCGAGCGAGGGCTGAGTTCGCCCTCACGGTCGAACACCTGCAGATGATCCTGGTAGGTACCTGGCTCGCCAAAGACGTCGAGGTATTCGTTCTTGGCCGTGCTTGTTCCCCGGTACTTCATGGCGTCATGAAGCGTCTCGACAAGTGCCCGGTAAAGACGGCGCACTTCCTGGCTCGACAGCGAGCTGCTGCTGCGGTCGAAACGAAGACCCGAGGTGAACAGAATCTCATCGGTGTACATCGGACCGATGCCCATGATGATCTTCTCGTCAGTGAGGAGCGTTTTCAACGGCATGTCGTGATGACGAAGCAATTCGCCGAAATGCGTCCAAGAAAGCGGCTCAGCGACCGGGTCGAGTCCGACCACAGCCATGTCGGCCATTGCGTCTTCGATATCTTCGGCGGCGATGATCTTGAGGTCGCCCTTGCCTTTGGTATCGACAAAGCGGAGCTGACCGTGCTGCGTGAACGTGATGACGATCTCGGTGCCGTCGGCCTGAGCTGCCTTGTTGGTAGCTCGCTGCGGGCGCATTGACTTCCCGAGGGTTGCGACCATCATGTCGCCACTATCGAGGTGAAACAGAAGGCGAAGCCCAACGCGTTGGACCTCGGCCATCTTTACGCCATCGAGCTGGCCGGTGAAACCCTTGCGATTCTTGTACGTGCCCAACAGCGACATGCTGGCGGCATCGACGGTCTTCACCTTCTTGCCAATTACTTCGCGCTCAAGGTCACGTTTGAATGTTTCAACTTCGGGGAGCTCAAACATCGGCTTGTGCCCTTTCTTCGGAGAGTAGCGATGGGATTTCGGGACGTTCAGTCATCGGCTCATTTGGGTTGTTGTCAGATTGGGAAGATGCTGCTGCGGTGGGGGCAAGAGCCGCCCAAGCTTGTTCTGCGGCAGCCTGTTCGGCTTGTTTCTTCGAGGTTCCGGAGCCGGAACCGTGCGGCGTGTCATCGACAATCACGGTGGCTTGAAAGCGCTTGTCGTGATCGGGGCCAGATTCTTCAACGCCGTAGTGGGGCGGAGCGAAGCCGAGATGTGCCACGAGTTCTTGGAGTCGGGTTTTGTAGTCGGTGGATCCCGGGCCGGCTTTGGTGACCGAAACGATCTGATCGCCGAGGAGACGCAAAACCAAACGGTGAGCGGCATCCCAGCCACCGTCGAGATAGACGGCACCGATGAGGGCTTCCATAGCGTCGGCCAGAATTGACGACTTCGTTCGGCCACCGCTGGAGTCCTCACCGCGGCCAAGCAGGAGGTGCGGGCCGACGTTGACGACTCTGGCGACCTCGGCCAGCGAGGGCGAGCTCACGACTGCGGCGCGAACCTTAGCCAGCTCACCTTCTGATTGGGCGGGGAACGCCCGGTACAGCTCGTCGGTGACGGCCATGCCGAGAACCGCGTCGCCAAGGAACTCGAGACGCTCGTTGGATTCGTCGGAGGAAACTTCGGCGCACCATGACCGGTGGGTCAGGGCGAGCTCGAGCAGTGAGGGGTCGCCAAAGTCATGGCCTAGCCGCTCAGAAAGGTCAACCCGTTGGGGCTTAACCTGCTCGGGCAACGACATAATCCACTGCGTCTCGGACCGTTTTGAGGTCCTCAAGGTCTTCGTCTTCGATGCGGAAACCAACGGTACGTTCGCCGATTTCTTCTTCGAGTGCCTCGACCAGTTCGATCAGCGCAAGCGAATCGGCGTCAAGATCGTCCTGGAACGAGTCGCCTTCGTTGATGGTGTCGGGTTCGATCTCGAGGATGTCGGCAAGCCGGTCCCGGATCAGCGCGAGTACTTCTTCGCGGGTCATTGGTGTTCCCTCAATATGGGTTTCAGCTGGCATAACCGGCTCCCTCAAAACTTCAATTTCGTAGTTCAGCGAATCTTCGTCTTCGTAGTGGAACGGCGCCCAAAGCTGGTTTCTCGTTTTGCCACGAGGACCGCCATGCAAACCTATCCCGCACGAAGTGAGTCACCATAGCACATCGCCAATTTTTGCCACCGAACGTGTGTTGATACCCACACAGGGTGAGGTGCGATGGCGGCGATCGTTGCAATGGCGCTAAACAGTCCGTCAAACAGCCAAAACGCGGGCCGTTTCGCGGCAGCCCGACAGCGGGCGGTTATTCGACGGTGATAGCCGTGCGGAGGTGCTCGACAACATCGGTGTCGAGCAGTTCTGCCGTGGTGACGAGCGCGTTGGTCATCGCCGATGCCGACGATGAACCGTGACTAATCATGCACAGACCGTTGACGCCCAGAAGCACCGCACTGCCGTAGGTATCGGGGTTGAACCGCCGATACAGCGGCTCGAGAGCTGGCCCAAGCGCAGCCGAAGCTTCAATTGCCTCGGGCGAAGAACCAAACGCTTCGAAGAGCCCAGCAATAAGCGTCTTCATGCCACCCTCAAGCGTCTTGAGCGCAACGTTGCCAGTAAAGCCGTCAGTGACAACGACGTCGGCTTCGTCGGTCATCAAGTCGCGACCTTCGACGTTGCCGATGAACGTGGCACCAATTTGGGCCCACGGTTCCCCGCTCAGCGCCTTGTGGGCATCTTTGACCAGGGCATTTCCTTTGTTGTCTTCTTCACCAATCGAAAGAAGAGCGACCTTTGGGTCGGCCACGCCGTAGCGATCGCGGACAAATACTGCGCCCATGCGAGCAAACTGGCACAGCATCTCTGGCGTGCAATCTGCATTCGCGCCGGCGTCGAGCAACAAGGTCGGCGAACCATCGAGGCGAGGAATAGGTGTTGCGATCGCTGGCCGTGACACCCCCTTGATGCGTCCCATGCGAAGCAACGCGCTCGCCATAGTGGCACCGGTGTTGCCGGCAGAAATCATCGCCGAGGCCTTGCCGTCGCGAACCGCCTCAGCAGCGCGAACGAGTGACGAGTCCTTCATGCGGCGAACGCTTGAACCAGCATCGGCATCCATCGCAATCACTTCCGATGCCGGAAGAATCTCGAGGTCGCCGGTATCGCCCAGCTCATCGGGACGGCCGACAAGCAGGATTGGGATGCCGTGCTCTTCGGCAGCGACGCGAGCTCCGGCGACAATGTCGACGGGCGCGTTATCGCCACCCATTGCATCAACGGCGATGGGAAGGCGACTCATCTACAGAGAAGGTCTAGTCGACGTCGATAGCTTGGCGACCGTTGTACCAACCGCAACCGCCGCACACACGGTGCGGGAGCTTGGTGGCGTTGCAACGGGGGCAAACACTCTTTGACGGAGCATCGAGCTTCCAAGCCGACGCGCGTCGGCTGCGGCTCTTTGCTTTCGAAGTCTTCTTTTTTGGAACAGCCATGATGGCTCCTGTGACTCTCGGGTCAGCTGGGCACGAACAGACGATGTTATCCGCACGCGGCCACATTCGTGAAGTTCGGGACGATTACTCCCCGCTAACAAAAACTATGGATTATTCGCTGTCGGACTCGCCGGCGGGATCAGTATCGAATTGCACGTTGGCAAGCGCCGCCCAACGCGGGTCGATCCGCTTCTCCGGCTCCACCGGCTCTGCGCCGCCTTCACCGTCGTCATCGTCGCTGAAGGTGGGGAACCGCTCAGGGTCGGGTCCAACGCAGTCATCCGCACAAAGCGGCGTCATCGGAAGGTTCAGCACCAGCGTGTCGCGGACAGCCGGCTCGATGTTCACCGTGTCGTAGCCAAGTTTGTAGGTCTCACCCTCGGTCGGGCGAACTTCAAAGATCTCATCGAGCGGCACCTCGATTGAACCCTCGACCTCTTCGAGGCAGCGCCGACACTCCCCCGTCCATGCAGTGACGATGGTTCCGGTGAACGAAAGCCCATCGGCCAAAACTTCGAGGTCGGCATCAAGGGTGATCGTTGCCGCGGTGCGGACGCTCGCTGATTGGAGAACGATCTCGCCCATTTCGATGTCTTCGGCGATCTGGCGATGAGCGCCAACCTTGCCTCGGATGTCAGAAATTCCGATAACAAAACGGCCATCGGGTCGGGTGGTGTCTTCGGCTTTCATGAACCGTCTTGATCGAAAAACCCGCCGGTATCAGCGAGGTCGGGATCGGGAAGGGCCGCAACAGCCTCGGGAGATCCTTCGGGCGCCGGTGTCTGATCGGCAAGTGGGTTGCGTTGGAGCTTGGACCGGCCCTGATGAACGACCTGCATGGTGCGCTCGAGCACGTTTTCGAAACTTCCGAGCTTCTGATCGCAGAAATCTTCGGTCTCTAGACGCATTCGGGATGCATCAGCCTCGGCGCTGGCAATTATTTGGCGAGCACGTTTCTCGGCCGCACGAACAACCTCGGTGCGTTCGACCATACGGCCGGCCTGGGTTTGGCTCTGCTCAAGGATGTCGTCACCCTCGCGGCGCACCTTGGCAAGAAACTCTTCACGTTCTTTCAACAACCAGCGAGCAGCACGCAACTCGTCAGGCATCGAATCGACCGCCTGCTGAAGCAGCTCGAGTACTTCGTCTTTGTTGATCATCGACGACGTGGACAACGGCATTGGCCGCGCTTGTTCGATAATCGTTATGGTGCGGCGAATCATCGCCTCGGCCTCGGGGGCCTGGTAGGCGGGCGCGTCCGCTTGGGGGAAATGATCTTCTACGACTACGTCATCGTTGACGTCGAAGGGATCGTCACTCATTCGTCGGAACCTTCTGAATTCTTGGCGGGAAAGCGTTCATTGAGCCGACGCAAAACCGGCTCAGGAACCATTCCTGACACATCTCCGCCGTAGCTGGCAATCTCGCGAATGAGTTTCGATGCCAAAAACGAACGTCGAGAAGCGGTCGGAAGGAAGAGAGTCTCGACTCCCGAGATCTCCTTGTTCATCTGTGCCATCTGCAATTCGCTCTCGAAGTCCTGCACGACTCGCAGGCCTTTGACGATGAAGTCGGCTTTTACCTCGACGGCGACGTCGACAACCAGCGTCGAGAAGGTGTGCACTTCGACGTTGTTGAGGTGAGAGAAGCTCTCGGACAGCATTTCTTTGCGTTCTTCAAGGTCAAAGAGGCCGCTGCCCTTTTGTGGATTGCCGACCGCTGCGACAACCACTGAGTCAAAAAGACTTGCGGCGCTCTCGACAATTTCGAGGTGCCCCAGGTGCACCGGGTCGAACGAGCCTGGATACAGAACCCTTGTCATGGTCTTCTCTCTACCCTCTGTCTTCGGATGTATGTTCAGGTGGGTCTTCGCTTGCGGCTTCGGGTTCCTGAACCGCCGGCTCCAAGAACATCACCACGCTACCGCCGTACTTGCGACTCCTGATTATCGACCATTCGTCACCCGGGTCGACCTCGCTGCCGGACTCGACCACGAGCGTGGCCGGAGGGAGCGCGTCAAACAGCTCTTCCCACTCATCGAATTTGTAGGGCGGGTCGACGATAATCAGATCGATATCGGTGTCGGGCGACAATGCCTGCAAGAAAGCAAACGCATCACGACGATGCACGGTGGCCTGGGCTTCGAGGCTCGTTGTCTCAAGGTTCTCTTCAATCGCCCCGATTGCCCGGTTCGACGAATCAACGATGTGGGCATGCGCTGCGCCGCGAGACAGCGCTTCGATACCCATGGCTCCAGTACCACCGAAGAGGTCGCACACCACGGAACCTTCAATAAGCCCCATGCTGAACAGGGCGTTGAACGTGGCCTCACGGACCCGGTCGGTGGTTGGGCGGACGTCGCGGCCCTCGGGTGCGAGAAGCCGGAGTCCACGGGCCGTTCCTGCTACAACACGCATGCCGTCAGGATAGAGGTACAGCGGAGTCCGAAGGTAGGCGAGCACCGGTTGCTCAACGTTTCCCCACTACATTCGCCTTCGTGGATGTTCCCGACAAGATCACTTGTGTCGACTGCGGCGGCGAATGCAGCCGCCTCACCTACACCCCCGAAGACGGGTTCGTGTCGGGCGACAT
>CALGZB010000298.1 GCA_937934655.1 uncultured Acidimicrobiales bacterium | reverse complement strand
GTCGGGGGGAATGGTGTCCAGCGGAGTCGCCACCTGCCCGGCGGTGGGTCCGTGTTCGGCCGCAAGAGGTGCGAGCGCTTCGAGGTCGAAGCCGTACACATGGGCCGAGTTCTCTGAAAGCACCTTGCACAGGTCGGCGGTGTCCCATCCGGGGAAGGTCCGCTGGAGCGATTTTACGCTGTAGGGCCAGCATGCTTCGTTGTGCGGATAGTCGCTACCCCACAGGAAGTTCTCGATCCCGAACTCCTGCATCAACACCGCGTCGGAGGGAGCGGGAAAGCTGGCCCCAACCCAGATGTTTCGTTGGAAGGTCTCGATTGGACTGAGCTTGCCGATGGCCTCGGCGGGGATCCCGAGCTCGCCGACTCGACCGCTTTTCATCAGCTTGTAGAAATGCTCCATCCGGTTCAAGGCCGGCTTTACCCAGTCGGTGCCCTGCTCGGTCAGCACCAGCTTCAGGTTCGGGAAGCGTTCGAATACGCCGCCCCAAATCATGTGCCAGAACGCTCGGTTGGCGTAAAAGCCCGTCTCCATCATGAAAAGGAGGTTGCGGAACGGCGTGTCGTCGAAGGCTGGTATACCGCTTCCCCCGGCATGGTGGGTTACCGGCATGTCGAGTTCCTGACAGACAGCCCAGAGTGGGTCATAGGCAGGCGATGACAGGGCTTCGATCCACGGCGTGTCGGGAGAGACTCCGGGAAGCAGCACTCCTTTGATGCCGTGCTGGTGACACCACCGGACATCGGCGATGGCTTCGTCGACATCGTTCAGCAGGATTTGGGCGAGACCGACTCGTTGTTTCGGGTAGCGAGCGATGAAGTCCGCCAACCAACGGTTGTGCGCACGGATGCCGCCGAGTCGTACCCGAAACTGCTCGGGCGAGGGCGCCGGCGCGACAACTACACCGGTAGGGAAGAACGGTGGGACCGTGTTGGGAAACACCACTTCGGCCACCACGCCATCGGCAAAGAGGTCAGCGTTACGGCGGTCGTCGTCCCAGTTGCGACTGCGACCATCGTCTTGCAGGTCGCGAAAGGGGTTCTTGTACTTGCCTCGCCAGGCGTCGAACTCATCGAGGAACTCGGCGGCGAGGTACTCCCGGTACATCGCATGGTTCCCGCCAGCGTGGCAGTCGGCCGAGATAACGGTGAAGCGATCGGTGGATTGCATGAGAGCCCTCTCGTACAGAACGAAGCCAGATAGTTAGCTACTACGCACCATAGTTGCCGGCGGCAACAACGCCCGATTTCCCCCGGATTTCAAGCGAACCAGCGTCGACGCTTGCGGAGGTAGCCGTTGAAATCTTGTCGCTTCTCGGCGCAGGCCTCGCGAACTCGGTCGTTCGGATACGTCTCGAAGTCGTCGGTGGTGAGGCAGCGGAGGATGGCCTGGGCCACGGTTTCGGGGGTGTCGACCTTGGCTGGGTCGATGGGGAACGGTGGCTCCTCGCCAGGTCGTTGCGCCCCAAAGTCCGTTGCGGTGAAGCCCGGAATGACCAAATGCGACCAGACGCCGGTAGAAGCCAAATCGATATAGAGAGCTTCGGTAAAGGCATCGAGTGCAGCCTTGGCTGCAACGTAACTGCCTGTGGTCGGCGGAAACTCTCGAGTGCCGCTCGATCCGACGTTAACGACGTGGCCGGCATCGCGACGCAACATTTCCGGCAGCAGCGCAAGTGTGAGGCGCATCGGGGCGTTGAAGTTCAGGTCCATTGTCTCGTTGAAGTCGCCAACGCTTATGTCTTGCATCTTCTTGCGTCGCCCAGCGCCTGCGTTGTTGATCAGAACGTCGACGCCGCCCATATCGCTTTGGACCATCTTCGCGAACGCTTCAATGCCATCGAGATCGGTAAGGTCAACGCTCCATACGTGGGTTGTCGCTCCGAGCGAGCGACATGCGACAGCGACTTCTTCAAGCCGGTCAGCCCGCCGGGCACAGATGCCCACAACCGCTCCGTCCGCGGCGATTGCTTTCGCCACGGCAGCTCCGATGCCTGACGATGCTCCGGTGATAAGAACTCGTTGGCCGGAGAGGGAGTATTCGTTTGAAGAGGCGGGCTGAATCATTCGACGAACTTCCATAGTCACTAGCTATCTGGCGTAGTTAAACACTAGTAGGGTGCCGCTCATGATGTCTCCAGAGTCCCTTGCGGCAGCCGACGACAACATCGTCCGCTGGTTCGAAACCGAGTTTGGCGGGACCGTCGTTTCGCTCGACCGCCAGACCCGTTGGCGTCCGGTGTGGTTCGCCACCGTCGATACAGGGGACACGGGCGGCACCGGCGGCGAGCGCCATGAACTTGTGATTCGGGGCGACCGCACCGACATGCCGCTCATCTACCCGCTTGAGCACGAGATGACCTTTCAGCGCGTACTCGGCGACCACGGTATTCCGGTTGCCACGGTGCGCGGGTGGATCGACGACCTCCCCGCGTACGTAATGGATCAGGTGGCCGGCGAGGAGCACTTTGGCCGGCTCGGTGGCGCCCCGACAAGCGACGCTGACCGAGAGAGCGCTGTCGACGACTACCTTTCGATCCTGGCCCGGGTGCATAAGCTCCCCATCGAGCCCTTTGTCGAAGCGGGAATCAGCCGGGCTGACGATCCATCCCAAGCGGGCCTTATCGGCCTCGCCCGCTACGAAGAGCACTACCGCAATCTCAAAGATCATCACGACCCCTTCCTCGAGTTCTTCCTCGGCTGGCTCCGTCGCAACCCGGTGGACTCGAAGGGACGCGAGGCACCCATCGTCTGGGACTCGGGCCAGTTTCATCATGGCGACGGCAAGATCATCGCGGTT
>CALGZB010000297.1 GCA_937934655.1 uncultured Acidimicrobiales bacterium | reverse complement strand
GGAAAGCAAAACCAGCCGGCGTTTGTGTCGTTGGTCGGCGCGAAGGTTGCCGAGCTAAAAGATGTCGAAATCGCCGACGTGGCGGCTGCGACGACGAAGTCGGCTCGAGAGTTTTACGGCCTCCCCGCAACCGCCTCCTGAGAACGCAACCATCGGCCGTCCTATTGTGGTTGCGTGGTCACCCTGAGCGTTTGACGGATTGCGTTCAGCTACGCGCAGACCTAACGTCTTCACGTCCATTGGGAATGTCCCAAAACGTGATGATTGCGAAAGGTTCGGAGCTCTGGAGTCCAAGACACCAGAACGATGGCGAGTTGCGTTGGCCGTTCTGGTCGCGTTGTTGGCGCTTCCGGTTTTGCTCCTCGACTACCAGTCGGGGGCCGATGCCGCCGACGATTCTGTGACCCTTAGCGTCGACGAGTCCGGAGAGTTCACTCCCGCTCCGGTCGAGATCATCGTCCCCGACAACACCACTTCGGCGATACCCACAACCAGCCTTGCTATCGATGCAACGCAAGCGACCGACGCGCAGACCACGGTTGCGCCCACTACAAGCACGTCCGCACCTACGAGCGCTGCGCCGTCAACGACGCAAGCCCCGACTCCAACGACCACCGAGGCGCCGGCAGCCACAGAACCTGCTCCGACAACTCCTCCCGACACCCAGCCGCCAGCAACCACACCACCAGGAACTAGCCCTCCGGATACGGCTCCTCCCGGCACAACTCCTCCCGATACCCAGCCTCCGGACACCGTCCCGCCGGCGACCCAGCCGCCAGAGACCACACCACCCGAAACCACACCTCCCACTACCACCCCTGCGGTGGCCGGACCGGTTACGCCTGTGGCCGCCGAAGATGGCGACCCCACCGCCGACCAGTGGTGGCAGTTGCGCCAATGCGAGTCCACCAACAACTACGGCGCAGTGAGTGCGACCGGAAAGTTCCGCGGCGCCTATCAGTTCAGTCAGGCAACATGGGATTGGGTCGCCAATAGCTTCCACCCCGAACTTTCTGGCCAAGACCCAGCTGCTGCAATTCCGGGCAATCAAGACGCCATGGCGCTAGCGCTTACCCGTATGCAGTCGCCCGGGGCAGCGTGGCCAAAGTGTTCGCGGACCGCCGGCATCGCCTGATCTATGACCCACTCGCCGGCTGAGGTCGCCGAGCTCCTGGATCGCTATGGCCTTGCGCCGAAGAAGTCTAAGGGCCAAAACTTCGTGGCCGACCCAAATACGGTTCGGCGTATCGCCAAGCTCGCCCGGGTGGGCGAGGGTGACCGTGTCGTTGAGATCGGCCCCGGTATCGGCTCGCTGACCCTGGCACTCCTCGAGACCGGAGCCACCGTCACCGCCGTCGAAGTCGACACGGGCATGCTCAAACCTTTGGCCGAGGTGGCGCCGGGCGCACGAGTGGTTGAAGCCGACGCAATGACCGCCGATTGGTCGGCGGTGCTCGAGGAGACGCCGCACGTGCTGGTGGCCAACCTTCCGTACAACATCGCAACGCCCCTCATCGCGGATCTTCTCGACGATGTTCCTCTCATCACCCGAATGTTGGTGATGGTGCAGCTGGAAGTAGGGGAGCGGCTTGCCGCCGACCCTGGAAGCAAGATCTACGGCATCCCCTCGGTGAAGGTGGCGCATTGGGCTACTGCCTCGGTGGTGGGCAAGGTGCCGCCATCGGTATTCATCCCCCAACCACGGGTCGACTCGGCGCTCGTCGAGATCATTCGTCGCCCCGATGGGCCAGCCACCACCGCCGACCCCGACCGCCTCTTTGGTTTGGTAAGGACTGGGTTCGGTCAGCGCCGAAAGATGCTGCGAAAGTCTTTGGCTGGCGTTCTTAACCCCGAAGCCTTTGAAGTGGCCGGAATTGCACCCGAGTCACGGCCAGAACAGCTTTCGGTGCACGAGTGGGGCGCTTTGGCGCTTGCCGACCCTCTACCCTCAACAGGGTGATTGGTAACAGGGTGATTGGCAACAGTGTGATTGAGATCCTGGCTCCGGCAAAGCTCACCGTGTCGCTCGAAATGGTTGGACTACGGCACGACGGCTACCACCTGATTGATGCCGAGATGGTCTCGCTTGATCTTCACGACCGGCTCGAGGTCGACCCGGATGGGCAGGGTATTGAAATCCTCAACGCTCCTGATGTTGAGCTCGGCCCCGACAACCTCGTGGCGAAAGCTCTGATGCTTGCTGGCCGGACGGCTGGGGTGCTGATCGACAAGGCGATTCCGCCCGGTGCGGGCCTTGGTGGCGGATCATCGGATGCCGCGGCGATCCTGCGCTGGGCTGATTTCGATGACGAAGAACTTGCCGCGACCATCGGCGCCGATGTCGCGTTCTGTCTTCGTGGTGGACGCGGAAGGGTCACGGGAATCGGCGAGGCGATCGAAGAACTCGCGTATGAAGAACGGACCTACACGCTGCTGACGCCACCGTTTGGCTGTTCGACCCCTGCGGTTTACCGGGCATGGGATGAAATGGGCGGCCCGAAAGGCGACCACGGCAACGACCTTGAGCCCGCAGCTCTAGTTGTTGCGCCCGAACTCGCCGAGTACCGGGACTATCTCGGCGATGTATCTGGGCAGCGGCCTCGACTGGCAGGGAGCGGAAGCACCTGGTTTGTTGAGGGAGCGTTCGCCGGAGATCGATGTGTGGTGGCAACCACAGTGCCTCGCGGCTGGGGAATGCCCGCTTAGGCGAAACCACGTGCGGGCCGGTCACCCGGCCAGTTGCTCGCATCGGCTATCGGGGAACGACAAACAGCGCCGGCGATACCGGCGCTGTTTGAAAGATTGTTTGGTTGTCAGTCGCTTCGAACGAAGCGAAGAGCGGGTCTAGCGACCGCGCTGGCGCTGAGCACGCGTGCGCTTCAGCATTTTTTTGTGCTTCTTCTTGCGCATGCGCTTACGGCGCTTCTTTACGAGGGATCCCATATGGCCAAATCTACTGGGTTGTGATGGCTCTCCCGTAACCAGGGTGACAAGAAACAGGATTTTCGGCACAGCTTGACCCTCCCTGTGCGAGTAACGTGAAGGGGCACCATGGTCGGTAGTTCAATTGGTGGAACGCCAGGTTTTGATCCTGGAGGTCGTGGGTTCGATCCCCACCCGACCAACAAGGGAAGCATCGGCCCCGATTGATTGACGACAAGTCAGTTGATCGGGGCCAAGCCGTTTTTGGCGGGCGTTGCTGTCTCGCGTGGAATGATGGCGGCCATGGACTACGCAGCGCTCGAAGCAGCCATCGATGAGGGGAACCTCGTCTCGCTGACGCAAGAACTGATTGCGATACCTAGCGTGAATCCGTTTGCTCCCGACGTCGAGGGGGCGCCAGCGCCGGCCGTTGGATCGAGAGAACATGAAGTGGCCGAGCGCTTCGGCGAGATGCTCGCCGAGGCAGGCTGTGAGGTTCGCTTCGATGAGGTGTCACCGGGTCGTCCGAACGTCATCGGTACGTTGAAGGGGGCGAAGCCTGGGCCGACCGTGCTGCTCGCTGGACATCTCGACACCGTTGGAGTCAACGAGTACGACGAGCCGTTCAACCCGGTAGTGGCTAATGGCCGGATCTACGGACGCGGCTCGTGCGATATGAAGGCCGCTTTGGCTGCCTTTGTTGAGGTCGCTCGAGTCATTCATGAGTCGGGTGTGGAGTTTGCTGGCGAGCTGATGATCGCCGGCATCGCCGACGAAGAAGACCGAATGGCTGGGTCGTTGCACTGGGCCGAGGTTGGCCCGACTCCCGACTTCGCCATTGTGGGCGAACCAACGAGCTTGACGGTGTGCCCAGCCCACAAGGGTCAGCTAGGAATGTACATCCGTACCTTCGGCAAGGCGGTGCACTCGAGCCTTCGGGCCCAAGGAGTGAACGCCATCGAGAAAATGGCCGACGTCATCGGAGCGTTCGGCGGGTACAACGATGAACTCATTGCCCGCCCGCACCATCCACTTGTCGGGCACGCAACGTTCAGCGTCGGTGTCATCAATGGCGGCGAGATCATGTCGACGGTGCCTGACTTCTGCCAGATCGAGGTCGACCGGCGAATGATTCCTGGCGAAACCCCGGACGGCGTCGAAGCCGAATATCGAGCTCTCCTCGATCCGTTGGCGGGTAACGATCCAGAGTTTCGCTATGAGATCGAGGGACCCACCATGTACGCCCGGGTCCTCGATACCGATCTCGGTAATGCGGTAGTCGCCACCACGATCGCTGAAGTTGAAGCCGTCACTGGTGCACCGGCGGTTGTCGAAGCATTTACCGGCTCAACCGATGCCCCAAACTTCGGTTGTCCGGCCGTGATCCTCGGCCCGGGTTCGCTCGCCCAAGCGCATTCGCTCGACGAATACGTGGCAATCGACGAGGTCATCGCTGCCGCACGCATTTACTTGCGGTCGACTCTCGCTCTGTTGGCGATGAGTTCTGACTAGCGGCTGAAGGTTTGCAGATTGTTGTCGGTTGTAGAAACCGTGATGTCGGCGAAACGAACGAAGTTGGTCGTATCCGGAGCCCAATCGACACTGCCGCCGCCATAAAAGGCGCTGTAGAGAAAGACGTCGGCGCCGAAATCGCCAGTCGTACGCCAGTTCATGTTGGAGTCGCTAAACACCAGCAACTCATCGAGCCACACCTCAAGAATTCCATCGCTCAGGCCGTCTGAGTTCATGACCACCCGCTGGGTGATGGTGTGCCACTGTTTGCGTTCGAAGGTGCCAAAGGTTCCGCGGAGTTCGCCGAGTTCTTCGGGGCGGTCTGGGTGGTACAGGTACACGCCCATCTGCCCTTTGGGCATCCATGCCATGCGGGCACTGAAACCATCGGTGCCGTCGCCGCCCTCGAAGGTTGGGTGGGTTCCGCCAGCGAGTCCGGGAAGTTTGCCGCCCTTATTCCATTCGAACCTCGGCTCGAAGTAGATCCGGTAGGACAACCATGACTCATCGTCAGCATCCGGAATGGATGCGGCAAACTCGACCCGAGGCGAACCATCGGTCGAAGGATCAAAACGTTGGCGGAGCGAGTGGTCGTTCTTGCCATCTTTGATCGACAACGCGCTGGGATGTACGGCGTAGTCGACCTTGGTCCCTGCAGTCTGGGTGAGTACGTCAATGTCAACCTCACCGAAGTCGTGTGCCCCGGTGCTGGCGACGTCGAGGGCGAATCGCTCGACGGGGCGTCGGACGATGACCTTCTCGGTATCGGCTGAGGCTTTGGCGGGGATGGTCTCGGCCGGTGGCTCGAAGCCGGTCTGCTCCACATCGGTCCCGATCGTGACCGGTTCGAGTTCAGCGAGGGTGGTGGTGTCGTCGCCGCCCGGGGAGCAACCGCTTGCCAGAAGTGCCGCAACGATGATGGCCGCCGCGCTACTGGAACGCCTGTTGGTGCGGCGGGTAAATCGATGGGTACATCGAACAGGACGAGAGTGGGGGAGACTCGGCATGGCCCCAAAGTACGAGGCGCTGCGGCAGCCGGGCAATGAGTCATCCAGATGGTTCTTCACGCACCGTGGTGAATCCAAACGCCTTGAAAAGCCCGGAAATATACTAAAAATGGGCAGTTGGTTGAGCCGTTTGGCCCTATACGACCACATAGCGTGACCTTTACTCTATGGGAAAGCACCCAAACGGCAGGACCTCTCCCCACATGCCCTCCTCTTCAAGCTCACCCCGTACTTCTTCGGCCCGAGGCCGATCGATCTTTGCTGGCTTCGTCGCGGCAATGACCGTACTGGCAGCCACGGTTCTCGTACCGACGACCGCCCAGGCGCACCATGACCCCAACGTGAACCAAACCGTTGTGGCCTATGACACGGCATGGGAGTTGCCCTACAAGGCAACCCAGGCTGAGCAGATCGCCTACATGGACCACCTCGTGCAGGCCGGATTCACCGGCGCATGGATTGCGTACATGACCACCACCGGTAGTGCGTTCACCCATGCAACCGCCAAAGGCGACATGCAGGCCGAGCTCGGTCCAAACGGCGAGATCATCTTTCCTCAGGACTATGCCGACGACGTCACCTGGCTGCTCGACGAGATGCATGCCCGAGGCCTCAAGGTCGGTTTCGTTACCTCGTGGGGCGTGCGTTACCTCCACGGCGAATGGACCAACGGCTACTGCGAGCTCCTCAACCAGGGTCCGTTGAACCTGGCGAGCTCCTACGGCGTCGGCTCGCAAATCGCTGCTGACTTCGCGAACCACCCAGCCATCTCGTACTTCGTCCTCGGCGGTGACAACTTCTGCGGCCCAACCCAGGCCGAGCGGGAAGATCCACAGATTTGGGCCAACGTTGCCCAGGGCCTCACCGACGGTGGCGTGACCAAACCCATCACCTTCCACTCTTCACCGCTGATTCCCTTCATGCTCGAATTCATCGATGAGCCGTGGATCGACTTCCTCTCGGTTGAGACCGGTCACTGCATGCCTACGAGTCAGATGGAAAGCGTTCTCAACAATGCGGTGAACCATCCAAGTGGCAAAGACATCTACGCGGCCGAGATGCGCTACGAAGCGTTCGAACCGTCGTGGACCGGTTGCCAAGAACATGGCCCCGGGGACCCAGTGCTCCCCTCCGATGTTGAGTCCGACACGCTTGCGGCTCTCCGCACCGGCGTAACCGGTCTCCTCTACGGCCACGATGTTCGCTGGCGATGGGACGCAGGGGTCATGGGAACCTTCGGTGCCCCAGGCGAGACCCTCTTCATGCATTGGGTCGGCCCACATATGTCGCCGCCGATCTACCCGACAACGACGTCGACTTCATCGACCTCGACAACCTCGACCACCTCAACAACCACGACGTCGACCACCACGACAACTGCTGCACCGACGACGACAACGACGTCGACTACCACCACAACGGCAGCGCCGACCACGACGACGACCACCACCACGACAACGACGATGCCTCCGCCTCCGCCAGTATTCTGCGAGGGCGTTCAAGCAACGATTATCGGTACGAATGGCGCTGACGTGATCGTCGGAACCACCGGCCGCGACGTCATTGTGGCGAAATCCGGAAACGATGTCATCGACGCCCGAGGCGGCAACGACCTGATCTGTGCCGGCAACGGTCGAGACACCGTCATCGGCGGTGGCGGCGACGACGTCATCAATGGCGGCGCCGGACGCGACGTCCTCAAGGGCGGTAGCGGCTACGACGTCCTGCGAGGCGGATCGATGGGTGACCGTCTGCTTGGCGGTACCGGAAACGACTTCATCGAGGGCGGCAAAGGCAACGATCGCCTCGTCGGCGGCAAGGGTGTCGATACGCTCCACGGCGAAGGCGGATCCGACAAACACTTCGGTGGACTCGGCGTCGACATTTGTGTCGGCGGCAGCGGTTCGAATAAGTACTCGAGCTGCTAACTCCGGGGTATCGCTGGCCGCATCGCTGACGTACCCTGTAGTCAGCGAGCGCCTTTCACCGGTTGTTCACTAATCCCCCCGCTGTATCTGTCGAGAGCCCATGACCACAACCGAACACTCCGTCGACGACGGCGGTAGCCAGGTTGCTGGCGACTCCTTTGCCGTAGCGAAGTGGACTCTGGCCAGCCGGCTCACCGGATTCATCCGAGTGATTCTTGTTGGTGCAGTGCTAGGCCCGACACAGTTCGGCAACCTCTTCACCTTCGCCAACACGCTTCCCTGGATCACTTTCGAGCTGGCCATCGGTGCCTTACTTGCTTCGCTGGTGGTTCCGCCGCTCGTTGAAGGTTTCGACCGAGGTGGGCACGCAGCAGTTAGTGATCTCGCCCGGAACTTCACCGGCGTCTTGATTCTGGCCTTCTCGTCGGTTGCCTTGCTCGTGATGGTGGTCAGCCCCTTCGCTGCTCGTCTGTTTGTTTCGATCGCCAGGATCGAAGCGGGAACCGCCGCCGATAACTACATTTCGGCCGCAGTTCCGATGCTGATCATTACGGCACCCCAGATCGTGGGCTACGGCCTGGCCTTTACCGGCGTCGCCGTGCAGAACGCTGTCGGGAAGTTTGCGTTTCCGGCTGCGGTACCGATTCTTGAAAACCTCGTGGTTGTCGCTGCGCTCTGTATCTATGCGGTGGTGTTCGAAACCGGCACCACACTCGAAGAGCTCACGACCGGTCGATGGCTTCTCCTCGCCGGTGGTAGCTCGGCTGGTGTATTCGCTCATATGGCGCTTCAGGTTTGGGGCGCTCATCGTGCCGGGATCAATATGCGCCCGAAGGCCGGCTGGAAGGACCCAGCGGTCCGCAGCATCATCCGTCTCGCCATTCCGTCGAGCGGCGTTGCGGTGCTCAATGGCGCTCGGTTCATCCTGCTTTCCATTGCTACATCGGCAGTAAGCGGCGGGCTCGTGGCGTTCCAGATGGCGCTCAACTTCTTGAACGTTCCCGTGGCCCTCGGAGCGAAACCCGTCGCCCAGGCCATGCTTCCCCAGCTGTCACGTCACGAAGCAAACGACGACGCCGACGGATGGCGCGAGGAATACCACCGCGGCATGGGCCTTGCTGCGCTGATTGCTATCCCCGCCGCGGTGGCCATTGTGGCGATGGCACGACCATTGGCACTTGGTACGGCGTTCAACGAGCTGGGCACTGAGTTTGGGCGAGACCTTCTTACCGTTTCTCTCATCGGTACCGGCCTTGCCGTTCTCGGAGATGCGCTTTTCCAGGTCGGCACTCCATCGGCCTATAGCCGCCGCAATGCCACCGACCCGTTCTGGGCTTTTGCTATCCGAACCGGTGTTACCACCGCTGCGGTGTTCTTGGTTTGGTGGCTGTTCGACGGCGTCGAGATGATCCTCGGTATCAGCTTGGCGGTAGCGCTTGGCGACATCGTTGGCGGCGTGTACTTGGATCGCCGTATCGGTTCCTCGTGGAGTTCGCCCGGCTACAGCCTGCGGTCGAGCATGATGCGTTCAGCGGGCGCTTCGCTTCTGGCCTTTGTCCCGGCGGCAGTTGTCGCTGGTGTTGTGGTGCAACGCTACGAAGACCCACCGCTATCGACGGCCGTAGCTGGCGTTTGTGGCCTCGTCGGCTTGGTGGCCTACTTCGTGCTCCGCAACAAAATGGGTAGCGAAGAGATCCAGGCGCTTCGTAACTCGCGGGGGTAAATCGTCTAGTGCCGCTGAGCTACTTCCCAGGTACGTTCATGGAATGACTTCGACTGGTGCGTCCATATCTAGAGCTCGCGTTGTGATCTTCGATATGGGTGGCGTGTTGGTGGAGCTAGGGCCGACCACCGAGTTGTTGGTCGGCGACCGGCTGCCGCCTGAACAGTTCTGGGAGCGGTGGCTTACCAGCGAGGTCGTGCGCGATTTCGAGTCGGGTCACTGCAGTGTTGAAGAGTTTGGCCAACGTCTTGTGGACGAACTCGGCCTGTCGATAACGGCTGATGACTTCATCGCGAGGTTCTCCGGGTGGCCGAAGGGGTTGTTTGATGGCGCCGAGGAATTGGTCGCCAGTATCAACGACGGCATCGAGATCGCAGTGCTCAGCAACACCAATGCCCTGCATTGGGAGAACCAAGTCGATCATGAACGGGTGAAGGCGCTGTTCGATCGGCTCTTCCTGAGTTTCGAGCTTGGGTTGGCCAAACCCGACGCCGTGATCTTCGAAGAGGTGCTCGCCCAACTCGATGTGCCGGCCAGCGAGGTGGTGTTCCTCGATGACAATCAAGCAAATGTCGACGGCGCCTGCAGTGTGGGTATCGACGCTGCACTGACCAAGGGAATCGACCAAGCCCGATCCGCACTCGCGGAACGTGGACTCCTCACCGACCCAAGTTCTAATCGCGCTTAACCACCCCCGAGGTGGTGCAGCGCGAGAATTTCGGGTTGGTTTGGGTTAGGTGGCGAGGGCTCGGTTGTAGACCTCTAGGAGGTTCTCGGAGCTTTTTTCCCAGCTGAGTGGACCGGTTACACGTTCGTATCCGGCCGCACCCATCGTGGCGCGACGTTCGGGGTCGTCGATGAGTTCGATGATCATCTCGCCGAGCGCCTCACCGGAGTTCTCTTTCACGTAGGCCGCCGCGTCACCTGCGGTATAGCGAGCCTCTTTGAGATCGAACGACACCACGGGCATGCCCATCGACATGTAGTCCATGATTTTGGTCATCGTGGACACATCGTTGAGCGGGCCGTTGAGATCGGGGGCGACGCCGAGATCGGCGGTGGCGAGGTAGTCGAGCATGTCGTCCTCGCTGATGAACCCGGTGAAACGAACACCCTCGCCAAGCCCGAGCCGTTCATGCTGGGCGAGTAGGTCCTGCTTTTGGTCGCCGGTCCCGACGAGGGCAAAGAGGATGTCGGTTCGGCCGCGGGCTTCGCGTACGTGATGCGCAGCATCGAGAAGTACGTGCACGCCATCTTGGAAGCCCATGACGCCGACGAACATGACCATCGAGTCATACTCGCCTCGAAGTTCGGGCCGGGCCGGGCGCTGTTGGTAGACGTGAGGGTCGGGTGCGTTGCGCACCACCATGACTCGGTCGGGTTCGATGCCGCATTCATTGATAGCGCGCTCGCGGTATGACTGGTTGGTGGAAATCACCATCGACGCTGCTTGGAAGCTCTTCTTCTCGCAGTACTGAAGCGCCTTGTAGACCAGGCCACCCGAGGCTTCGCCGTCTGTCGGGGTGTCGCTGCCGTCCTCATCAAACTTCTCGAGGTAGGTCTCCGACGAGAGGTCGTGCTGGTCAAAGATGAACTTCACACCTTTCGACCGAAACGCCCGCTCGAAGGGAAAGTAGAAATCGGGTGGGTTGGCCACGTGCATCGCCACAAAGGGGTTCTTGCGCCACACCCGCAGAGCGAGTGCGAGCGACGCCGACATGGCCCACCCGTACTCGAGGAGGAAGTCGACCTTGTTCTTGCCGCCGAACGGCATCGGGAACCGATAGATGTCGACATCGCTGACTCGCTCGAAGCTTTCGGTGTCGAGTTTCTCGCCCTTTGGGGAGATGACCGACACCGCATAGCCCGCTTCACGCAGGGTGCGGGCTTCATTCCAGACCCGGCGGTCGTGAGGAACCGAGTAGTTCTCGACCAGCAGGAGCACATGTGGCTTCGTTACCGGAGGCATCTCTTCTGGCGAGCCTGTGTCTAGGGAGCCTGTGTCTGCGGAGCCTGTGTCTGGGGAGAGGGGCACGTTCACCAGCATATTCCGTGGTACCAGTCTTCTTGGATGGGTTCATCCACGATCCGGGCGAGGTCGATGACCAGCTGCTCGGGACGGCGATGCTCGAGAAGGTGGGCGCACTCGGGTGACTTCGATGCCACGACAATGACGTCGGCCTGTTCGACGATGTCGTCGATGCTCGAAACCAGCAGGTCGTCGAGGTGGGGGATTTCCCGCTCGATGTACTCACGGTTGGCGCCGATGAGTTTGCCGGTAGAAACCTCGGGGTCATAGATGCGGCAGGTGAAGCCCTTGCCGATCATGCGCTCGATGACCTCGACAATGGGGCTCTCACGAAGATCATCGGTGCCGGCTTTGAACGCCAAACCAACGAACCCGATGTTGCGCTTCCCCAGCGTGATGAGTTGTTCGATGACCCGGCGAATCTGTGCGGCGTTCGATTCGAGCAATGCATCGAGGAGCGGCGAGGAAATGTCGAGTGACTTCGACCGAAATTGCAGCGCCCGAACATCTTTCGGAAGACACGATCCGCCGAACGCGAAGCCCGGCTTGAGATACGCCGGCGAAATGTTGAGCTTCGTGTCGGCGCATAACAGCTCCATCACCTTGTGGCTATCGACGCCCATGGCCTTTGCGATATTGCCGATCTCGTTGGCGAACGTGATCTTGGTGGCGTGGAAGCTGTTGTTGGCGTACTTCACCATCTCGGCCAGGCGGGTTTCCTCGCGGTACATCGGAGCATCGATGCCGTCATAGAGCGACGCCAACGAATCGAGGGCCCGTTCGGATGTGCCGCCCAGCAGAATGATTGGTGGGTTTCGGAAGTCCTCCACGCCCTGCCCCTCGCGAAGAAATTCGGGGTTCACGGTGACCGCAAAGTCCACGTCGGCAACTTTGCCCGACGCTTCAGTGATGGCCTCGGCGACCAATTCGGACGTGCCAGGGAAGACGGTGCTTCTGACCGTGACGGTGTGAAAGCCCTCTTTGTCGGCAAGGACCGTGCCGATATCGGTGGCCACCTTGAGAATGTTGGAGATGTCGATATCGCCGTTCGGGCGGCTCGGCGTGCCTACGCAGATGAGGGTGAGGTCGGTGTTAAGAATGGCATCGGCGATGTCGACCGTGGCGCGAAGGCGCCCGTTGGCCACCGCAGCTTCCATCATCTCCGGTACGTGCTTCTCCGACACCGGCGTGGTGCCGGCGTTGATTGCCTCGACCTTCACCGGATTGAGATCGACGCCGACAACGGTGTGGCCCGCATCGGCGAGGCAGGCTGCTGAGACTGCGCCGACGTAGCCGAGACCAAAGATTGAGATATTCATGAGAGGGGTACCTTGCGCAGAGCGTTGTTCATAGCGAGCTCGTAGGTTTTGAGCCTCGGATAAATTGTCGATGCCACAGCTCGAAGCCGAGCAGGGTGGTGAGTTTCCGTCGGTGGTTACGCGTGCCGCTTCGGTGCTCGGCCAGAATCCGGTCGAGTTCTGACCGCTTGAAAAACTCCGAGCAGGCCGAATCGGGAGCGAGCATAGTGTCGTTCAGGAACGAGTCGAGCTCTCCCTGAAACCACGCATCGACCGGCGTGGCGAAGCCGCGTTTGATGCGGTTGATGACGTGATCGGGCAACCAGTTGGAGGCGGCGAGTTTGTGCACGTGTTTGGTGTTGCGGCCGCGCAGTTTGAAGTTGGCGGGAAGCGTCTCGACGAACTCCATGACCTCGACATCGATGAGCGGAACCCGCGTTTCCAGCGAGTTGGCCATCGCGAGCTTGTCGCCATAGAGGAGGAGGTCGTCGGGTAGCGACATCCGGCTGTCGATGTAGAGCAACTGAGCAAGGCCGTCGAGGTGAGAAACATCGCGTTGCCAGTACCGCATTGGATCGGCGGCATCGACATCGAGAACATCGGAGGCCAGATCGTCGTGAAGAAGCGAGGCGATATCGGTATCGCCAAACACGCTGTGAATATTGACGAACCGGCTAAGGGGGTCGTGTTCGCCCAGCGATTCGGTAGCTCGTCGAAGTCGAGACGCATGGCGGTTCGAGCCGGGAAGGCGGCTCATGACGCCGTGGGTGAGAGGGTTGTCGACCAGCCATCGGACATTGCCTCCGTAGCGTTCGCCGAAGTATCGGTGATACCCGGCCCAGGGCTCGTCGGCGCCTTGCCCGGTGAGCACAACGGTGACATGTTCGCTCGCCTGTTTGGTGAGTTGGTAGTAGGCGAAGGTGCTCTGGCTGAGGACGGGTTCTTCAAGGTGCCATGTTGATGTTTCGAAGAAGTCGGCGAAGTCGGTGGCTTCGATCTCGAAGGACTGATGCGTCGTGCCGAGAATGTTGGCGGTCTCGGCGGCGTCTTCGATTTCGTCCCACTCGAAGTCATCGCCAAACCCAACCGTGAATGTCTGGACCGGGTCGGATTGGCTGTTCTTCTTGGCGGCCGCGCACATCGCAGCGGTAACGATGCCGGAATCGACGCCGCCCGAAAGAAGCGAACCGACCGGAACATCGCTCACCATCTGGCGATCGACCGCGTCATTCACGAGTGAGGTGTAGTTGTCGACGGCGTCGCCCACGGTGATGTTTGTGTCGATCCGAGGAATGGTGGTCCAGTACCGCTCGATTCGGACCCCGTTGCGTCCAGCGATGAGGCGATGTCCCGGCTGCAGCTTTCGGATGTTGGCGAACAGCGTGTAAGGAGAGGGCAAGTAGCCGTAGGTGAGGAAGATGCGCAGCGCCGCGGGGTCGACCTCGCGCTGCACGGTGGGGTCGGTGAGGATGGTGCGCAGTTCCGAACCGAAGATCAATCGTCGGCCGTCATCGAAGTAATAAAGCGGCTTGATGCCCATGTGATCGCGGGCTAGCACGAGTTGTTGTTCGGTGCGATCCCAGACCGCAAGACCGAACATGCCGTTGAGGTGATTGGTTACCTGTGGCCCCCACCGGTCGTAGCCGTGCACGATGGTTTCGGTGTCCGAAGCGGTACGAAACCGGTGCCCGGACGATTCGAGTTCGGCACGAAGCTCACGAAAGTTGTAGATCTCACCGTTGAGCATGGCCCAGGTCGACTCATCGCCGTTGGACATCGGCTGATGGCCGCCCTCGATATCGATGATCGAGAGCCGGCGAAAACCGAACCCAACGCCATCGTCGAGGTAGTAGCCGGCATCGTCGGGACCGCGATGGACCATGGAGTCGGCCATCTCCCGCAGGAGGTCGCGATCGACGGGTTCTCTAGTGACGTAGTGAAAGACGCCGGCTATGCCGCACATAGGTGGCCGCACATGGGAAAGGTTCCGGATTTCTGATGGGGGGAGCGCTGAAAGATCGGGGATCTCGTGGCCTAAAGTACCACTGGAAACACGTAGAGTCACCCGAAAAAACACTCTACGTGGTCGACACGAGGGTCGATTTGTTGGTAAACCTAGTGCAATGGTTGTCAGCGGTCTACGAAGTACCCCATCGATATCGGCCATTGTTTTGGCAGCGGGCAGCGGCTCCCGTCTCCGCGCCAATCGACCGAGCCTGATCGAGGACCTTTGCGGTCAGCCGATCGTGGCGTCGGTGCTCCGTGTCGTGGTCGAAGCCGGAGCGTCGGAGCTCGCGGTTGTTGTCGCCAGCGGCGCCGAGGATGTCGTAAAGACCTTGCAGGGTCGGCTGGGCGATGTCGGTCTGAGCTTTGCCGAACAACATGTCCAGCGAGGAACGGGCGACGCCGTGCTCGCCGGGCTAAGTGCGTTGGACGATCTCAACTACGACTACTACTCCGATGATGACGATGACGGCCATGTCCTCGTCGTTCATGGCGACATGCCGCTCCTTACCGCCGACGTACTTTCGGGCCTCATCGACCATCATCTTCAGTCCGGCGCCGAAGCCACGGTGCTCGCTGCGCCAGCAGTCGGGCCGCTCGGCCGTCACGCGATGCTCGACGAATTTATCGACACAAAAAGGATCAAGGCCGCCTCTCGAGACGTGGCAGCGGAGACATCCAGAGAGACCGCAGCAGAGCCGTCGGGGGAGCGAGCGATTGCCGGGTGCTACGTCATTCGACGCGGCTTGCTCGCAGCTGCGATCAGGCGAACCTCACCGCAGGCTCTCCGGGGCGAGTTCAACCTCAACGATGCAATCGCGGTGCTCGCCAGTGCCGGCCACAAGGTCGAGTCGTTCACCGTGAACGACCTCGACTCGGTGCGAAGTGTCAGCACCTACGAAGACCTCGCAACCGCCGAGGCAATCGTTCGACGTCGACTCACCACAAACTGGATGGCACGCGGCGTGCGAATGGTCGACCCATCCCGCACCTATATCGATGCCGATGTGGTGCTCGGCACCGGCGTTGTCCTACAGCCTGGCACCATCCTGCGAGGTTTTACCGTTGTCGGCGACTATGTCGAACTCGGTCCCGATACCCACCTCACCGATTGCGCAGTCGGCCAACGCGCCAAAGTGATTCGCACGACAGGGCGCGACGCCGAGATCGGCCCCGAGGCCATCGTCGGACCCTTTGCGGCCCTCGAACCGGGCGCTCAGGTGGCCGCCAATGTGGTCACCGGCCCCAACTTCGTTGGCCAGTACGCCGACTAGAAACATCGTCGGCAGAAACCTGTCGGCCCACGTGGTTTCGCGTCAATGCACGTCGCCTACCATGCTCCTTGAAGCCCCGATCGTGAGGACGCTCAATGGAGCTGGTTACCAAGAAACACCTGTACATCGTGAGCGGTCGGGTGAGTCAACCTCTTGCGGCTGATATCGCACGTGAACTCAGTGTGCCGCTCGGCGATCCAGGTATTGCCGAGTTCGCCAACGGCGAAATTCACTGTCGCTACCAAGAGTCGATTCGGGGCACCGATGTCTTCATCATCAACACCCATTCGGCCTTCGAGGAACAATCCATCAACGACGCGTTGATGGAACAGCTGATCATGGTCGACGCTGCCCGTCGAGCTTCGGCAAAGCGGATCACGGTTGTTGCTCCGTTCTACGGATATGCCCGCCAAGACCGGAAGGCCAATGGCCGCGAGCCGATTACGGCCAAGCTGGTCGCACAACTCTTTAAGGCAGCCGGGGCTAGCCGCTTGGTGTCAGTCGATCTGCACTCCAACCAGATTCAGGGCTTCTTCGATGGTCCCGTCGACCACCTCACCGCGATGCCGGTGCTGCTCGACTATCTCCGTGAGCTTGGCGACGGACTGGTTATCGTCTCGCCTGACGCCGGCCGGGTAAAGGTCGCCGAACGGTACGCAAAAGAGCTCAACGCCGACCTGGCCATCGTGCACAAGCGGCGCTCGCTCAGCGAGAAGAACTCCGTCGAAGCGAAAGACGTCATCGGTGAAGTCGACGGTCGAGTCTGTGTGCTCATCGACGACATGATCGATACGGGCGGCACCATTGTTGCTGCCGCCAACCTGCTTGAAGAAAAGGGCGCCACCGCCGTCTTTGCCGCATGTACCCACGGCGTCTTTTCGGGCCCAGCCATCGACCGCATCAAGAACTCGGCAATCCGGAAAGTCGTCACCACCGACACGTTGCCGCTTCCCGCCGAAAAGCGGATCGACAAGATCGAAGTCGTATCGGTGTCAGCAATCTTGGCTCGAGCGATTCACGCGGTATTTGAAGACACCAGCGTGAGCGAAATATTCGGCGGCGATAACTACTCATAGTCGGGTCCCTGATCACGGTCGGGTCGTGGAGTTTCACAACTAGGCTGTTCGACGTATGTCGTCCCCAGATGTAACCGCCGTTGTCAACCTCCACCATGAGCGGGAATCCTGCGTTCCAACGCTCCGAAGCCTCGGAGTGGCGGCGTCGTTTGCCGTCGAGCAAGGACATGATGTCGAGATACTGGTCCTACTCGACAACGCGGATGATCGAACCCGCGAAGTAGCTCGTACCGTCCTCGGCGACCAGCCCCGCTACGTCGAGTCCACTGCGGGCGACCTCGGCTTGGCCCGCAACCGCGCAGTCGACGAGGCGTCCGGAACCTATGCCTGTTTCCTCGATGGCGACGACCTTTGGGGCTTCCGATGGATTGCCCGGGCATTCGAAGCCGCAGAGGCAGCCGAACGGGACGCGATCTGGCATCCGGCTACCAACTTCGTGTCGGGAAAGATGCCCCACGTGTATCACCACGTCGGTAGCGAACACCGCATGTTCAAGGCCTCCCGGTTCCGTCTCCACAATGGTTGGACGGCGTTGTCGTTTGCCCGCACGTCGATCTACCGAGACATCCCGTACCCGCCCAATCTGCTGAAGAGCGGCTTCGGCTACGAGGATTGGAGCTGGAACACCGAGACCCTCCGGCGAGGTATTCCTCACCGTGTCGTCGAAGGCACGTCGCACTACATCAACAAGCGCGAATCGTCGCTGCTCACCAGCAGCGTTCACGCTCTTCCAACCCGCTACCACACGCTCGATTGGAACGCTCTCAGCGAAGCCGGTGACGCCAATGTCTGAGCTAACCGAACACGAACGGACCCATCTCCGCCAGGCCTTCATGCGGGGCTTCTACCAGCGAAGTGTCGGTTCGTTCAACGGACCGATCCCCGCTCTTGCGGGAATGCCGTTGTTCGAACACTTCCTCCAACATGGACTCGAACGCAATATTTCACCGACGATGTTTTTCGACTCGGCGTACTACCAATCGCAATTGGCGCAACCCATCGGAATTCCGTTCCTTCTCCACTTCATGCGGGAAGGCGCTGCGGCGGGGCTCAAACCCCACCGGTTGATTGACCCCCGGTACATGGCCGAGAGCGGGACGTACACCGACGCCGCCACCGTGGTGAGCTGGCTGAATACCGACGCCGGCCGAGATGCCCGCACCCATCCGTTGTTCTGGGGCGACTACTACCTCGAATCAAACACCGATATCGAGATCCCCGAACTCAGCGCGCTTGGGCACTACCTCGCCCATCCGTTTCAGACGAAGCAGAAGTCGCCACGCGAACCCAACCCGTTCTTCAGTTCGCGTTGGTACGCCAATCACTCGACGTGGGAAGAGGGCGACGCCATGTCTCCCCTCGAGCACTTTGTGGCCAAGGGCATGCTCGACGACCTGTCGCCCACGCCTCTCTTCGATACTGCGCACTACCGCGACGAAAGCGGTGTCGGGCGAGGCCCGGAGTCTCCAGGCTCGGCGTACCTGCATTTCATGCAGTCGGGTTTGTGGGACGACATCAGTCCACACAGCATGATCGAGCCGGCGTTTCTGCGGAGCCGGTATGGCGATGTGATTCCGCCCGGCCAACCAGCGGTGCTCTATTACTTGCGGACCGAACATGAGCAGTTGCTGCAGCCGAGCACGCGTTTTCATCCGCGCGGCGTGCACGGATTCCAGGTTGGCGAGAGCCGGCAGTCGGCATGGCGCGGTCATGTGCTTGAGCGCTACCTCATGGGCGACGCTCGGGGTACTCGTCTCGAGGCGCCGCTTCTTGTCGACGAGGACATCCACGACGAACTTCTGGCCGTGGGAGAAATCGCCCCCGACTACGCCGTAGCGTTTCTCGACCAGGCCGACGGTCTACAACGGCAAAACTTCAACGTGTTCCTCGACCCTCGTACCCGACTGCTCGACATGCTCGACGCTGAGGTGCTCGACGACACCAAAGCGGTCATTGCGATTCCGGCCTTCCGCCATGGCGGCGCTGAACTGATCGCGTCAAACATCGCTCGAGTCTTCGCCGACCGCGGGATCCCGACGGTTATTCTGGTGACGGAACTTGCGGTCACTGCCGACCTCGGTTGGTTCCCCGAGGGTCAGCCGATTATCGATCTGGCATCGATGCGCAAACAGCTTTCGATGAATCCCGATGATGTGGTGCGAGTGCTCGGCGAGTTTCTTCTCGGCATTGAGCCCGCCATCGTGGTCAACGTCAACTCTTCGGTCCTCTGGCAGACCTACCAAACGTACGGACTCACGCTGTCACAGGTGATGAGTCTGTGGACCAATCTTTTCTGCTTCGACTATGACACCCGCGGCTTTCCGGTGGGTTACGCAAACCGATTGGTCGAGACCATCGACTACCTCGACTCGATCCTTGTCGACAACCAGACCTTCGCCGACTTGCTCTGCGACCGTTTCGCGTTTGGTGGGGTGAATGCCGCGAAGTTCGCGGTGAGTCGCACACCGATGTTGGTTGAGCTCGAAGTGAAGGAATCGTTCACCCTCGAGCCCGGCGTGCGCCCACGAGCGCTCTGGACGGGTCGGTTCGCTCCGCAGAAACGACCCGACTTTTGCTACGAGGTTGCCGCTCTGGTTCCCGAGGTCGACTTCGTTATGTACGGCACCGGCGACGACCGGCCGCCCGACACGCTCGAAAACGCCATCGATGCTGGCGTCTATGACTCCTTCGCAAGCATCGCTCCGTGGGAGTTCGACCTGTTCTTTCATACCGCTGCATGGGAAGGTCTCCCGGTTTCTATCGTGGAGGCCGCCGGCGCCGGCCTCCCCGTCGTTGCGCCGCTCGTCGGCGGAATCGGCGAAATTCTCGATGAAGGAACCGGTTACCCGCTTGCCACCGACGCAACCCCCGAGGATTATGCCGCCGCGGTCCGGGCTTGTCTTGCCGACCGCAACACCGCCGAAGCACGAGCTACCGCACTTCGCAGCCGAGTTGGCGAGATGCATAGCTGGGGCAACTTTGACGAGGTGGTAACCAACCGCATCGACGAGTCGAAGCAGCGGCGACCGGGCCCGTTCAACCGCTTCTCGCTCTAGCGTCGTCTGGCACTACTCAGGTGGTGAGGCCCCACTTGGAGTCGGCAGGGTCTGCGGTTGGGGTGGTCGACGCCCCGTCCTGGTCGAGTTTTGTTTGCGCCGCAATCAACCGTTGATTGGCGCTCCAGAGCTTGTCGATGTTTGCGTCGAGACGCCGGCTGACGTCGGCCAACTCGGATGCATGCGCCGAAGACGACAGCATCACCTTGTTTGGCACCCGTGCTGGCGCGAGTCGTTCGTCGGTAACCGGGACGTGACCGGTCCCAAAGAACTCGGTGCGATCGGGCAACCGGTTTCCGATGAACTCGTGCCACCGCTCGAACAACTGCGCATAGCGGCGTTCGGTTCGAGAGAAGTCAGCCTCGGCATACAGCTCGTCGATGTTCACCGTAGGTACGTCCTCGATATCGACATACGGGGCGTCGAGAAGCTCGATCATCTCGGCGGTGCGGCTGTCGTAGGACACAAAGACCGTCGGGGTGTTGGCGCCCATCGCGATGATGTTCCCGTGCAACCGGAAACCAAGGACGAGGTCGAGAGCCCGAACCTCGTCAGTCCATTCGCCGCTATCGAGGTGCGATCGAACGATCTCGGCGATGGTTTCCTCAGCGCCGCGAAGCGACAAGAGGCCAAGGCCCTCACCGATCTGGTTGATGAGAGCCGGATCGGCGTCGCCAAGGGCCACGACGGTCTCGGCGACTTCACCTTGGCCAAGCAAGACCGCTCGGCCATCAGTCGCAGCGGTTCGGGCCAGCTGCTTTTGGAGACGAGCGACGAGTTCGTTTGACGACGCGTACTGACCTTTGAGCGTGCGGTTGATGGTGAGACCCCAGCGGCGCAAACGGTCCGATTGCTGGAGTGACAACGTTGGTTGGCCCGAGCGGATGACGGTTGGGCAGCCAATGGGATCGGCCGGAACGCCGAGCCGATCGAGGAGTTCGGCGGTGTATGCCCCACGTACCCCAATCGGCCCGCCTCGCTCGGCAACAACCCGGAGGAACCGTTCAGTGCCGGTCTGGAAGGCGAAGGGTTTACGAGTAGGACGCTGCGCACCGACCCCGAAAAGCAGCACGGGCATGTCGAGTTTCTCGACGGCGTCGGCCCACTTGCCGAGGTCATGGGTTGGGGTCAGGTAGTTCGATCCTCGAATGACCAAAGCATCGAAGTTGTCCCGAAGCTCCTCGATGCGTTTGTCCGACAGCGTGGCGTCGAGGCCAATGTTTTCGATCGGGCCGTTTTGGCCGACTACTCGAAGCGTGGCTTCGCAGACGAGCGCGTCGCCGAAGTTCACGGGCCCAGCTTCGCGATGCTCGGCTGCGCTCCGGGTGATGTGCACGTGCTTGTTCGGGTCGAGGTGAACCGGACAATTGGCGAAGAGCAGACGAGTAGCGACCTCGGGCGACGCTGGCTTCACCGCCAAAGGAATCGCACTCGTCGTCGTCCGAGAAGACAAGGAGGATGAGCGATAAGAGGTCACGCTGTATCCGAAGACCCGAAGGTCTTTTTCGTAGGCGTTTTCGAAGATTTCGAGGGCGGAGTCGCTGAGGGCAAAGTCATAGTCGGCATCGAGGTTCGCGGTTGAGTTCTTTCTGGTCGACAACAAGCCGTTGGCATCGGCGAATCCGGGCGAGAAGGTCTGCACCATCGGCTCGAACTTCGTCTCGAGATCTTCTGCCTGCACGACATGGTCGTAATCGATGCGGTTTGGCCACGTGCACTTATGGAGGTGGCGCCAATGAATGTTGCGCTCATAGTCCTCTTGCTGGGTGCACACGAACCGCACAAATTCGTCGAATGTGGGCACGCCTCCGTCTTCGAAGAACCCATGCTCGAGCATCGAATCGACATCGGAGCGGTAGAGGGGGTCACCGTGAAAGACCATTTCGCCGCGCGGATTGGGCTTGAAGCTGCGCAGGATCTTGCTTTTGTAGCCCGAAAGCAGACGTTCGAGTGGATGGCGCACCACGGTGAACCAGGTGTGGGTCTCGAAAAGCTCGGTGAGGTTGGTGGCGTTGGCGCTCTCGAGGCCCGGAAGCCCATTCTTTTCGCGAACATGAATATCCATTGGGTGCGCGAGTGGGGGAGCGCCCTCGACCTCGCGAAGCACACCCTTCACCGTGGTGCATGCGGCCTTGGGGACCTCGACATAGACGTACGGCGCTGCTTTCCCGACATGGACTGCGTACCGAAGCCAGCGACGTCGACCGGGAATTCCTAGGTGGGCAACGAGTTCTTCGAGGATTGCGTCAGACACCGAACGGCCCCCAGTCGAGTGACCGCCCAGCGAAGTGTTCCCAATACGTGCCGACTGCTTCTTGGTAGTCGGCGGTGATGATCTCGGGGGGGATGTCAGCCCACTGGTCGGTGCGGTGAAAGCTGGTCGGATCGGTCGACCGCTCGGACCGACTTGAGGAGTGAAGTTCTTCGATCGGCTTCAGACAAGCGTCGTCCCAAGGCATACCTGACGAGGCGATGAGCTCGCGGATATGGGTTTCGGGATCGGCGATCAGGTCTTCGTAGGTAACGCCGTAGGTCACCTTCGACGACGGATGCATGACGATCTTGGCCATGAGTCGGTTGCTGTTTGCGATACCGGCGAACGCACGGTCCCACCAGTCGTGGCTCGAGACCAACACATCGAGTGGATGGCGAACAACGGTGCAGAACGAGGCGTCGGGAAACACCGACGTGAGGACTTCCCAAAACCACTCGATGAATTCGTCTTCATCTTTCATGAACGAAGAAACGATGGGGACACCGATGGGCTTATGCATCCAGTACTTGGTGTCACTGGTGAACAGGTGCAGGAACTGCTGCCGGATGGTCTCAGGAATCTTGGATTTGAGCATCGGCGGCAGGTTGCGATCGAGTGAGTACCAAACCGAGTGAATGAGGTTTACCGTCTCACCGTGATAGCGGCAATCAGGGTGGTTGTTGAACGCCTTTGAGACGAGCGAGGTTCCCGACCGACCGTTGCCGACCAGAGTGATTGGACTGGTGATGTTCAGCGTGCTCGGCATAGTGCTGAGGCTAGTCCGCTGTTCGGTAGCCGTCGGGGTTCAGGCTCTGCCACGACCAGTGATCTCGACACATGTCAACCATGGTCCGGTCGGCCGACCACGAGAGAAGTGATTCGGCTTTTGTGGTGTCGGCGAAAATGACGGCGGCGTCACCATCACGGCGGGCCACGATCTGGTGGGCGATTGGTTTGCCAACGGCTTCGCTGGCCGCGTTGACGACCTCGAGAACCGAGGAGCCACGACCGGTTCCGAGGTTGACGATCTCGCACGAGTCGATGTCGGTCTCGGCTTTGAGGGCAGCAACGTGTCCCTGGGCGAGGTCGACAACGTGGATGTAGTCACGAATACAGGTGCCGTCGGCAGTGTCGTAGTCATCACCAAAAATCGACAGTGCGTCTCGGCGGCCCACCGCCACCTGCATCGCAAAGGGCATCAGGTTGTTCGGAACCCCGACCGGGTCTTCGCCAATTCGTCCAGAGGCATGAGCGCCGACCGGGTTGAAGTAGCGAAGGAGTAGCCCGCCACAATCGCGGGTTGAAAGATGGTCGATGATGGCCTGCTCGGCCGCGAGTTTGGTTCGGCCATACGGGCTTATCGGGGCCACCGGGGTGGTTTCGGTCACGGGAACGGCCGCAGGATCGCCGTAAACGGTGCAGCTGGAGGAAAAAACAAACATCGAAACGTCGGAGGTTGAAATGGCGTCGAGGAGCGAGAGGGTTCCGCCAACGTTGACCGACCAGTACTTCTGCGGATGCGAAACCGACTCGCCGACCGCTTTGAGCCCGGCGAAGTGGATGACGGCTGAGGGGGAGTGCTTGGAGACAACCTTGCGGAGTGCCTCTGTGTCGCGAATGTCCAGCTCAGCGAACTGAATTGGGCGTCCGGCAAGTTCGGCGATGCGATCGAGAACCACCGGTTCGCTGTTGTCAAAGTTGTCGACGCCGATGACATCGAACCCGTTCGCCATCAGTTCGATGCACGTATGGCTCCCGATATAGCCTGCTGCGCCGGTGACCAATACCGTGGCGTTCGTGGCCTGGTTGTGGTTTGGTTCGGTCGGTTCGCTCATCCGGTCAGGATACGCATGTGGGCCGGTGTTGCCGCAGGGTGGCGCCGGGTCGATAAGATTGTTCTTTGTTCTAACTGGTCAGTTTTCGCTGGCCAATACCTCTAACTCCCGGAGTCCGCAATGGCCGCCGTCGCATTGAAGACCGAAACTGGACGCCCCCAAGGCTCCGCCGCAACTCGCCGCCTTCGCCGCGAGGGCAAAGTCCCTGGCGTTGTCTACGGATTGGGTAAAGACCCGGTCGCTGTTTGTGTTGAATGGCCAGAGCTTCGGGCGGTTCTTACCACCGACGCCGGCATCAACGCCCTCATCACCCTCGATGTCGAAGGCGACAAGCAACTGTCGATCGTCAAGGACATCCAGCGTCACCCGGTCCGTCGTAGCGTCATGCACGTCGACTTCATCCGTATCGATCCAGACGCCGAACTTCTGATTGAAGTTCCGCTGAGCGTCATCGGCGATGCCAAAGAGCTCCTCGCAGCCAACGGTATGGTCGATCAGGTCATGTTCTCTCTCAGCCTCTGGTCCACCCCAGACGCTATTCCTGATGAGCTCGAGGTCGATATCTCCGAACTCACCGTCGGCGACTCCTTCCGAGTCGAGGACCTCAAACTTCCAGCCGGAACCCGCACCGAGGTCGACCCTGAAGAGTCGATCGCTATCGGTACTGTTACCCGCTCCACCCTTGAGGCAATGGCCGCTGACGAAGCAGCCGAAGCAGCCGAAGAGGCCGGCGAAGACGGTGCCGCAGCTGGTGGCGAAACCGACGGCGACGGCGGCGGCGACGCTGACGGCGGCGGCGACAGCGAGTAGCTCGCACCCCGGTGGCCTTCGGGCGCAGGAAGCAGAGCTCCAAGAATCGAACCGGAACGCCCACCGACCTTTTGGTGGTCGGCTTGGGCAACCCCGGGGAGAAGTATCAAAACAGTCGACACAACGCGGGCGCCGATGTTGTGCAGCTCCTTGCCGACCGCCATGGCGGAAAGCTTCGGGGCGGCAAATACAACTCGCTCGTCGATGAAGTGCGTATTGGTCAGCATCGAATTGCTCTGGCGATTCCGCTGACCTTTTACAACGAATCGGGTCTTGCGGTTCGGGCTCTCGCGAAACGTCACGGAGTGCCGGACCAATCCGGCGAAAGCGAGTCGTGGGCCAAGCTCGTCGTCTTGCATGACGAGATGGATCTCGAACCCGGCCGAATCAAACTGAAGTTCGGTGGCGGACTCGCCGGGAACAATGGGCTCAAGTCGATCGTTGGCCACATTCATACGCAGGACTTTGTGCGTATCCGGATCGGTATCGGGAAGCCACCCGGTAGCCAATCGGGTGCCGATCACGTGCTCCGCCGTCCGGGCAAAAGCGAAAAGATGGAACTCGACATCGCGATGCAGCACGCCGCCGACGCTGTCGAGACGATTTTGAGCGACGGGTTCGAACCCGCGATGAACCACTACAACCAGAAATAGGCCACGTGAAGCTGCGCGACATCCCAGGGCTGCTCAGCGAAGAGCCAGCGATTATTTCGGTTCTCGGCAAACGAGATGCGGTGCTCGCTGTCCCTGAGCCGGCCCGGGCCGTGACCATCGCGGCACTTGTGGAGATGAACGAGCGTCGGCCTCTTGTGGTGGCGGTTCCCACCACCACCGACGCCGACCGGCTCACCAACGACCTCCGGGTTTTTCTCGATCCCGATGAGGTCGAGTCGTTCCCCGCCTGGGAGACGCTGCCCTTTGAACGGGTAAGCCCTGGTGTTGAAACCATGGGTCGGCGGCTGCGGGTTCTGTGGCATCTACGCGATCCTGAACGTTGTCCCAAAGTCATCGTGGCGCCGATTCGTGCGTTGATCCAGCGGCTCGGACCGGGACACGATGCAATCGAGCCCATCGTTGTCGGCCAAGGCGACCAACTCGACCAAACTCAGCTCACCGCCGACCTTGTGGCTACCGGTTACCGGCGTGAGTACCAAGTGGAACACCGCGGCGAGTTCGCGGTTCGTGGGTCGATCGTCGACGTCTTCCCGTCGACGTCAGATATCCCGTTCCGAATCGACCTCTGGGGCGATGAAGTCGAGCGGCTCACCGAGTTCGGCGTGGGCGATCAGCGCAGCACCCTGTCGGTTTCGGAAGTCGAGATCTTCCCCGCACGCGAGCTCATGCTCGACGAGTCGGTGCGCGAACGAGCCGAGCTCCTGATGGCAAGCGAACCGTGGGGCCGCGACCAGTGGGACCGGCTCACCGACGGACAATTGTTCGACGGTATGGAGTCGTGGATGCCGTGGCTGGTCGAACGCGATCAGGTGCTCTTTGACCTCGTGGGCCCGGACGGAATGATCATGCTGGTAGAACCGAGTCGCCTACGCGACCGCGCCACCGACATCCTCGCCGAGGAAGCCGATCTTGCTCGCACCTTGGCCCGCACCTGGGGTGCAATCGCCGACGATGCATCGCCCAGCGAAGCCGATGGGCTCCCGCGCCTCCATCTTCCGTTCGATCGGTTGCTGACCGGCTGCGAAGCGCCAGCCTGGGCGCTGCCCATCGTCCCCGACGGTCCAAAGACGCCTGGTATTAGTGCAAGCGGCTGGGACCCGGCAATCGGCGATGGCACGAGCTCGGGTCAACGACTTTCATCGATGCTCGACCGGGGTTACTCCCTGACGGTCGGCGCCGACGGTGCCGCATCTGGTGCCCGCCTTTCGAAGCTTCTTCTCGACCAAGGCGCCGACCTCGCGTTCGATGCCGATGGCTCCGCCGATGTGACCGCCAAGGGAGGCCGGATCACCGTCGCCCCGCTCGAGCGGGGTTTCGTGCTCCCAAACCTCGAGGTGGCGGTTCTGTCCGAGGCCGAGGTGACCGGCCGTCGCCGGGCCCACCGAAAAGCTCGCAAACGCAAACGCAACGCCCAAGCGTTCTTCGACGATCTCAAAGTCGGCGACTACGTGGTGCATCAGCAGCACGGTGTTGCCAAATTCGCTGGCATGGTTAACCGAGCCATCGGTGG
>CALGZB010000296.1 GCA_937934655.1 uncultured Acidimicrobiales bacterium | reverse complement strand
CGAATGCTCACCCGCCGTATCGACCGCATCGGTGATGCAGAACGGGATGCCGTGGTAGTGGTACGACACGGCGTTGGGCAGGGGATGACCGCCACACGCATCAATAAACGGCACGCCATCGATGACGGAGTTGTCGTCGTTGGCCACCGTGCCAGAGCCATCGCCTTCGAAGGGATCGAAGTACACGGCGCCACTGATAGCAACACCGATTGCACCGTTGCCCGTCTCTGACGGCGAGTCGGCCATGGTGGGAACAAGGGGGAAGGTGAACGACGCGTCATAAGCCTCGACGCCGCCCGCCACGTACTTACCGTCGCGACCATCGGCCAGGTAGGTGTCGAGGTACTCATGGGCGGGAAGGCCATCGCTAATGAACCGGACCGTGTCGCCCTCGACCTCGATGGTTACGTTGTCGGCCCATTGCGCATCGTTGAGAACTTGAATACGGGTAGCCGCTTCATCGGCATCGACCGCAGCAACCTCGCCGGCTTCTTCGCCCGCAGCCGCATCATCCTCGGCACCTGGACGAGGTGGACGCTCGCCGTCGGCACCCTCTGGAGGACCACCTTCGCCACCGCCGCCGCCAGGAGCGCCACCTTGGTCGCCGCCGTAGTCGATCTCTCCATGGAAGCAATCGATCGAGTACGGAGCCATGTCTTCGGTGAGGTGGTAGTGGTAAATGCCCTCAGGGAACTCGGGGGTCGGACCAACGTGGCCCGAGCACTCATCGAGGTCGGCGCCAGTAATGACTTCGCCACCAACATCCTTGTGTCCGTAAATCGGGAAGCCATCGAGCAGCACACCGATAATGGTCGAGTGCTCGCCGTCGACATCGACCACATCGGTGATGCAGTACGGCACACCGTGGTAGTGGTAGCTGTCGCCGCTGGCCAACGGATGACCGTTGCAAGGGTCGATAAAGAACACACCATCGAGCTCGAGGTTGTCATCGACGGCGACAAACTCGCGGCCTTGATCCTCGTAGTCATTAAAGAGTGGGGCACCACTGATCATCACGCCGATGGTGCTGAGACTCGTCAGCGTGACCTCTTCGGAATAGACGGGGGTAGTGGTGATCTCCACATCGAGAGGGCTTTCGACAATCAACCCGTCGGTGTCGGTGATGGAGAACTCGGCACTGATGTCGTCGCCAGTAAACGGCGGCATGTTGCCCTCGTTGGGGATAAGGAACTGATCGGGAAGCTCGTGGCTGGGAAGGCCATCTGAGACGTACCGGAACGAGCCGTCGCCCATCGTGATCTCGACATTGTCCGACCACTGCGCAACATCGATGCCGTTGGCGGTGCTGGTGTCAGCCGATGCGCTTGGCGCATCGTCGGTGGTTTCCGAGGCTTCTTCAGCGTCGGCGCCGATGTCAGCGTCGGCCTCGGTGGTAGCTGGGGTCGAAACCTCGTCGGCCGAGGAGCCGCAAGCGGCTCCCAACAGCGCAAAGGCACAGACCGCGAGCAGCTTGAACAGAAAACTCTTCTTCAACAACATGGTTCTAGTCAATCGACGATTTGTATGACTTCTGTAAGAAGATCGGCAAGATCGGCGACAGAACGCCGTTCACGACGTCGCGTTGGGGTCTCTCTCGGCTTCATCGAGCATGAAGTCGTAGTCGGCGAGGTTCGCCGGGCTCAGGCCCGGGAGGGAAACAACTGCTTCGCGCAGACGGCTTTGGATATCAGCCGGCAACGTAGCTCGGAGAGATACTGGCGGCGCTGGCCAGCTTCGGGTGCTGTCGATTACGGACATATCGGCCAGGCGAGCATCGACGGTGCGTCGAGCATCCCAAACCGAGTGATCGATGCTGGCGATATCGGCCCGCCCATCGAGCACTGCCTCGATCGAACCGACATGCCCGCCGGTCATAACGTGTTGGCCGATCGCCGAGGCTGGTACATCAGTGGTTCGAAGATGTTCCTTTAACCCGTGCCAGCCCGACCACGAGTCGAACTCGTTCACCGCCAACCGAAGCTGGGCATCCGGGACGAGCCCATCGATACCGCTGTCACGGCGGGCCACGATGACCGAGCGGTAGGTGGCTTCGGTCTCGCCGTCGAAGATCGGCGCAGCCACCACCGTCAACGGTTGCCCCTCCTGCACCCGGACCGACGTCAGTAACCCGCAAGCAAAAACCACGTCGGCATCGAGAACGCCGTCATCTGCCGCTGCCCTAGCAATGTCGAACCCGAGGTCCTGCAACCCGGCGATCCACGCGTCGAACAACTGGTTGGCGCCATCGGCCAAATGGGTTGTTGCCCGCAGCACTGTCACGGCAGTGTCACCCTTCGATTGCCTCGATCAACTCGCTGCCAGTCAGCCTTTGTTTGGCTCCGTCGTCGAGCACCCGGATGGCGTGCCAGTCATCGCCAGAGTCGTAATCCCAATACTTGGTCGACTCAATCACCACCGTCTCCGAGCCCAGAACGCCACCAGGGATACAGCCATTGTGGATACGAACCCCGTGATACGCGTTTGGCGCGACGTTCTGCACCGCATGCTTGTGCACCTCGCTGCCCCGCCAATCCTCCCGGTCCTGATGAGCGCTATGCACCACCAGGTTTGCCCAGTAGTGATCGACAAGTTCGATAGAGCTGTAACTCAGAATCCCCGGGTAGCTCTTGAACTCGGCAATCAGATCGTGCTCGCTCGCATCGATCTGGCCATGGTCAGGGTCGGCACGGCGATCACCAAAGAACCCAACCACCTTCACATCGCCCGGCTGTTGGATCGATGTTGGGTCGCACAGAACCGTGTGCCGCTCGAGACCATGCACCTCCCACGCAAAGGCCTGGTGAGGCGCGATTTCGATCTCGCCCTTCCGGTGACGCCGCATCAAAACCCGCAGGTCTTGCAGCAGATAGTTGAGTAAGGAGATGTCGCCCGGGTAGTGCGCGATTTCCGCAATCTTGTGGTCCGGCACGTTCTCGGTTGGCGACAGTTCTTGTACAGATCCAGACATAACCAACAGAATCCCACGACCGCCCACCGGCCACAGAGTCGCACGTAGACTCAGACCGTGGTTGACCAATCCTTCGAACGATTCGACGATCCGGTCGACGGGACCGTCTGGCAAATCGATGCCGAGTTCCTCACCTCAAACTGGACCTGCATCTGGGGCAAAGGATGCAAAGGCATCCTCCCCGAAGACGCCGAACACCTCAACCAAGGGTGCTGCTCGCACGGCGCACAGTTTCTCGACGTCGAAGAATCGATGAACACCGGCGCCCTGGCCATGATGCTCGAACCCGAGCGGTTTCAGTACTACGACGAAGCCCAGGCGGGCGGAATCTACGCCGACGAAGAACGAACCCTCACCCGCACCGTCGACGGCGCCTGCATCTTCCACAACCGGCCTGGCTTTGCCGGCGGCGAAGGGTGTGCGCTCCATCTGGCCGCCCTCGACGAAGACGAATCGCCCACCACCTGGAAACCCTCGGTGTGCTGGCAACTTCCGCTACGGGCCGAAGATCAACCCGATGGCTCCAGGGTTCTCCGCCACTGGGCCCGCACCGACTGGGACGACGAGAAGTCGACCATCGCCTGGTGCTGCACCGAAGAGCCCGAGCCCTATGTGGGCGAAACCTCGGTCATCGAATCACTCGAAGAAGAGCTCACGGCAATCGTCGGCCCCGAGGTTTACGTAGCTATCCGAAAGCGCCTCGGCTAGAGCCTGCGGCCACTTGCTAGTGCGGACTCACTGCGGGTCGGCGCATACATCGACCCAATCAAGCTCGAGCCGGAACGGCCCATCGACGCCATCTTTCAAGATGACGCCCATCTCGGTTGCGTCGTCTTTGGCGAACGGATCGGCACTCACCGGGCGCCCGGTATTGGTTACCAACAAGTCGCTGAGCTCAACCCGAATCTCCTGCCAGTCATCGGTCTGAGCGAAGGGCATTTGGGCTTCATGGAACAGCCGAGCACGCACACCATCGACCGCGTCCTTAAACACCATCTCGTAGCCCCGCCCATCGGTGCGAGCCCGCACGACGAGGTAGGAGCCGCTCGTAAATGTGTCGAACCCCAAC
>CALGZB010000295.1 GCA_937934655.1 uncultured Acidimicrobiales bacterium | reverse complement strand
TGCGCTCGAGCAAAAGTGTCAACCACTTCCGAACTGGTCGAATATCTGGTCGCCCCAGCAACCAAAATCGCGACCAGAACGGATTAGGAGATGTCGATTTAGGAGATGTCTAGTGGGGGGTCTGGGAGTTCACCGGCGGCTAGGGCTGGGAGGAACTCGCGGAGTCGAGGGGGAAGCACGGGGAAGTCGGCGGCGATCAGTTCGTCGACGTCCCACCACTGGGCGCCCTGGAACGCCATCGCTTCGAAGAACTCCAGCCCCTGCGGGTTGTATTCGCCGCCTTCGCAGTGGGCCACGTGGATACGTTCGTCAGAGTCAAAGAAGATTCCGGCAAAGGTGAACTGGACCTGCTGGGTCCAGACGCATGGCCCCATCTCGAACTCGGAGATTCCCGTCTCCTCATAGATCTCGCGAGCAGCCGCCTGTTCGCTGCTTTCGCCCGGGTCCATTCCCCCGCCGGGGATCTCCCACCACGCCGGTTTTGTGGAGTCTGCCGGATCGATGGCATTCACCATGAAGATCCGGTTCTTGTTGTCGAACAATACGACTCGGGCCGCTGGCCGTTTACGCCTCATCGACCGCACGCTAGCCGAACCTGCGCCACTCCCCTCGCAGCCGTTTAATGGGAACCTTGGCTGTCCACTGACACGCTCGATACACACCGAAGGGTCACCCGGTAGGCGGCGTTCAAACGTTTTTCGGACCCTTGTAGGCCATTCGACTCATATCTAGGCCTTTTGGCCCGATAGGTCTGTATGGCGCTACGAACTCGACTTTCACGTACACAGACCGACCTGCCCCAGGAAGAAACCGACCACGAGGATCACCTCGACCGGGAACCTGGCGAACACCGCGACGCCGTGCGAGGCGACTGGCTCGAAATCGGCCAGCTCCAAATCGGCTACCTGCGGGCCGTCGGCCTTCAGCCTGAAGACACCCTGCTCGAAATCGGTTGCGGCCCACTTCGTGCCGGCGTGCACCTCATCGACTATCTCGACGCCGGCAACTACTTCGCGCTCGAAGCCAACCTCGACCTGTTGAGCGCTGGGCTCGAAGAAGAGCTCCCCTACACCCGTGGAGCGAACAAGCTCCCGAGCACAAACGTGCGGCTCACCGACACCTTCGATGCCACACCTTTCGATACCGACTTCGAGATGGTTCTGGCCCACGGCGTGTTCCCCCATCTCACCCTGAACCAGATCCGCCTCTGCCTCTATGAGGCGTCGCGGGTTACCGCTGCCGGCAGCCGCTTTTATGCCAGCTTCTTCGAGGCTCCCGATACGACGCTCCCCGGCGACGTCGTCGCCCACGGCGATCTCAACAGCACCTCGGTTTCGGCGCCGTATCATTACCGCATCGCCGACCTCGAACACGCTGCACAAGGTTTGGGCTGGAAGGTCGAAGCCATCGGCGAGTGGGGTCACCCGCTCGACGAACGACTCGTCTGCTTCCGCCGCCAACCCGCAATGCTCCGCTCACCCCGGCATCCAGGCACGACGACCGTCGGCCGAATGACTCGAAAGTGGCGCCGCTAGCGGTTTCCAAGCACTCGATCGAGGTACGGGTTCTGGAAGGTTCCTGGTGCGTCGAGGCGCTTGACGAGGTCGAGGAAACGATCGAAGTCTGGGTATGCCGGCGCGAGGTTTTCGGCGTTCCGGAAATGCATCTTTCCCCAGTGAGGTCGGCCGTCGTAACGCTTCATGATCGACTCGACGCCCCGGAAGTACCTTTCGTACTCCATGCCTTTGTACTGATGAACAGCGATGAACACGCTGTCTCGGCCTGATGCCATCGACATGGCTGCATCGTCGCCACCGATTGCTCGGACCTCGATGGGGAAGAACACCGGCACGTCGATGGTGCCGAGGAGTGCCTGCACTTCGCGGAAGGCCGACTTCCAGACTTCTCGTGGAACGCCGTATTCCATCTCGACAAAGCGCACGCGGCGAGGGGTTGCGAATACCTCCCAGCTGGGAGCGACGTAGTCGCGTTCGGAGCTGCCCATCGACAGGATCTTAGAGACCTTGGGAACCAGATCGGGCCGGACCCGACCGACTCGACACACGGCTCCGAAACCCACGTTCTCGGTGAGTTCGGTTTCGAGGCGCCGCAGGGTGCGCTTGAGACCTTTGGTTTCGGCCGGTCCAGTATCGAGCCGCGTATTCCGTTTGGTCAGCGCTGCTCCGGTGTTGGGAATCCAGAAGAACTCGGCATGGTCCTCGGTTTCGCACCAGTCATCGAACACCGAAACGACATGATCGATACCCATGCCCTTCTCGCGGGCATGCATCCAGAACGCTGGCACACACTCGAGTGTCACGGTGGAGATCATTCCGGCGGCACCAAGACCAACCTTGCCGATGCGAAGGTCTTCGCCGACCAGGTCGTGCAGGTTGCCTTCGCCATCGACGACCCGCAGGCCCACCACAGCGGCAGCGATGGCGTGAAACGCAAGGCCGGTGCCGTGCGTGCCGGTAGAGATCGCGCCGGCAACCGACTGCACATCGATATCGCCAAGGTTTGGGAGCGCTAGGCCGTGCGCTGCCAGATGTTCGGCCAATGCGTGGAGCCGAATACCGGCCTGCACGGTCACTTGGTTCCCGTCGACCGACAGCACTTTGTCGAAGCCCGAAAGGTCGAGAAGGATCCCATTGGTCATGGCGATTCCCGTAAAGGAATGACCTGCCCCGACTGCCTTTACCGTGCGACCACGCTCGGCTGCGTCGCGAACGATCGAGGCCAGCTCATCTTCGGTTGTTGGCCGCTGGATAGAGAGCGGTGTCGACGTCTGGTTCCCGGCCCAATTGGTGAAGACAGAGCCACCAGATGGACCGGCTCCCTTTCGGAGCGCACTCTTTCGCAGATCACTGAGTTTCGACATTTACCAGTGCCTCAAATCGATCTCGTACGCATCGATGACACGGTCGCCATCGACCACATACATGCGTTCGTGTTTGGCCACCGTTGGGTCGACATGGGCTGGCCACAAACGCACGAGGTCACCGACCGCCCAGGTGGTTCCTTCGTGCGGGATCAGCGTGGTGTGTTCGTCGCTGCAGAAGAATACATCGGCGCCATCGACGGTGGGGTTTCCGTGATCCATTGCCAGCGACTTGAGGCCTCCGTCGACAACGACGTAGTTCCCGTTGGTGTTGATGGATATCACTCGGCAGAGCACGGTGAGGGCTCGCCGGAATGGCAGGCCGACTTTGGCGTAGTGGGTGTCCATAAGCAGGTACGACCCGGCCTGGATTTCGGTGGCCACGTCGTTGATGTCAAAGGTCCCAGTTCCGCCAGCAGAGACGATGTCGCCGCCAACCATCTCGTGGGCTTTGGCCAACACCGCCATCGATACCGCAACGCCTTCGCGTTGTTTGTCGCGGTCGACCATGTCCATCAGATGGCCCTCGTACCCCATGACACCGCGCACCTCGATCCCTTTGGCTCGTGCCGCATCGGCGAGTCGGGCCGAATCCTCGAGCTCACAACCGCAGCGGGGAAGTCCAACGTTGAGGTCGATGAGGACCTCTTTGATGCCGGCGTTCACGGCCGCAGCGAGCGTTTCGTCCGAGTCGACAGCAACGGTGATTCGGGCAACGTCGGTGAGGGCTCCGAGACGCGAGGCGTCGAGCACCTCATTCGCGAGGAGAAGGTCGGTGCCGAGGCCGGCTTGAGCCATGCCTTCCATCTCGGTGACGGTGGCGCAGCAGAAGATGTCGTGTCCAGCATCGGCGAGTCGTGCAGCCAACGCTGTCGACTTGAACGCCTTGATATGGGGGCGAAGCGAGTGGCCGGGTCGGACCGAACTCATGGTTTCGATATTGCTCTGAAGCGCAGACTCGTCGACCAAGAGGGCCGGCGTGGTGAGCTCATCAACAGCGGAGGGAATCTCGGTCACGGGTTCATCCTTTCAGATACAGCCCCGTCACGGTGACCCCACCGGCAGCCGCACCTAGCGTTGTATCGCTTCGCCCCGAAGCGCCTTGTCGACGATTTCCATTGGATGAATCGTCTGAACTCCAGCTGCGCCGAGGTGCATTGAGCAGCCGGGGTTGGCGCTAGCCACAAGATCGGGCGAAACGCTATCGATGACGGCGACTTTGCGGTCGCGAATGTCGCCAGCCAGTTCCGGCTGCAACACCGAGAACGAGCCACCTGCTCCACAGCACAGGCCGTCGTCGTTGAGCTCCACGAGCTCGCGGACAAACGGTGCCAGAACCGTCCGGGTCGCAAGGTGGACCCGCTGGACATGACGGAGATGGCAAGGGTCTTGCACCGCTACTCGGATGTCGAGCGGCTCGACCTTGGGTAGGGCCTCGACGTGTTGGGCGAGGAACTCTTGGATATCGAACACCCGATTGGCGAACGCCTTAGCCTTTTCGGTTCCCAGCAGGTGTCCGTAATCCTTCATGGCGGCACCGCAGCCGGCCGAGTCGACGATGATCGGCCGATCGTCGTCGGACAGGTTGGCCATCATGGTGTCGGCGAGCGAACGGGTTTCGTCGGTGAGTCCGGCGTGCGCCTGAAGCGCTCCGCAGCAGGGCGCAAGATCGTTGGTTGGTCGCACGCCAAACCCTGCGGCTTCGAGCACACGAACTCCGGCCTGATGTACGTCACGCTGCCAGGCATCCATCACACAACCGGTGAAGAAGTACACGTCGTCGCCCGACGCCACGATGGGGTCTTGGCGAATCGGCAGATCGTCGGGCAGACCCAACCTTGCGGGCACAACCTTGAGCTTGTTGGCTATGGCCAATGCAGCCGACCCGGCCTGCAAAAGCTTGGGGTTCGATAGCGGTTTGAGCGCCAAGCGTTGCCAGCCCGGGGTCATGAGCTTGGCGTTGGCCAGGGTTTCTCGGGTCTGCTCCATGAGATGCCCATACGGCACGCTGCTGGGGCACGCTGGTTCGCATCCACGGCATTGCACGCAGGTCTCAAACGCGTGAAGCACGTCGTCGTCCACGGGTGCGTTGTTGTCCTGCACCTCGCGCATCAGTCGGATACGGCCACGAGGCGACATCGACTCGTCGCCGGTCACCCGAAAGGTCGGGCAGTGCGGCAAACAGAGCCCGCAACTCACACAAGTATTGAGCGCATCTGGGTCGAGTTTGAGGTCCATTACTGCGCTCCTGCGACGGTGCGGCCGGGGTTAAGCCGTCCGGTCCGGTCGAATTCGTTCTTCATTCGCTGGGTGATGACTTGAATCGCCGGCGAGAGCTCGCGAGCGGGCTGTGGACGTTCGGCCCAAACGGTTCCGGTACCGATCGATGCCACGAAGGGCCCGGTCGTGACCACATCGATGTTGCGCAGGTCCGATGGCGGCAGCGACCAGCGATGCGCGGCAAGCGCTGGCGGCCCGTCGGTTTCTTCGAACGAGCCGATACCAGCGAGCCGGTTGCGTTCAGCCGTCACATCGATCTCGTGGCCCTCGATTTCGACCCAGGTCGTTGAGCCATTCCAGAGGATGGCCGACGGGTTGAGCACCGTTCCCGGAACAGCGAACGGGTCGGCATCGTCGGAGCGCAACCACTGAGAGACTGCCGGGATGGGATTGGTACGGATGATGACTTCGGCCAGCAGACCGAGCGTTCCGAGCGAGCCAACCATGAGGCGAGGGATGTCGAAGCCGGTGACGTTCTTGACCGTCGGACCTCCTCCACTCACGACCCGACCTTCGGCCGACACGTAACGGACCTGCAGCAGGGCCGTTCGGACACGGCCACGACCTAACGAACTCAACGCATTGTGGCCCACGGCGATAGCGCCGCCGATGGTGCCGCCACGCTCGGGCAACGCAGAGCGTTGTCCCTTTGCCGCCAGTTCGGCGTGGAACTCTTCGACCGACATACCAGCACGAACCTGTGCGGTCATCTCTGCTGGAGAGTAAGCAACGATGCCCGAGGGAGCACGGA
>CALGZB010000294.1 GCA_937934655.1 uncultured Acidimicrobiales bacterium | reverse complement strand
GCTGCCTCTGTGGGTGGCGGTGGCCTAGGTACGAACCACGAGGCGCACCTCGGTCGGTGTTTTGGCTGAACGCAGAACGTGTTGCGCAGCGCCGGAATCAGGCAACGGGCAGCGCTGCCTTGAGCTCCGCAATGGCTGCATCGGCCTTCACCACTTTGATAGTGGTCATACCCATGGCCCGGGCGGGACGAAGGTTGACTCCGAGATCATCGAGAAACACACATTCCGAAGGAATCACACCAACCTGCTCACAGGCGATCTCATAGAACTTCATCTCGGGCTTCCGCACCCCGACCTTGGACGACTCGATGATCTCGTCGAACAGTTCCATTACTTTGCCGACTTCACCCATCTCCTTGAGGCCCGCTCCAGCTTCACCTGAAGCAATGTTGTTGGTGAGACACGCAACCTTGAAACCGCGGGCCTTGCACTCTTTGATCATCTCGACCATCTCAGGCCGAATGTCGCCTTTGAGAAGATCGAGCACCGCTCCCCCATCGATCTCGTGACCAAGCGCCTGCGCTTCTTCACCAAAGAGTTCGACAAAGCGGTCTCGGTCGACATCGTTGCGCTCAAAGAGTGCCCAAGCGTTGGTATCGGGGTTCGTGGAGTTGATGGTACGAATGATGTCGGCGGGCAGCCCGTTGGCTTGTTCAAAGGCGGCAAAGGCATCGAACGGGCTCGTAGTAACCACACCGCCGAAGTCGAACAGTACGGCCTTAATCGTGGCTGACTCGGTGGTTGAGGTATCGCCAGCGGTCGTCGTTGCAGCATCGCCTGGCCCTGATGCAGTGGCGCTGGCTTCTTCAGACGCCTTGGCCTCAGCTTCAAGCGGGTTGTTTGACGCTGCGGTAGCAGCAGCATCCTCGGCGAGTTCGCCCTTAGCGTCGGCCATCGCCGACTTCTGATCGAGCTTGGCTCGAACCGCTGCCATCGGGTCGGTGTCGTCGATCTCGGAGAGGGTCGCATCAAGCTTCTCTTGGGGTGTTGCAGCAAGATCTTGCTCGCGCTTTGTGAGGTCTTTGTCGAGCTTGTCGGTTGCGCTGCTGAACAACTTGGTTACTTTGTCGAGGAATCCCATCGGAGCATCGTAGTTCGCCAACGCACAACTCTCCCCTCCGTCGAACTAACGTCGACGCGCATGGGTTCCCAGTACATCTTCACTATGAACAAACTCGGACGGTTCTACCCGCCCGATCGCCAGATCCTCGACGACATCAACCTGTCGTTCCTGCCTGGTGCAAAGATCGGCGTCATCGGCGCCAACGGCAGCGGTAAGTCCTCGCTACTCAAAATCATGGCCGGCATCGACACCGAGTTCACCGGCGAAGCCCGACTCACCGACGGCTACACCGTGGGCATGCTCGAGCAGGAACCACACCTCGACCCCGAAAAAGACGTGCTTGGCAACGTCATGGACGGCGTCGGCGAAATCTCTGGCCTTCTGTTGGAGTACGACGAGGTTCTGGCCGGATGGTCCGATCCCGATGCCGACTACGAGAAGTTGGGCGAGCGCCAAGCGGCGCTCGAAAAGCGAATCGAAGCCGCAAACGCGTGGGACCTCCAACGCACGATCGAGATGGCCATGGACGCCCTCCGGCTTCCGCCAGGCGACTCAGCCGTTACCGACCTCTCTGGTGGTGAAGGCCGGCGCGTTGCGCTTTGCCGTCTCCTTCTCAGCAGCCCCGACCTGCTGCTACTCGATGAGCCCACCAACCACCTCGACGCCGAGTCGGTCGCATGGCTCGAACGCTTCCTTTCGGACTACGCCGGCACCATCGTTGCCATCACTCACGATCGATACTTCCTCGACAACGTCGCCGAGTGGATTCTCGAAATGGATCGCGGCCGGGGTCGTCCCTTCCAGGGCAACTACAGCGGTTGGCTCGAGCAGAAACACGCTCGCCTCGCTGCGGAAGACCGCGAAGACAAAGGCCGCGAACGCATGCTCAAAGAGGAGCTCGAATGGGTTCGGATGTCGGCCAAGGGACGCCAGTCCAAAGGCAAGGCCCGACTCGCCAAGTACGACGAGCTGGTTGCTCAGCAAAAGGCTTCTTCGGGCCGCGTCGACAAACTGGCCATCACTATTCCGGCCAACGAACGTCTCGGTAGCCAGGTCATCGAATTCAAGAACGTTTCGAAAGGATTCGGCGAGAAGTTCCTTATCGACGACCTTTCCTTCTCGCTTCCACCCGCCGGAATCGTGGGCGTTATCGGCGGCAACGGTGCCGGCAAGACCACGTTGTTCAAAATGATCATCGACGCGGCAGAGAAGAGTGGCGACCCCGAGCAGGGTCCCGACTCGGGCGAGATCATCGTCGGCCAAACCGTCGAGCTGGGTTATGTCGATCAGAGCCGCGATTCGCTCGAAGCCGAGAAGTCGGTGTTCGACGAGATAAGCGGTGGCGACGAAATCGTGAAGCTCGGCGGCCGCGAGATGAACGCTCGGGCCTACGTTGGCTCGTTCAACTTCAAGGGACCCGATCAGCAAAAGCTGGTTGGGCAACTGTCTGGTGGTGAGCGAAACCGAGTTCACCTTGCAAAGGTCCTTCGCCGCGGCGCCAACGTCCTGATGCTCGATGAGCCCACCAACGACCTCGATGTCGAGACCCTGCGGTCGCTTGAAGATGGTCTCGAGAGCTACCCGGGTTGCGCAGTAATCATCAGCCATGATCGTTGGTTCCTTGACCGAGTCGCCACCCACATGCTCGCCTTTGAAGGCAAATCACAGGTGACCTGGTTCGAAGGCAACTTCAGCGAGTATTCCGACTACCGCAAACGTGAGCACGGCGCCGACGCCATGCGTCCCGAGCGGATGTCGTACAAGCCCCTCATCCGCAAATAGGAGAGCGGGTGCCGCGGCCCCGGGCCGCGGTAGCGGCGGTACCCTTGGGTGCTTATGAACGCATCACTTGGAACTTGGTTTCGCTCCACCGGTCGGCTCATGGCGGCTCTTGTCGTCGGTGCCCTTTTGGCGAGCGCGTGCGGAAGTGTGGAGATTGACGTCGAGTCAGGAACCACCGATATCGGCGACACCGGGTCTGAAGACACCGGGTCTGGGGACACTGTTTCTGAAGACACTGTTTCTGGCGATATCGATACCGATGCCGACGCTTCGGCCGAAGCCCTTCCCGATAATCCGGTCATTGGCGTTTCGCTGAGCCAGTTCACCGATGAGGCCAACGACGATGCCGTTGGACAGCCCGCTCCGGATCTCGACGGCGTGTCGCTCAAAGGCGACCGCATCGAAATTGATCAGGCGGACGGCCGAGGCAAGATCTTTGGATTCTTTGCCCACTGGTGCCCTCACTGCCAGGCCGAGGTGCCACTACTCGTCGACTATCTCGAGACCAACCGACTACCCGAGAACGTCGACTTCCACGCCATCTCCACCGCAGTCGATGAAAGCCGCGACAACTACCCGCCGATCGACTGGTTCGATACCGAGAACTGGCCGTTCCCGGTGCTCGATGATTCGCAGATGTCGGCAATCGCTGCCGGCTTTGGCCTCTCGGCATTCCCCTTCTTTGTTGTGGTCGATGGCGATGGCGCGGTCGTGCAACGAATTGCCGGCGGACTCCCCGACGAAGCGGCCATCGCCGCCCTGATCGCACTCGCCGAGGGTTCCTAGCTCGCCGCAATTTCTAAGGCGCCGGGAACTAGCGGCCGATTCCCTACGTCATATGGCTATGAACCAGTTTCGTTTCCGCACGATCGGCAGCTCGCTCGCTCTTACGCTTGCGTTGCTTGCCGGAGCATGTTCGAGCAGCCAATCAGTCACTACCGAACCGGTGTCCGGGAGTCCTTCAGACACGACTCTCTCGGGTGTTTCAACCGGTTCCACCAGCGAGGACAGCGATATCGAGCCAGTTCGCGACGAGCTCGCCGAACCGATCAATGACTCGATCGCTGAACCTGAGGAGTGGCCAGAACCGCTCCCAGAGCCACAACTCGAGCCCGAACCAGAACCAGGGGCACACGCTGCCCGCTATTGCGCGGCCTACGAACGTCTCGAAGACGCCGGTGGCACAACCCCAGCCACACCCGCCGAGGCCGAGGCACTGCTAGCCACGATGCTCATGGAAGTCGAAGTAGTCGTCGTAACCGCTCCTGACAACATCGCCCCAAGCGCCGCCGAAATGTCGAAGTTCATCGAGGTAATCGCCCAAAAGGCAGCGGCGGAGAACTGGGATCCGCAGTGGTTCGAAGATCTTGAGGAAGATGTACTCGCCGTCTGGGGTTTCGACCTCGAACTCATCGAATCCTTCTTCGATAACAGCGATGATCTTTGCAACGACGCCCGCACCACGCCGTTGCCCGAAGAAGGCGACATCGCCGACCCCATGCCACCGGTCGACTAACGCACGACTCATCAAAGCGGCTCGTCAAGCGGCAGGTCACCGCGTCGAAGACCATCGACGGGCTGTTCTGGGTCAAATGACCTAAGGATCTGCTCAGGATTGCAGCTGGCGTGCCGATAGATAGCTATGGCAAGTACCACGACCAAAAAGAAAGCCCCTGCAAAGAAGGCTGCCGCGAAAAAGGCAACCAGCAGTAAGGCAACGACGAGCAAGACCACCAAGACCACCAAGAGAGCGCCGGCGAAAAAGGCCGCTGCGAAGAAAACTACGGCGAAGAAGACGGCAGCCAAGAAGGCTCCCGCCAAGAAGAAAACGTCGTGGGACAGTCGTGCGGTACTCCGCATGGTCGAGCCCGGAAGTCAGGTCGAGTGCATCCTGTGCGGCGAACGAGTCAAGTTCCAGGCCAAGATGCGTCACCAGCAGGCCATCTGCAACATCTATGAGAAGAACGCTTGGGTACGTGTCGATCACTACCACTACCCCTGCTACAAAGAGGCTAAAGAGCCATACGGCCCCGCCGAGAACTAACGCGAGCATCTCTCGCAAAGAAGAGTCCGCGGACAGAAGACCGATCGGGCCTTGTCACTAGGCTTTAACGGTGACCCCGTTGACACGGACCGCGCTCAGCGAGTCCGAAACCCTCCAAGCTGTCGCCGCTGCCAAAGCGGCGACCGTCTTGTTTTTCCTCAACGGCCTCATGATCGGCAGCTGGGTTCCGCGCATGGCGGAGCTCCGCGACATGCTTGGCGTCTCCGAAGACGTTCTTGGCCGTTCTCTCATGGGCATGGGAGTCGGCGGCCTGCTGGGTAGCGGCTTTGCCGGCGTCGTCGCCAACAAATTCGGCACACGGACCCTGTCGGTGGCCTTCGGGGCAGCGCTCCTTCTCGCACTCCCCTTCATCGCGTTGGTGAGTTCGCCCTGGATGCTCTTCGCTCTCCTCTTTACCGTTGGGCTTGTGGACGCTGCAGTCGACATCGGTATGAACGCCCAGGTGGTACACGCCAACGATCTACTCGGCCGAACCAACATCAACCGAGTGCACGCCATGTGGAGTGTCGGTTCGCTTCTTGGCGGACTTATCGGCACCGCCGCAATCGCCGTCGGGATTTCCTTCTCGGTCCAACTCTTCTCGGTATGTGGCGCAGGACTCTTGGCGATTGTGTGGGTCGCTCCACGGCTTCTCACCTTCGAGGCTGTGCAGCACGACGACGTAAAACGCGGCCGGGTCGGCACCGCCGCCATAGTGCTCGGACTCGCAGCCCTAGCGACAGCGGTTCTCGAGGGCGCATCGACTGAGTGGAGCCCGCTGGTTCTGGCCGATGAACGCAACGCCACCCCTGACGAGGCAACGCTGGGCTTTATTGTGCTCTCGTCTGCAATGCTTGTTGCCCGTTTGATGGCCGACAAAGTCGTCGAGCGCACCAGTGTGCGAGCAACACTTATAGGAGGCACTTTGGTGCTCGCTGCGGGTGTCGCCGTCGTGGTGTTTGCCAACGATGTGCCACTCACCCTGGTTGGCTATCTCCTCAGCGGCATCGGCGTAGCGCCGCTGTTTCCGCTGCTTTATGAGGCTGCAGCCCGAAACACCGAGAACGGCGCTGGCACCGGTCTCGCAGTGATGTCAGCAGGCATGCGTGTGGGCTTCCTCGGCGCTCCACTGGTCATCGGAGCTATCGCCGCGGCCACGAGCCTCAGCACCGCCATAGGCATCGTGCTCGGCCTGGCAAGCATCGTCAGCCTCATCCACGCCCTAAGGCTCAAATAACCACAAAACCAAGAACTCGTACAGCATTTGGTTGCCTGAGCGACCAGATCCTGTACGAGTTCGGGCTTTTGGGTTCTTGGTTGGGTTATTGGTTGAGGTAGTCGAGGACCTGTTGGGCGAGCTCTACGGCTGTTCCCGTTGTGGTGTCGAGCACCAGTTCGGGGTTGAGCGGCGGCTCGTAGGGATCGTCGATCCCGGTCATGCCTTTGATCTCGCCGGCTCGAGCCTTTTTATAAAGGCCCTTGGGGTCACGGCTTTCGCAGACTTCAATCGGCGTCGAGATGTAACACTCGATAAACGGCAGGTCAGCCGCACCGTGGATATCGCGGGCGGTGTCGCGAGCAGCCCGATACGGGCTTACTAGCGGCACCAAACTTACAACGCCAGCGTCGGCAAAGAGCCGAGCTACCTCCGACACTCGACGAACGTTCTCATCGCGGTCCTCGGCCGAAAAGCCGAGGTCGCCATTGAGACCCATTCGCAGGTTGTCACCATCGAGAAGATACGTAGGTTGCCCGGACTCGAGTAAGAGACGTTCGACCTGAACGGCCACCGTCGACTTACCCGAGCCGGAAAAACCCGTAAACCAGATGGTTGCGCCCTTGGCGCCAATCTTGTCCCAGCGCTCCTGGCGATCGAAATCGCTCGGATGCCAGCGGACGTTTGGGCTAGATGAGGCCATAGGAAGCAGATACTCGATTACTCGGCAACGCCGAGAATCATGCCGGCACCAACGGTTGTGTTGGTGTGCTCATCGATAAGGATGAAGGAACCAGTGGTGCGGTTCCGTCGATACTCGTCGACAAACAATGGCTGGGTGCATCGAAGCGTGACTCGCCCGATCTCGTTGAGTTCGAGCAGATCGCTCGACTCATCGCGATGCAGGGAGTTGATATCGAGGCGGTACTGGACATCCTTCACCATGACCCGAGCGTTACGGGTGGTGTGCTTGATGGCCAGCTTCATGCCTGGAGCAAACTTCTCATCGGCAGTCATCCAACAGACCATCGCATCGATGTCCTGGGTAACGGTGGGTGAGTTGTTCGGGCGACACAACATGTCGCCGCGGCTGATATCAATCTCATCTTCGAGAGTGACGGTCACCGACATTGGCGCAAAGGCCTCTTCGACTGGTCCGTCCATCGTTTCGATGGAGGCGATGCGAGTGGTGAAGCCCGAAGGCAGCACCATCACTTCGTCGCCCGGTTTCATAACGCCACCGGCAACAGTTCCCGCAAATCCACGGAAGTCGTGGTACTCCTCGGACTGTGGACGCAACACGTACTGCACGGGGAACCGCACGTCGATCATGTTGCGGTCAGATGCAATATGCACCTGCTCGAGGTGGGTAAGAAGCGTAGGACCGTCGTACCACGGGGTGTTCTCGCTGCGATCGACGACGTTGTCGCCAAGCAGAGCCGAGACCGGGATAAACGTGAGGTCGGGGATGTCGAGACGGCTCGCAAAGTCGCGGAACTCGTCGGCAACCTTGTTGAACTGCTCCTCGGAGAAGTCGACAAGGTCCATCTTGTTCACCGCCAGCACCAGGTGCGGGATACGAAGCAGCGATGCCAAGAAGGCGTGACGCTTCGACTGTTCGACAACACCATGGCGAGCATCGAGCAACACGATGGCAAGGTCGGCGGTGGAAGCACCGGTGACCATGTTTCGTGTGTACTGAATATGGCCAGGGGTATCGGCGATGATGAACTTGCGCTTCGGCGTGGCGAAGTAGCGGTAGGCAACATCAATGGTGATGCCCTGCTCGCGCTCGGCACGAAGACCATCGGTGAGAAGCGCCAGGTTGGGCCCCTCGGTTCCGAGGTTCTCCGACGCCTTCTCGACCGCATCCATTTGATCCTGGAAGATGGTCTTTGTGTCGTACAGAAGGCGACCGATAAGGGTCGACTTTCCGTCGTCGACCGAACCGGCCGTTGCAAATCTGAGAATCTCGGCCATTAGAAGTAGCCCTCTTTCTTGCGGTCTTCCATTGCTGCTTCAGACACACGGTCGTCAGCGCGGGTGGCGCCACGTTCGGTGATGCGGGTACCCGCAACCTCGGCGATGACCTTTTCGATGGTGTCAGCGTCGGATTCGACGGCACCGGTGACGGTCATACAACCAATGGTGCGGTAGCGCACCGTCTCGGTGTAGGCCGTCTCACCCTCGGCGAGGGTATTGAGCGGACCGGTAGCGATAAGCATGCCATCACGTTCGACGATCTCACGCTGGTGCGAGTAGTAGATCTGGGGGATCTCGACCTTTTCGGCCTCGATGTACTGCCAGATATCGAGTTCGGTCCAGTTGGAGATAGGGAACACACGAATGTGCTCGCCCTTCCGGGTGCGACCGTTGTACAGGCTCCACAGTTCGGGGCGCTGGTTCTTTGGATCCCACTGACCGAAGTCATCACGGAAGCTGTACACGCGCTCTTTGGCGCGTGCCTTTTCTTCATCGCGGCGGGCTCCACCGAACAGGGCGTCAAACTCGTTCTCTTCGATTGACTCGAGGAGCACGGGAGTCTGCAGCTGGTTTCGAGACGGGTTCAGACCCGGCTCTTCCTTCAGCTGGCCGCTATCGATCCGTTCCTGGACTGAGCCGACGATCAAACGAGCGCCGACTTCGGCAAGACGCCGATCGCGGAATTCGATGACCTCGGGGAAGTTATGCCCCGTGTCGACGTGCAGAACCGGGAACGGGATCTTGCAGGGGTGGAAAGCCTTTTCTGCCAAGCGAAGCATGACAATTGAGTCTTTGCCTCCACTAAACATCAGGGCAGGACGCTCGAATTCAGAAGCTACTTCACGAAAAATGTGAATTGACTCTGCTTCGAGTTCTCGGAGGTGTGAAAGTTCATAGGACATAAAGCATCAATGGTTTGGATCGGCAGTCGATACTAGAACCTGAGGACTTACCCCAGGAGTAGTTAAATGACCGTTCTTCCCCAAGACCATAAAGAAGCCGCACGAATCGCAACATTGGCCGGTGAGCTGCTGATGCAAGTACGCGAAGAACTTGTAGCCAAGGGTGTGGATGGAAAGGAAATGAAAGATGAAGGCGACCGTCTTGCCCACGAGCTCATCATGCGAGAACTCACCGATTCGATGCCGAATGACGCCATCTTGTCGGAGGAAGGGAAAGACGATCACGCTCGCCTTACTGCTGAACGTACTTGGATTGTCGACCCGTTGGACGGCACTCGCGAATTTTCTGAGCCGCCACGCGATGATTGGGCCGTCCATGTTGCCCTCGTCATCGGCGGCAAAGCCGTTGCTGGCGCCGTTGCGCTGCCTGGTGCAGGGCTCACGCTCAACACCGGCGAACCGTTGCCAGAGCTTGGCGCAATGCCCGATGTACCTCGCATGTTGGTAAGCCGCACTCGCCCGCCGGCAGCCGCAACTCACGTTGCCGATGCCATTGGCGCCGAGCTGGTTCCAATGGGTTCCGCTGGAGCAAAAGCTATGGCGGTTGTTCGTGGACTCGCCGATATCTACGCCCACTCCGGCGGACAGTACGAGTGGGATTCCTGCGCGCCGATCGCCGTCGCCGAGAAGGCCGGCCTTCATGTTTCGCGCATCGATGGCAGCCCGATGGTCTACAACAACCCCGACCCATACATGCCCGATCTTTTGATCTGTCGGAAAGAACTTGCCGAAGCTGCGCTTGCATCGCTCGCAAGCTTTGAAGGCTGAGTCATTCTTAGGTAGTGACCCGACAACGTCGATTCACCCTTATTGGGGTCCTTGCTTTGAGCGTGCTGCTCACCGGAACATGGGTTCTGGTGGGCGGCAACAGCGCGCCTGACCGCGAAGTGGTTGCGGCATCGAATGACGTGATCGCTACGAGCAGCGAGGGAACCGCTCCTCCCACCACTGCAGGTTCCGCTCCTTCTTCAACCCCAACTACCTCTGAAGCAGGCGTTTCGACGACGCCACCCACTACGGCCAGCGTCGGGTTCGGATTTCCCGAGGACATGGTGTTCCCTGACGCCGAGTCAGACACGGCAGAACCGCCGACGACGACCTCCACCACTTCCTCTACGTCTTCTACTTCGTCGACAACATCGACGACCACAACGATCCTTGCCCCCGATATCGGCACCGACTTCAAACGCTCGGTGTTTTTGAAAGAAGGCTTCGCCACGTTTGGCACCGACGATGCCGAGACCATCATCGTCGAGGTTGGCGATGACGCGGACGATGCACTGAACGCAGCAATCGCAACGCTTGGCCAGCCCACCAGCGACACCGGGTTAGTCGAGGACGACGATTGTTCGTCGATTCGAGTGCGGCGGGTTCGTTTCGGCGGACTCGAACTCGTGCTCGCCGAGCAGGTCGAGGATGTCATCACCTTCGAACAATGGTTTCTCGACGGAGATCTTCCGGCGGGCGTTCCACTCGAGATCGAGGATGGCCTGAAGCCTGGCCTTGCGGTAGCCGACCTCCTAGCAATCGATGTCCTGATGGTGATCTTCCGCGATGATGACGGCTCGGGATCGTTCAAGATGCCTGGCGACACCAGCAACTCACCGGTTTGGGGCCGCACGACCGGAGCCGAGTCGAGCGATACCGTCGAGGCGATCTGGTCGGGGTCAGAGTGCCGGCGACTATGAGCGGCTCCGCAGACACGCCGGCTGAAACCCCTCGCCGCTTCCTTCCTGTGGTCGGGTCGCTTGCCTACATCTGGGATCGCGACTCCGACAAGGTCTTGATGATCCGTCGCAATGCCCGCCCCGACGACGACCACTTCGGCAAGGTCAACGGGCTCGGCGGAAAGCTTGAGCCCGACGAAGACATCGTCGAGAACGTTCGCCGTGAACTCCGCGAAGAGGCCCAGATCGAGCTGACCTCGTTTTCACTACGCGGCACGATCACGTGGACCAACTTTGGACCGAAAAGCGAAGACTGGCTCGGTTTCCTCTTTCTCATCGACGGCTGGGAGGGCACGCCTCCTTCATCCAATGAAGAGGGCCAACTCGAGTGGATCGAACGAACGCGCCTCATCGCCGCCTGTTCTGGCGACGCCGATGCGATGAGCGAACTTCCGATGTGGGCCGGCGACCGGCACTTCGTACCCCTGGTCTTCGATGACGACCCTCGGGCGTTTCACGGAACCATGCCCTACGACGGCGGACTCCCCGTCAGCTGGACCTACCAGCGCATCTAGCCCCCGAAATTTTCGCGCTCGGCCCCGTCCCTGGTGGTTAAACGCGATCAGATCTTGGGGTTTAGGGCGTGACGCCTGTTATCCCGTTGGGCTGCGGTTTTTCTGACGTTCGCCGTCACAATTGGAGGGTGACTGTTACTCCCCCTGCCGATCTGGCCTTTGGATCATTCAGCGAAAACGCTCCGTGGCTTGTCGAACCCGAAAACCTTCGTTGGACCAAAGGTCTCGACACCGTCCGGTCAGTCGTTCGCCGGCAAGTTCCCGAACTGATCAAGCCTCGACGGGTTCCCTCGGGCACCCGGATCTTCAAAGTGGTGAAGGAACTCGGCGTCGGAATCGGAATCTGGTCGCTTACCGCCCGCAAAAAGGACCAAAGCACCTCGCGAGCCGACCTCTCACTACGACTTCGCAAGGCCGCCGAAGAGCTCGGCCCGACCTATATCAAACTCGGCCAAATCATCTCCAGTGGTCAGGGCATCTTCCCCGATGAACTCGTCGCCGAATTCACCAAGTGCCGCGACCAGGTTCCCGCCGAACCATTCGAAACCGTCCGTTCGGTTGTCGAAGAAGAACTCGGCCAGACCATCGAAGAAGCCTTCGCGACATTCGACCGCACCCCGCTGGCTGCTGCCTCGATCGCTCAAGTCCACATCGCCACACTGCACACCGGCGAAGAAGTTGTGGTCAAGGTCCAGCGACCCACCGTCGCCGAGTTCGTGCACAAAGACCTCAGCGTTATGGCCTGGTTGGCCCCCTTCCTCATCGGCCGAATTCCTGTCGCCGCTCTGGCCAACCCGCCAGCGCTGGTCGAAGTGTTTGCCCACACCATCAGCGAGGAGCTCGACTTCCGACTCGAAGCTCAGAACATGATCGACGTGGCGCACTCGTTTGCCCAGCTCGACCAAAAAGGCTTCGTCGTCCCTCGCCCCCACCCCACATTGGTCACCCGCCGGGTGCTCGTAATGGAACGGCTCCGAGGCTTCCAGTTCGACGACTTCGCCGGCATCTCCGAAGCCGGAATCGACACCCACGAGATTATTCGCACCGGCATGGTCGGCTTCATGGAAGGCGCCATGATCAACGGCATCTTCCACGGTGACCTCCACGGCGGAAACCTCTTCGTGATGGAAGACGGCCGCACCGCGCTGTTCGACTTTGGCATCACGGCTCGTCTCAGCGATTTCCATCGCAAGGCGTTCCTCAAACTCCTGATGGCCGCAAGCACCGGCAATCCGGTGGGCCAATTGGCCGCACTTCGCGACTTGGGCGCTCTTCCCCCAGATACCGACCTCGAAGCTGTGGTGTCCGACCTCGGTCTCGACGGCGCCCCGGTCGACCCGACCACCATGAGCGCCGAAGAACTCGTTACCGAGCTTCAACGGGTAGTCAAGCTCCTGCTCGGGTACGGCGCTCGCATGCCCAAAGAACTCATGTTGTTCGTCAAGAACCTCGTATTTCTCGATGGCGCAATCGCCACGCTGGCCCCCGACATCGATCTCTTTGCCGAGGTCGCGAATATCGCGATGCACTTCGCCAAAACCCACGGCAACCGCATCGCTGACGAGATCGGGTTCGAAGGCGACAACTTCGAGGTCGACATGGATGGCATCAAAGATGCGTTCGGCGTAGACCGCGGCATCGACGCCCTTACCTACAACGATCTCCAAGACCGCCGTGAGCTCATAAAGAAACGTTTGCGTCACTAACCCTCGTCGAGATGCCCAAGTCCCGGCGGGAGAAGCCGGTGGGACAAGCCGTTGGGACACGGCGGTATCTGGATCGGGGCAATGGTCACAGATAGAGTGAAAACTCAACTCCAAGCAGTGATTCTGGCGGAGCACGATGAGCCTTTCAATTGTCAATTTACACGGGACTGAGCACCCCCAATATCGCCTCGGCGATGCGGTGTTGAAGCGCGATACTTCCTATGGGAAACAGGCATTCGAACGCGCTACGGCGGAGCCATCGCCGTTTCCTGGTTCGTTGTTGGATTCCTACGCCCGTCTCATCAATCACGCATCGACCGACCCCCAATGGAAGATATTGCGCGCCGTTACCCGCCGACGGACGGCTGACCTCCGGCTCGAGCTTCCTCGCACGGACGAGCTGGTCGTCCACCTTCGACTCGGCAACGCCAAAGGCTTCGATCAACCAGTCGAGACCTTCGTCGATTACCTGACCCAAATGAGAACAGCTGAAGGATTCGAACGGCTGACGATCGTGTCCGCTATCCACTTTGGAGCGCTCTACGTCGCGAAACATCGGGAAAGCGCCCAGGTCGAGTCCGAAATATCAGAAGCCACGAGTACCGTCGCCCGAATCATCGAGGAACTCGTGGCGGCGGGCCTTGACGTGCAGTTGCGCTCCAACGATGAGATCGATGACGACTTCTGTTATCTCGCTGGCGCTCGACGGATGGTCCTCGGAAACGGGCACTTCTCACTTTGCGCTGCGATGGTGTCGGAGGCCACGGTCTTCGTCCCGCCGTGGGCCAGATCCGGGGCCGAGGTCGATATGGACCAACTACTCCAGTCACGAAGCACGATCATGGCGCCGGACTCCTAGATCGAGATGCCCGACCGAAGCCAGCAAAGCACCGCGCTCTTTGGGATCGCTCGCAACGAGGCGCCTTACTGGGAAGAATGGTTCGAATATCACCTTGGCCTCGGGTTCGACCGGATCCACCTCATCAGCACCGACGACGATTTCCCGACGATTCGCCGACAGCTAGAAAACAGCGAATTTCGCCCCTTCGTCGATCTCTACCGATTCGACGACTTCCAGCAGGGTTGGCAGATTGGCTGCTACAACCGCTTTCTCCCGAACGCAGAGCAGGACTGGGTACTCGTCATCGACCTCGACGAGTTTCTCTACCTCCCCGACTCCGGCACCATCACAAACTTCCTCGAACGAGTCCCCGACGACATCGGCCAGGTCCAGTTTCCGTGGGTAAACCTCTTTTCAAACCAGTACGTTCACGCACGAACCTTCGATGTCCTCAGCAGCCAAACAGCGCACGCATCCGATCACGTCAAGAGCATGGTGCGTCGTCGCGATACAACCGGACTAGGCGTGCACTCCCACAATGTCGACGCCAAGAACATGCTCGCCTCGGGCCTGGAAATCCCGGCGAGGCACAAGCACGCAGTGCTTTTGCGCGATCCATCGCACTTTCGCAATCAACCGCTCATCGTGCATTTTGCATCCCGCGGCCATCTCGACGTCCTCACCCGCATAAGCGATCACCAGTTCTTCAACGCAAAGAACGGCGAGCTCGAACGAAACCGGACCCGGCGATTTCTCGAACAGGACGCCGACGCCAACTACCTCCCTACAAGGTTCCTTCTGGCCGAGATGTCGCGATGCATGCCACCAATCGGCGTTCGCATTGACCACCTCGGTGGTGCGACCTTGAAATCCGATACCGATGTGGCCCTTGTCCAGAAGTCCTTTGGGCGGTTGATTCACCACACGGTCGGGTTCGAAGGCAATGACAACGAGCCCATAGAGGAAACCTTTGAGCAGCGGTACGGACTGACAGAAAAACTTTCTGGTCTTCATATCGAGGAGTACTTCGACCTCGACGAGTACGTGTCCTCCAACTCCCAGCTGCAGTACGTGCGGAGACTACGGGAGAAGATCGCAATGAGCTCATAAAGAAACGCTTGCGTCACTAGTATCGTGCCCGCTTCGGCCGACAGGAGAGCGAGAGACACTCTTCAACCTGCCGAAGGAGATACGCCCCGATGGAAACCCCAAGTCCATTCGACCTTTTTGACGACGAGATAGACCCCGAGCTTCGTAGCCAAATCCTTCGGCACCAAATGTCCTCCGTTCTGTCCGACAAGGAACGAGCCAGGCTTTTTGGGCTCCACGAGACCTGCAGAATTCGGGAAAACGCCAAAATCATCTGGCCCGAGAATCTCAAGTGCGGCGACAACGTTTGGATTGGCGAGGGCGCGATTCTTGATGCCTCCGGCGGCCTAGAGATTGGGTCGCATACCTCAATCGGGTTAAGCGTCTTTCTCTGGACCCACAGCAGCCACAAACAAAACCGCAAGATGGCAAACGTGAAAAACAGTCCCGATATCGTCCGTAAGCCGACGAAGGTCGGAAGCGGCGTCTTTATCGCTGGCCCATCGGTCGTACTTGCCGGAACCACAATTGGCGACGGGGCCATCATCTCCCCGATGTCGCTGGTCGACCGAGATGTTGCCGACGGCGAGGTCTTTTCGACCGTGCGTAACACCAACAAAGACATCAAGGGCCTGCGCGCCGAGGTGAGAGACTTGACCAAACGGCTTGAAGCCCTCGAGGGCAGCTAGCCCGACTCCAGATCCTCCCGCCTTTTACCTACTATTGGCGGGTGCGACTCGTTATAGCTAAGTGCACCGTCGACTACGACGGCCGGCTCACTGCCCATCTCCCCAGCGCAAAGCGGGTCATCATGGTCAAGGCCGATGGCTGCGTTGCAATCCATGCCGACGGCGGCGCCTATAAGCCGCTCAACTGGATGAATGCGCCGAACCGGCTCAACATCGAAGACGATGTGTGGACGGTCACGAGCCCCAAAGGCGAAAAGCTCACCATCACCATCCATGAGCTCTACGACGACATCAGCCACGAGCTGGGCGTCGATCCGGGCTTGCAGAAGGATGGCGTCGAGGCGCACCTGCAAGAACTCCTGGCTGCGAACCCCGAGGTGCTCGGCGAGGGCTACCGGCTCGTCCGTCGAGAGTTCCCCACCGACATTGGTCCGGTCGATCTCCTCATCCGGACCCCCGATGGCATCGCAATCGCCGTCGAAATCAAACGCCGCGGCGAGATCGACGGCGTCGAACAGCTCACCCGCTACCTCGATTTTCTCAACCGCGACCCACAACTTCGCCCGGTAAAGGGCATGTTTGTAGCGCAGGAGATCAAACCACAGGCCAAGGTCTTGGCCACCGACCGAGACATCTCTTGGCAGGTCGTGAACTACGACGAGCTCCGGGGCATCGAGTCCAACGAGCTGAAACTGTTTTGATAACGGAGACCACAAGCCAGACATGAGCAGCCAGAGGCGGGAGACCTGGATTCCAAAGAGCGCCAAGTGGTCCCTTGGCGCCCTTCTCGCGATCGTGGCGCTTTGGCTTGGCGGCTGGTTGATCGACGGTGTCCTACTCGGCGGCGACGGCGTTCCTCGCGGTGTTGAATTGGCGGTGCCCGACGCAGTCGATGTCGACGGCTCAATGGGCGGACTCTCCGCTGACGACGTCTCGAGCCGGGTCGATGAGCTCGCCGCGTCGTACTCCGAACTTCGCGTCGACGTGACCGTCGACGACGAATCCGTGCCGGTTGGCTTCGCACAACTCGGACTCAACGTTGATGCCGAGGCCACCAAGCAGGCGGTTCTTGCGGTCGAGCGTGGTGGCCCAATCGGTTGGACTCAGGGCTGGCTTTCGCCCGTCACGGTGTCGCCGCGCTTTAACTTCGACCGTGATGTCGCCCGAACCACGCTCATCTCGAATGCGCCAGTAGGCGAACCGCCGATAGAACCGCTCATGGTGCTCGCGGATGACACGTTCGAGCTCGAACCGGGCGTTTCTGGCACGGCCTTCGATGTCGACCAGGCCGTCGAGATACTCGAGGAGAACCTGGGCGGTACCGATCTCTCGGTGAAAATCGAACCGGTGCCGCTCGACCCCACACTCTCTGATGCTGAGGTCCTCGAGTTTGTCCAGATCGCCAACGCCATCACCAGCAAGCCGCTCACGGTGACCCTGGAAGATCAGGAAATCACCATCTCGCCGATCACCCTTCGGTCGTGGCTCGACCTGGAGACACGGGTCGGCAACCCCAGCTTCACCATCAACGACACCGACGTCATGAACTCACTGCGGTTCGCCTTTCCTGAGGCGGGCGGCGGCGGCACCGACGCGACGATCGACGTCATCGACGACGTACCCACCGTCGTGCCTGGAGTCCCTGGAACCGCCTGCTGCGACGACAGCAGTCCCCAGCGGATTCTTGAGGCGATGGTTGCGGGGCAGTCCATGGTGAATCTGGCACTCGGCGAAGCCGGACTCGATCGGGATGAAGAGTTCCTCACCGATCTCGGCATCATCGAAGTCATCGGCGAGTTCACTACCAACTACACGGCCGGTCAGGCTCGCGTCACCAACATCCAACGCATCGCCGAACTCACGCAAGGTGTCATCATTGAACCGGGCGACACCTTCTCCGTCAACGACTTCGTGGGTCGTCGAACTCGCGACAAGGGCTTCGTCTCGGCTGGCGTGATTCAAGATGGTGTGTTCAAAGACGACATCGGTGGTGGTATCTCGCAATATGCGACCACGTTGTTTAATGCAGCGTTCTTCGGCGGTCTCGATATCGACGACTATCGGGCGCATTCGATCTACATCAGCCGATACCCGTATGGCCGGGAAGCCACATTGGCCTATGGCGCAATCGACCTGGCCATCACCAACAACACGCCCTACGGCGTTATGATTTGGCCCGTCACCGACGATGCCGGCATCACGGTGAAGCTCTACAGCACCAAGTTTGTATCCGGTGAGCAGACAGGACAATGGACGGGAGCTGTCGAGGTGGCGTGCACCCGGGTGAACACCGAACGTACCCGGACGTATCTGGACGGCCGCGATCCCGTCATCGATGTGGTCTATGCCGTGTATCGCCCAGAAGGCATCAAGTGCAACGGCGAGTCGTCGCTGCCCGAAAGCGAGCGTCCGCCGGCGACCACAATTCCCCCGGCTACCGTGCCGCCAGCCACTATCCCGCCAGCAACGGTTCCCCCTGGCACACAGCCACCGGCAACGACTCCGCCAAACACGAAGAAGCCACGGCCTCCGGCAACCCAACCACCGGCAACGCAACCACCCGCCACGCAACCACCAGCAACCCAACCACCCGCCACGCAACCACCAGCAACCCAACCACCGGCAACCCAGCCGCCCGCAACGCAACCTCCTCCAGCCACTTCCACCCCATAACCGTCGTTCCGATTTACTTCCGCTCATCGACGGACGATCATGGGGCATGGTGACAAGCAACCGAGCAGAGGGCGACGGAGCAGAGCGAGACGAATCAGACGGCGACAGCGAGGCCAGCATCGATAGCGAGCGGATGTCCGACGTTGACAACCTCATGTGGATCGTCGAGCGGAACCCGCTGCTGAAGAGCACCATCACGGCGATGACAATCCTCGAACATGCCCCCGATCAGCGGGCGATGGAACGCCAAATCGAGAACGTCACCATCGCCGCACCTCGGCTCCGCCAGCGAGTTGTTGCGAACCCGGTGTCGATTGCGCCACCCCGATGGGAGATCGACCCCGACTTTCATCTCGCCGATCACGTCACCTGGATCAAGCTCGAAGACACCCACAATTCCATCGACGAGGCTCTGCTCATCGTCGAGGACCTTGCCGAACGACCCTTCGATAAGTCAAAACCGCTCTGGCAGTTCGTCTTCATCACCAACTTCGACTCGGGCGAAGCAGCATTCATCAGCAAGCTGCATCACTCCATCGCCGATGGCCTCGGCACGATCAAACTCATGCTTGAACTGTTCGACCTCGAACCAGGCCTCGAACCGGAAGCCACGACAAAAGCGGCGCCGAAGGCCAAGCCCAAGACACAGTCCGAACGAGTTGTGCAGGCCGTCGCCCATGAGCGAGAGCGTCGTGCCGAGTCGTTCCGCCAAACCCGAAAGGCCGTGCGAGCCCTCCCCGACTCCCCTGCTGAGCGAGCGAAGGCGGTGACCGAAACGGCGTCGTCCATGGGCAAAGCGCTTCGCCCTGCCAATCAGCCGCTCAGCCCGCTCATGTCACGCCGATCGACCGAGCTCGACTTTCGAACTCTGGCGATGCCCGCTGCCGACCTCAAAGCTGCGGCCCGCGTGGCCGGCTCAAAACTTAACGCCGCCTTCGTGGCTGGCGTTATCGGCGCCATGAAGATCTACCACGATGGTCACGCCACGCCAGTCGAGAAGCTTCGGATGGGTATGCCCATCTCGACCCGGTCCGAGGGCGATTCGGCGACCTCCAACAGCTTTGCACCGATCAGACTCGAGGTGCCGTTGACCATCGATGACCCACTCAAGCTCATGAAACATCTCGACGAACTGGTCGCCGAAGCTCGCAATGACCCGTCGATCGGTCTCAACGAAGCCGCAGCGGGCGTGCTCAGCCGGCTTCCGAAACGACTGTCGACTGGCCTGTTCGAGAAGGCGATGAAGGGCATCGACTTCTCCACCAGCAATGTGCCCGGGGTTCCCATCCCGGTCTATCTGGCCGGGGTTCCCGTGGTCAGCCAATTCCCCTTCGGCCCGGTCAGTGGGTCTGCGGTAAACATCACGTTGCTGAGCTACACCGACAACGTCTACCTCGGTATCGCCATGGACGCCGCAGCGATTCCTGACGGTGACGTATTCCACAACGCATTGAGCACCAGCTTCAGCACACTTCTCGACCTAGCCTAACTATGTGAGCAGAAGCGACACGTCAAACATGGTGAGCAGAAGCGACACGTCAAGCAGGGCGAGCAATAGCGACACGTCACCACCAATCGGACCCGTTCTCGATGCCTTGATCGTCGGTGCCGGCCCGGCTGGCATCGCCGCAGCGCTCACCCTGAAACGTGCTGGCATCGACGTCACCGTCGTCGACAAGGCCGAATTCCCCCGCGATAAGTTCTGCGGCGACGGACTCACCACACTTGCACTCCGCCTACTCGACGACCTGGGGCTCAACCCCGACCTCGTCGAATCGTGGGCGCCGGTTCACGATGTTCTGGTCACCGCGCCTGGTGGCTCAACCGTTACCTTTCCGCTCCCCCGCGATGCTGGTGCGTTCGGAGCGGTCGCGAAACGTATCGATCTCGACATGGCCCTCGTCGATCTGGCTCGGCGAGAGGGTGTCACCATCCACGATGGCCACGCCTGTCGCGGCATCGAGCGCAACGGCGATCACCTGGTGGTCGATGTTGAAGACCTCGGCCCGATCGGCACTCGTTTCGTTATCGCTGCCGACGGCATGTGGTCGCCGATTCGCAAGATGTTGGGGGTCGCGACCCCCGGCTACCTCGGCGAGTGGCATGCCTTCCGCCAGTACTTTGTCGATGTCGGGCCGGCCGCGGCCGACAACCTGCACGTGTGGTTCGAACCCGACCTTCTCCCGGGATACGCCTGGTCGTTCCCGCTGAGCGGCGGCCGCGCAAACGTTGGCTTCGGGATCCTTCGGGGCGGCGATATTGCCACCCGAGACATGAAGACCATCTGGCCAGATCTGCTTAAGCGGCCGCACATCGCAGCGGTCTTAGGCCCCGACGCTGCACCAGAATCTCCGCATCGAGCGTGGCCTATCCCGGCCCGGATCCCCGATATTCAGCTGGCCAGCGGACGCACACTCTTTGTCGGCGACGCCGCTGCTGCCACCGACCCGATGACAGGCGAAGGTATCGGGCAAGCGCTTCTCACCGGAATTCAGGCTGCCGAGAGCATCATCGCCGGAGGGTCACCCGCCGCAGTTGCCAGCCGCTACGTCGACGAGGTTCGAGGCGAACTCGTTGCCGATCACCATATGGCCGCCGCCTTATCGAAGGTGCTCCAGTACCCGCTTGGCGCCGATGTCGCGGTGAAGATCGCCGGCGCAACCTCTTGGACGCGACGAAACTTCGCTCGCTGGTTGTTCGAGGACTACCCCCGAGCCGTGGTTCTCACGCCCAAACGTTGGCGCAAGAACCTCTTTACTTCGCCCGGCGCCTACCGGGAGTAGCGCGGCTCGGTTAGGTCGCGAAACCAGGGATCTCGCAGGACTGACCGACCTCGACCTCAGCGGTCACCGCTTGGTTCTTGTGAGGCCCAGCGCACCAGCTCGGGAACGCTGCGGAATACAACCCGCCACCACCGGCGACAAACACCAGAAGGTCTTCGGCTTTCGTGAAACAGGGAAGCTGCCAATCGACCTCAGGCTTGCGGCCCAAGTAGCTGGCCGATGCCGCAAGCCTTTCGGCCGAAACCACAGCTTCATCGGCAATTCGCTCCCGGACCTGGGCCTTCGTCCAGCCTTGACCGTGGAGGAACGCCGCGTGATCCGGGTTGAGGGCAAGGGCAGCTTGGCCGCCGCGCAAGCTGGCATTGTTAGCGGCAACATTGCTGAACGCCGAGGCAAACGACCGCATCATTCGGTCGGCACACGTGGGGTCGTCGGCATCGATGTTGATCATGACCGACTGGGGTGAGTCAACGCCGAGAACCGTTACCGCTGACTGCGACGCATCGAACCCACATTCAGCGTGCAGCGGCTCGAACGGACTGTTTCCCTCGTCCTCGGCCAAACACATCGTGAACTTGCCGGGGTGACCGAGTAGCGCCATGTCGGAGGTACCGGCGCGACCGCCACCAATGTTGATCATCGCTAGACGAAGGGCGCGGCCAATCGATGCGTTGGCTCGGTTGCCTGGACCAAGTGCGCCGAACCCGCCGTGAAGCCCGCACCAGTCTCGGGCTGGTCCGTTGACCACAATGAGTGGGGCGATGGCGTGGGTGGTGGCCTGCATCTCGGTGAGGTCGAAACGGGGGTCGAGCACGGCTCGCACCGCAGCGATGACGACCGGAGCATGGTCGGGAAGGCATCCCGCCATCACTGCGGCGGCCGCCACCTTTTCGATGGAGCACTCGCCGAGGTTGGGGCCCATCTCGCCAAGAACGAGATCGGCGTCGTAGCCCGTGGCCAGCACCATCCGGGCAACTCGTTCGCTGGTTGGAACGATAACGGGAAGCCCGTCGGTGCATCCGAGCTCGTGGAGCTTCTCCACCGCTGCGGCTTCGTCGGTGGCAAAGAGTTCCGTCGAAGAAGTCGATGCGATGCTCATGCGTCACCTCGAAGGGCAGCCACGATAAGCGGCACCGTTTGCTTGGCAACTGCAGCAAGGTTCGCTGCGCCTGAACCAGCCACCGGATGTGGAAGTTCCACTCGGGGTACATCGGGAAGCCCCACAGAACGGGCAATGAAATCGCCCTGCGCCCAAAACTCGGTGGTCACCAAGGCCACGGCAGGAACGCCTCGTCGGGCTGCTTTTACTCCGTCACGCACGGTGCCGGTGGTGCAGCTACCTCAATGGCCATAGGCGGAAACGACCGCTTGGCACTCGCCCACCACCTCATCGAGCATCTCATCGGAGATCGTTGCTGAGGCGTTGCGCTTATTCCACCGTTTCACCGTCACCGAGGGCAACTCCGCTGCCATCACCTCCTCGATGGCATCGAGGAACTCCTCGGAGTCGGGGAAACCGTTGGCCACCAGGCCAACAACCGTGGGCGCTGCGGCAACATCGATACCAAGCGAGTACTGCTCGACCGGCGCACCGGGCTCGGAACGAGGATCGAGAAACGTAATCATCGGAGGAGGAGCCATATCCAGACACTACCGATACTAGGAATAGTTGTTAAGTCCTCCCGGCTCATGGCCGATTCGTAGGCTATGGCGAAACCCGTTACCGCCGCCCATCTCGACCTTCGTCTCGGTGAGCTTCCAAACCTTCCTCTCTGTGCTGTCCGCGATGATGCTCGCCTCGTCGTGTCGACGGCCGGGCTCTTTGTTGTCGTCGGAGACGTTGGCGGCGTCACCGGTGCGGCCGAAGGCGCCTATGAGCTTGCCCGCATGACCCGAGCCAGCTTGGCCGATACGGTCATGCCGACTCCCAACGTCGAGTCAGTCGTCGTGAGCCGCAATGCACCCCGACAAAGCTTCGACAGCTTGGTGATCTTTCTCTACCAGCTTCCCAAATTGCTTGAAGCCGGAACCAGCATCGACCCGGAAACCATCACTCGAGTCCACGAGCAAATCGCCTCAGAGAGCCTCGCTCCGGGCTGGAAGCTCCAGTCCTCGGGCGCCACGAGTTCGATCGCCGCATAATCGCAGCCGAAGCGCGGCCTCTACACTTATCGGGTGCCCAGCTTTGATGAATCGGTAGAGTCCGTCGCCGAAATCCTTCGGGGCGTCCCCGCTGCCGACCGCCTCTTCTATGCCGCATCAGAATGGGGCGACTGGAGCAAGATCTGGCACGTCCTCGGCGTTACCCGCGCCCTTATCGAACGCGATCCTGAAATCGCCGTTCGGCTCAGTGTGGCCCTCGGCCTCGAATCGGCCTTTGTCAACGGATTCGTGAAGTCGCTCTTTAAACGTGAACGCCCTGAATTCGAGGGCGAGCGTCCGCTTCACCTCCGCCAACCAAAGACCAGCAGCTTTCCCAGCGGGCACGCATCGTCAGCGTTTATGGCCGCTGCAATCCTGTCGGATGAACATCCCGGCGGAACGCCGGTCTACTACGCCGCTGCCGCGATCGTCGCCTACAGCCGCATACACGTAAAAATCCACCACGCGACCGACGTCGCGGGTGGATTAGTCGTTGGAATTGCGCTCGGCAAACTCGCCAAACGAGCATGGCCGCTGGGGTCGCCTCCGTTTCGGAGGTAGCGACCTTTCGCTAGAAATCGCTAGAAATCGCTAGAAATCGCTAGGAAGTAGTCAGCTCGTTGCGAGCGGCTCTTCAAGCTGTGAGGCGTCACTTGGAACGCTCTGTTCGGCAGCCGCAAGGATCATGCGGACGTCAAGAAGAAGATCTGACATCTCATCGGTGGTCACCAGGTTGCGATTTTGTAGATCGCCGAGACCCTTGTCGATGAGTGCGAGGGCTTCAGCAACAGTCTCAAATTCGATAAGTCCAGTCATTGCTTCACCTCGCTGTACAGGTACAGACGCTAAATGTCTGCACACCGGTTCGATTACCACAGTAGTTCACCGCGCTGGCGTAATGAGAGCGGATAGGGCGAAAATGGTCGAAGTACCCATCGATGCAGGTCATGGGACCCAGTCGCCACCCGCTCCCCGGCTCTCGTTCCCGCCGTTTGCGCGTTCCTCGCGCCGTTTTCGGCTTCGCGTCAACGCCCCCTAGGGTGAGCGCATGCAGGTAAACGACAAGGTTGTAGTGGTCACCGGTGGCGCATCGGGGATTGGATACGAGCTCGCAACTCGCTTCAAAGCAGAAGGGGCAGCTCACGTGGCCGTGGCCGACATGAATCCCCATGTCGTCGCCGTCGGGAAGGAACTCGGCTTTATCGGCGAGGTGGTTGACGTCTCCGACGTTGCTGCGCTCACCGCCTTTATCGACAAGGTCGAAGCCGAAGCTGGCCCCATCGACCTGTTCTGCTCCAATGCCGGTATCGGAACCGGGATGGGTATCGATGCTGACGACGACATGTGGGCGGCCATTTGGGGCGTCAACGTCATGGCGCACGTCTACGCCGCACGAATCCTCATCCCTCGAATGAAGGAGCGTGGCGGCGGCTACCTCCTGAACACCGCATCGGCTGCCGGACTTCTCACCAACCTTGGCGATGCCGCCTACTCGGTTACCAAGGCTGGCGCCGTTGGCCTTGCCGAGTGGCTGTCGATTACCCACGCCGCTGACGGCATCAAGGTGTCATGCCTCTGCCCGATGGCCGTTCGCACGCCGATGACCGACTCGGATGACCCGGCGGTAGCCAACGTGGTCTCGCACGGCATGATCGAGACCGAGGTACTTGCCGACGCCGTTATCGCCGGACTCGCCGCCGAGGAGCTGCTGATCCTCCCCCACCCTGAGGTGGCTGGCTTCATGCAGACCAAAGCATCGGCGCACGAGAAGTGGCTCCACGGCATGCGGAAGCTCCAGACGTCCTTCTTTGGGTAGACCTGAGGCAAGCGAGCGGCCCCTCGCCGATTCGGTCAGTTCGGGTCTGGTACTTCTTTTCTGCGGCCTCAACCCGAGCCCGTCGTCGGCAGAGTCGGGGGTGGCCTATGCCCGACCGGGAAACCGGTTCTGGCCTGCGGCCCTCGCAGCTGGGATCGTGTCGGTTGACCGCGATCCGGCCCATGCCCTAGCCCACCACAGGGTCGGGTTCACCGACCTCGTTGCCCGGGTTACCTCGAAGGCTTCCGAGCTCGACGCGCAGGAGTACGTCGAGGGGCTCGCCGTGCTCGATGAGCTCGTATCGAGGTACCAACCAGAGGTTGTGTGTTTCGTTGGGCTGTCAGGTTGGCGGGCCGCAGTGAACAAGAAGGCTGTGGCCGGGTGGCAGCCAGAGACCGTCGGCGGCCAACCGGTCTATGTGATGCCGTCCACAAGCGGGCTCAACGCGCACGCACAGTTGCCCGACCTGACCGAACATCTTCGGGTCGCTGCGGCC
>CALGZB010000293.1 GCA_937934655.1 uncultured Acidimicrobiales bacterium | reverse complement strand
CTCTCCCCCCTGTCGGCTCCGCCACTCTCCCCCCTGTCGGCTCCGCCACTCTCCCCCCTGTCGGCTCCGCCTCCGTGAGTCAACACGGCATAGTGCGCCCCGAAATACTCATGCGGCAGATCAAACACCAACGGTGTCGGCGCTTCCTCTCGGCCCCAGGCTCGATGCCCATGACCATGAGGAACAAGCACTAAGTCGCCCGTCCGTACCTTTCGGGCAGTATCGCCTTCAACCTCGATCGTGCACTCTCCCTCGGTCACCACGTGGAACCACATGCAGTTGTCCATTGGAGGCAAGGTGAGTCCCCACGGCTCGGTCAACTCCGACGGGCAATAGAAGATGCCGCTCATCTGCACGAACCGCAGAGCTTCGTTTATCGGCGGCACTGTTCGACTATCGAGCATGGTCTCAGTGTGCTAGTTATCCACCCCCTTGTCCACAGTCTGTGGACGAATAGTAGCAAATCCCGGTCTTTTAGTCATAGACACTCCAGTTTTTGATCCTCATGCTGGACGATATGCAAACAACTAACATGACCACCCAAACCCAACCCACGACCGCCGAGAACCACCGGAGCTATCGACCCGACCCCGATGCGGTGCGGCGCATCCTCGCAAAGCGCTCGTTCGCGACGGTGGGCACAACCTCACCCGCTGGTCGACCACACGTGGCCGGCGTGCTCTACGAGCTCGTCGGTAACACGCTGTACTTCCATACGATGCGCAACAGTCGCAAGGCCCGAAACATCGCAGCCGACGCTCATACAGCAGTCTGCGTTCCCGTCCGACGCGTTCCTGTGGGTCCGCCCTCAACCGTGCACTTCCAAACAACAGCTCGGCTCGTCGAACCCAACTCGATGGAGATTCGCGAGCTAGTGGCCGACGGCAAACTCGGCTCGGTAACCGGGCATGGCGAACTCGACGAACCCGCCGGCTGTTTCATCGCAGTCTCCCTGCCAGGCCGAGTCCTTACCTACGGACTCGGCATGTCGCTTCGACAACTCATCAAAGATCCCCTGGTCTGCGGCGGCGAAGTGACCTTCGGCGCCGCGAACGCTACCTAGCGCTGAGGGTTGCGACGTAAAAGAGTGGCGGAGAGAGGGGGATTCGAACCCCCGGGACCGGTGAAGGCCCAATGGTTTTCAAGACCATCGCAATCGTCCGCTCTGCCATCTCTCCGCCTGCGAGGATACTCACCTCAGCGCAATGACACGCCTCGGGTTTCAAAAACCTCAGGTGACGCACAGACAGCCCCCGGGTATTGAAGCGGTCGCCGGTTAGCGCAATGGCTTCTTGGCCCGGAGAACAACGAACTTGTTGTTACTCGCGACCGTCGTGCGGCTACCGAAAAGCTTGCTGAGCTTCGCGTGGTAACCGAGGTGTCGGTTGCCAACCACCCAAAATTCGCCGCCTGGTTTCAAAATGCGGAAGGCATCGTTAAACATCTTCCAAGCGGTCGCTTCGGCCAATGCTTGGTCGTCATGAAATGGCGGATTGTTGACCACGATGTCGACCGAGTCGTCCGAGAGTTCGTCGGCTCCATCACCGGCAACGAAACGGGCTTCGCCACCGGGAAAGGCGTCCTCATAGGTTGCCTTTGCCGACTCCAAGGCCAGGAACGACTTATCGAGAAAAGCCACGTCGGTGTCCTGCTGGGCGAACACGGTTCCAAGCACACCGTTTCCGCAACCGAGGTCGACGAGTCGGGCACCCTCGCCAATCTTCGGGGGATTCTCCAGAAAGAACCGCGTACCCGGATCAAGCTTGCCAGCCGAGAACACGCCAGCGTGGCTGTGCACCACCAGGCCGTCATCGGTAGTAAACGACTTTGGCCACAGTGATGCGCCGACCTCGAGCTCGAAGTCGATCGTCGGAAAGATCAGCCGGGCTTTCTTCTTTGCCAACGAAGTTGTCGTGGGTCCAAGAATCGAGCTGAACATCTCAAGCGTCGAGGTATGGATATGTCGAGCCATACCAGCTGCGATAACCACGGTGCCCGGGTGTGCGGCCTGACGGATCTGATGCAGCTGATGTTCGAGAAGTCCAAGAGATTTCGGGACTTTCACAAGCGCCAGGTCGATAGGAAAAGGCAGCTCATCGGTACTCTTTCGCGAATCGAGCGCGTCGGTGTACCGGTTCGTGATCATGTTCTGCGTTGCGCCGACCATCGAAAGATACGAGTCAGTAACCATCGACGGTTGGTGCTCGCTCAGCGCCACGCTGAGAGCACCATAGGAGTCGTTGATGATGACGTTACGCCCCCGCAACTCTGGCGTCTCGATTGGTGCGTCGGCCTCACCGGCAACCGCAGCGAGGAGGTACTCATCGGCCGCATCCCAGGCGCGGAACTGTTCCTTGGGACGGATTGGATAGCGGGCGAGTTTGAATTCGCCTTGGGGGACCGACATCACGTTCATTACGCGCGACGGTACAACGACGCGACCCCCGACCTGCATCTGGCAAGACCGGAATCTCGTGTCACAGCGCGACAAAATCTGTCGCGTGAAGTCACGAGATTTTGGTGTTAATGGGCGGCGTGCGCCTCACCGTGGTCGCTATCGCCTTTGCCTTTTACCAGCGTGATGATGCCAAAGATGATCGCACCAACAATGAACCCGAGGATGGCTGATGCCACCGTGTTGCCGAGCCATCCGAGTAGCCCACCAATGCCACCAACGTCGCCCAACGCTTCTTCAAGGTCGTGAACCGGTCCGTAGAGCCCGTTCCAATTGAACGGCGAATCGTGGGTGCCGGCCAAGATGATGTGCCCACCCACCCAGAGCATTGCGGCAGTTCCGATAATGGTGAGCCACTTCAACAGGATCGGCATCGCGGCGACGAGTGCCGTGCCCGTCTTCTTTGACGCTTCGTCGTCGCGCCGAGTCATTGCCAAGCCAATGTCGTCCATCTTCACGATCAGGCCGACAGCGCCGTAGACGACGACCGTAATGAGCAACGCAATCAAAGCCAGAGTGAACCCCTGCTGAACGATGCCGGTCTCGATTCCCTCCTGTTGTTCGATGAGCCCCTTCGACGAAATCACCATGATTTCGGCAGAAAGGATGAAGTCGGTGCGAATAGCTCCCGAGATCGTCTTTTCTTCTGCTTCGGGTCCCTTGATTACCGCCGGAAGATCGTGGTCGGTGTCTTCGTGGCCTTGCAGGTAGTGGATGATCTTGTGGGCGCCTTCGTAACAGAGGAACGCTCCACCAAACATCAAGATGACGTTGATGACGTCAGGGGCGTACTCGGTGAGGACGAGGACGACGGGGAGAATGAACAGCAGCTTGTTCTTCAGCGAGCCCATGGCGATGCGCTTGATAATGGGAAGTTCGCGGTCGGCGGCCAACCCTTGCACGTAGGCAGGTGTGACGGCGGCGTCGTCGACGACGACACCAGCAGCCTTTGCGCTGGCCTTTGCGGCAGCGACACCAACATCGTCTACCGAGGCGGCAGCTAGTTTGGCCAGCGCCGCAACATCATCAAGAAGACCGACAAGTCCACCAGCCATACATAACCCTTACGAAGAAGAAACCTGAACGCTCTAGCCTATTGCCTGGCGAAGCCGGGACGGCACTTCACCCTTTTCGCGGCGATAATCAGCGGCCGACGCCTACGGTAGTGGTGCATTCGACGTGAAGTCTTCTACCAAGGAGCTGGTCATGATGAAACCCAAACGGAGAAGCGTGCTGGCGGTAGCGCTCACCGCCACCCTTGCGATGCTGATTCCCTCGTTCGTGTCACCAGCTGGTGCGCAACCCCCTTCGAGCTTGCCGCCAAGCCTCCAAGTTGAGGTCCTCGCCGAGGGCTTGAGCATTCCGTGGGATCTCGCCATGACGAGCGACGGTTCCATACTGTTCACCGAACGAGGCGGTCGATTGTCGCTGCGCACCCCGGCGGGAGACGTGCAGCAGATCGACGCCGACCTCAGCGATCTCTTTGTGTCCGGCGAATCCGGGCTGTTGGGCTTGGTGCTTGCCCCCGACTTCGATGAAACGCGACGGTTCTACACCTGCCAAGCGCACGTCGGGCCGACCATTGAGGTCGTGGGTTGGACACTGTCGGCCGACTACCGCTCGGCCGAGCGCTTCGCCGACCCGTTGGTTGCAGGAATCCCTCTCGCCTCTGGTCGCCACGGTGGCTGCAGACTCCGGTTCGGACCAGACGCCCAGCTGTGGATCGCCACAGGTGATGCTGCACAAGCCTCCACTCCGCAAGATCTCACATCGCTCGGGGGCAAAGTCCTTCGCGTCGACCCGGCCACGGGGGATGGTTCGGTCGGAAATCCGTTTGTGAACGCGACGAACGCAAACACCCGACGGGTATACACCTATGGGCACCGCAACGTTCAGGGCCTCGATCTGCGACCCGGTACCAAACAGATGTGGAGCGTCGAGCACGGCCCCAGTGTTGACGACGAACTCAATCTCTTGGTTGCCGGAGGAAACTACGGGTGGGACCCAGGTCCTGGTTATAACGAGCGAGTCCCGATGACTGACAAGGTCAAGTTCCCCGAAGCGGTCGATGCGAAGTGGTCGACGGGCGCATCAACCCTCGCACTCTCGGGTGGTGTCTTCATCAAGGGTTCAAACTGGGGCCTCCTAAACGGAACATTTGCCGTGGCCGCCCTCAAAGCCCAGAGCCTGCGGTTCTTTTCGGTTGATCGCAGCGGCACAGTCGTTGGGCTCGACCTCTCGGCCGAACTCAACAGCACCTATGGCCGTCTCCGCACGCCGATGCTTGCGACCGAGGGTTCGTTGCTGCTCACCACAGCAAACGGATCGAACGACAAGATCTTGCGAATCACGCCTGCAGCCGCCCCTATTGGGTCGGTGGACCGAGTGGTGAGACGTAGCAACTCGGTTCGGGTGGTTGGTTGGGCGATCGATGCCAACCGCACACGGACTCCGGTGCGGATTAGGGTCACCGTCGATGGCGAGCCAGTGCGCACTCGCAAAGCAAAGAGAATTCGAAACGACATCGCTGACGAGTTCCCAGGTTTCTCCCGTCGCCATGGTTTCGCCATAACCGTGCCAGTGCCCAAGGGACGCCATCGAATCTGCGTAGAGGCCATAAACCTCGGCCCAGACAAGCGACCCCCAACCCAACTCGCCTGCAAAAACGTAAGAATCCCCAGGTAACGTTCTGGTCGAAAAAGTGGTCGCTGGGACAACCAAAATCGCGACCAGAACAAAGAAGTCAGTGTTCTGGTCGAAAAGATGGTTGCTGGGGCAGCCAGATATTCGACCAGTTCGTTTGGGTCGTAAAACGAAGAACGCTCCGCCGAGAAGCGAAGCGAACGACTGGGAGTTGCGAAAGTAACTCTGAGAAACGCCGAAGCCCCCGAAAGGGGGCGACGCGTTTCAGTGGGCCTAGTTGGAGTTGAACCAACGACCTCACCCTTATCAGGGGTGCGCTCTAACCAACTGAGCTATAGGCCCGGAACACGCAAAGGTAGCGTCCCTTAGGGGTTGGTTACTACCCCGGAGACAACAGAAGATTACTGACCTTTTCGTTCTCGCCTGGTGCGTTTCACTGGACGAGCAAACATTCGAGCGGATTCTTCCTCGACGACGGTGATTCGCACACCGCCGGTGAGGTCGCTGATGAGGTTAAACAGCACCGCAAGAAGCACGTTGAATCCGGTCGCTGCGACCACCATGACCAGGCCACCAAGGGCGCTGGCCCGGAAAATTTCGTCGGCGTTGAACTCGAAGGTATCGAGAGCGAAGAGCTCACGAATGAAGTTCTCGATGTTGTCGACGGTTCCTGAGTTGACGGCTGCGCCCCAGAGGAGAACGCCAGCGACAAGGAGAATGATCCAGAGGCAGAAGTAGAACAGCAGCGAGATCTTGAGCATCGACCACGGTTCAATGTGGCGGATGAGGCGACGGACTTTGCGAGCACGAAGCCGGGTAGCTGCTCGCCGGTCGCGCCATGTTGGGCTCGGCGTCTTGTTCGCGGGAAGCGGCGCGGCTGCGGGAACCACCGGCTCGACCAGATCGGGCGGAAGGTACGGATCGGAGGCCGCTGGCATTGCCGGTGCCAGGTTCTCTTCAAGTGCAACGTCCTGAGGATCAGCTACCGGAGTAGCAGCGGCCAAATCATCGCCATCGTCTGCCAGGTCGGCGAAGTCGTCGTAGTCACCTGGACCGTCGGGACCATCATCGGTGATCACAGCGGTCTGAATCGTCTCGTCGGAGACGTCGGCTGGATTACTGTCGGATGACGGATCGTCTTGTGGGGACACTGAGACATTCTAGGCACCTCGACACCCAATCTTCGTGGCATGGGCCCGAGTTCGTTAGTCGCTCGGCCAAACTACCCGTTCTCGCCGCTCAGCCACTGCTGTCGCGCTAACCCGACCAACCTGCACTGTCACCCGAACTCGGGAGCCAAAGGCAGTGAACGCACCAAGTTCAGCATTGTTGGCTTGAGCGAATTTCCGAGCGGCTTGTTCACCCTCGACAACACCAGCGAGTGCCGCGGCATCGGCGGCTGTCTGAGCTTGCGCGCGGTCGATCACAACCTCACCAATCGCAACAGTGAGAAGTGCGCCGACCATCACCAGTGCTAGAAGGGCGATGGCAAAGAGGCTCGCCGCGCCCCGGTCGTCGACGTTGGCCTGGTGTTGTTTTGTTCTCATGAGTTCTTCCCAGAGGCTGAGGATCCGCCGCGCATGGCGCGACGTACCCATAGGGGTTACCTGAGGGAGAAGTAGAGGAGGTCAGTCGAAGGAAGCTTGCGCTTACTCTTCTTCGGACGAATCATCGATTGAGGCCGGAGCGTCAGAAGCCGTGTCTTCAGAAATAGTGTCTTCGGCAGCATCATCGATAGCTGCTTCCGCACCGTCTTCAGCTTCATCTTCGTC
>CALGZB010000292.1 GCA_937934655.1 uncultured Acidimicrobiales bacterium | reverse complement strand
TTGGGGCAGCGATTTCGGGCTTCGCCTTCGGGACGGATGAGCGGCGTATCGCACACCGGGCACTCGGTAGGAAACACCCACTCGGGAAGCCCCTTGGGACGCTCGCTCAGCACCGGCCCAACAACCTCAGGGATCACATCGCCGGCTTTTCGAACGATGACGGTGTCGCCGGGCCGGACATCTTTCAACCGCACCTGATCTTGGTTGTGCAGGGTTGCGGTGGCGACCGTCGAGCCACCCACGAAGACAGGGTCGAGACGAGCGAATGGTGTGGCTTGACCGCCCGCTCCGATCGATACTTCGATGTCGAGCAACGTGGTGGTTTGTTCCTCGGGCGGAAGTTTGTAGGCGGTAGCCCAACGAGGAGCCCTCGCCGTAAAGCCAAGCGTGTTCTGCAAAGCCAGCGAATCGACCTTCACCACCACACCGTCGACGTCGTAGGGAAGCTCGTGGCGTTTCTCTTGGTACTCGGCGATGTAGGCCAAGACTTCGTCGACCGTTTCAACAACCCGCGCATGATCGTTGACCGGAAACCCGAGCGATCGAAGGTACTCGAACGTGTCGCTGTGGGAAGCGAGGTCGGGGCCGCCCACAACCTCGCCCAACTGGTAGCTCCAGAACGACAGCTTCCGTGTTGCTGTGACCGTGGCGTCCTTTTGCCGAAGCGAACCGGCTGCGGTGTTGCGCGGGTTCACATAGGTCTTCTCCCCCGCTGCTACCTGCGCCTCATTGAGCGCTGCGAAGTCGGCGAGCGACATATAAACCTCGCCGCGAACCTCGAGCACCTCGGGAGGGGTGCCGCTGAGTTTGTGGGGCACGTCGGCGATCGTGAGCACGTTGTGGGTGACGTCTTCGCCGACCCGGCCGTTGCCTCGTGTGGCGGCTTGCACCAGTTCGCCGTTCTCGTAACGAATCGAAACCGCTAGGCCGTCGAACTTGAGCTCGCAGACGTAGTGCGGAACCGGCTGACCATCGAGGGCCCGCTGCAACTTCTTTGCCCACTCGATCAGCTCGTCGGCGTCGAAGGAGTTGCCGAGCGACATCATGCGCTGGCGATGCTCAACCGGCGCAAACTGTTGATTCGGGGCGCCGCCTACCGTGACACTTGGCGAGTCGTCGGTTGCGAGCTCTGGGTGTTGCTCCTCGAGGTCACGGAGCTCGCCGACGAGTTTGTCGTAGGCGGCGTCGGGGATCTCCGGGGCATCGTGTTCGTAGTAGGCCTCGTTGTGCCGCAAGATCTGTTCTCGCAGTTGGGCCACCCTCTCGGAGGGGTCGGTACTTGGTTGACGAGTACTGGCTGGGGCGGCAGGGTCACTAGTCACAGAAGGGATCATATTCGCGCAGCACTGGGCGAAGCAGCAGGGGGTGTGCCACGTTTTCTTCTGATGTCTGATCGCTCGGTGTTTGATAGCGCTGCTCCCTGGGCCCTTCGGCTGGCCTGGGCTTCCCTTCCCTTTACCGCTGGCCCGGTGTTCGCCGATGCGCTAGCCGAGCGCGCATCGCTTCTGCAGACGGGCACATCGTTGGCGCTATGGGCGGTTTGGGCCCTGACCCTTCTGGCGATGATGGTTCCGATCGACAAGACCCTCACCGCCATTCGGGTGCTGGTGCCAGCCTCTATACCTGCGGTTCTTTTTGCGGCGGTTAACAGCGACGCCAGCGGCGCGCTCATCGCTTTGGGTACCGCCGTAGCCGTGGCGGCAACCATGCTGTCCATGACCGCCCCTATTGGCGAGCTCTTTATCAACGGCAACTCCTATGGCGACGAGTGGCGGTCGCCGCTGAAACCACCAGGCCCGGTGCTGGTCGCTCCGCTCCCCCTTGCGTGGGCTGCGGCTGCCGGCGGATTGTTCATCGGACCGCTGCTTCTCCTCGCCGAACGCTGGGTTCTCGGAGCGATCATCTCGGTGATCGGCTTTGGCTTAGCCGGTCTCGCGATTCGAGCACTGCACGTGCTCACCCAGCGGTGGGCGGTCTTTGTTCCAGCGGGCATGGTCATCCACGACGGCTTTTCGTTGGCCGAGCCCGTCCTGTTTCGCCGCCGCGAAATTCGGATGCTTCGCGCCGCACCGCAGGAAACGCCCGTCACCGATCTCACCGCAGGCGCCCTTGGGCTCGCCGTCGAGGTGGTGCTCGAGGATCCAATAGAGGTCGGACGGCCCGTTCGGGGCCAAGCCCCGACCAACGAGCGAATCGGCGGCTTCATGTTCTCCCCGACTCGTCCCGGTAAAACGATCGCCACCGCGAAAGCCCGCAAAATCGCCTCCGAGCTGTAACGGCCAAACCCAAACTTTTCGACAGGCTCAACCGACTGGAATAGCGTCAGCTCTTTCAACCAGCGGACCGGTCGTGCTCCAACTGCGGCCACCGCAGAATTGAAGCACCGCATCGTGGATCCTCATGTCGTCCTCACATCGCATACCGCGCACCAGTCGGGGCGGTTCATCCAGATCAACTGGGGAGCGTCCGATCCGGTCGAGCGTGGTCCGGTTGTCGGCACAATCTCGGACAAAGCAGATCGCAACGCAATCGGTAGCCATGGCGGCAGCTACTCCATCTACCGAGCGCTTTCAATTGCCCAGGGGACCTTTCCGCAGGACCATCGACCCGATCTGACCGATACCGAACCAACAACCCTTATCGAGCCACAGCCTTCGTGGGGCGACCCCGGAAAGATCGTCTCGCTCGACCCGTGGGGAGCCGGAATCAAACGGTGGTTCGGCCCGCAGCTCGACCGGGGCTACAACGTCCAGCCCACAATCGCCGTAACCCAAGCGCATCTTCAGCTCCCCGAAATTGCCGATGCAATTCGGCAGGGTCGACTCGAAGTCGACGATGAGTTTGTTGGCGGCAATGCCGACGTCAGCGTGACCAAGGTTGCAATCGATCCCGTGTGGCACCTTCCGTCGATGGCGGCTCGCTTTGGCATTGAAGAACACGATCTTCGCCGGGTTCTCTATATGGAAACCGGAGGCATGTATCCCGAGCTGGTTACCCGGCCCGACCTCGAAGTCCTGCTACCTCCGATCGGCAGCACAACCGCCTACGTGTTCGGGAACGTTGCCGACCTTTCGAACCCCGAGGTTGAGCTCACGCTCCGAGTCCACGATGAATGCAACGGTTCGGACGTGTTCGGATCCGATATCTGTACCTGTCGTCCGTATCTCACTTGGGCCATCGAAGATGCTGCCCGGACCGCACAACGGGGCGGCGTTGGCCTGGTGGTCTACTACCGCAAAGAAGGACGAGCGCTCGGCGAGGTCACCAAATTCATGGTGTACAACGCCCGCAAGCGTCAAGACGGTGGCGACAGCGCCGCAACCTACTTCGAGCGCACCGAATGTGTCGCCGGAGTGCAGGACGCCCGATTCCAGGAACTCATGCCCGATGTGCTCCACCTTTTTGGAATACAGAACATCCATAATCTGCACTCGATGAGCAACATGAAATACGACGCAATCGTCGGCAGCGGTATCGAGGTTGGCAACCGCCTCAGCCTTCCCGCCGAACTCATACCCGCAGACGCCCAAGTCGAGATCGAAGCAAAGAAGGCAGCCGGCTACTTCACCGATGAAGAGGTCGTTGACGACCTCGATTCGGTCGTTGGCCGCGAGTTCGATTCGTAACGTGCCACCAATGACACCTTCGTCCTCTGCCGACCTGATGACCGCTCAGGCTGTCCGCTCGCAGTCGGCCCGGGTAACCACCCATGTGCGCGATGGCGGCGGACTGTTTGCGTTGCACGACGAACGGCTCGACCATTGCGCCGACCTTGTGGTGCAAACCACCCGTTCGAACTACCCGACGCTCGACATCCCCTATCACTCGCGTTGGCGCCACTTTTCTTCGCCCGGGACAACGCTCGAGGCCGAACTCGCTTCACTCATGGAATCGGCCGACCCTCTTGAGGCGGCACGCATTGGATTCGACCTGGTGATTCCGTCGGTACTGCTCGACGCTGGCGCCGGCCCTGACTGGGCCTACCTCCCCGACGGTGCCACCAATGCCATCGGCCGATCCGAGGGGCTTGGGCTGGCGAGTCTTGCCATGTTCCTCGATGGAGCATTTGCAACCGACGGGCAAACCCAAACTCATGCCGCGGCGCTCTCCACGCTGAGTAACGCATCGCTGTGTTCGGGGTTTCAAGTTGCCGACGACAACCCGCTCGTCGGCGTCGAGGGACGACTCCTCGTTCTGCAAAGCCTCGGCAACGCCATGACCGACCGGCCCGAGGTTTTTCCAACCGGCCGTCCTGGTGACCTGGTCGACCAGCTACTTCACGACGACTCAGAGTCGGTTGCCGCATCAGCCATCCTCGGCCTGCTGCTCGATGTATTGGCCCCGATCTGGCCGAGCCGTCTCGAACGCGATGGGATCCGTCTCGGTGATGCCTGGGTGTACGCACCGTTCGCAGCTGACGGCGACGACCTCGCATCGATCGTGCCCTTTCACAAGCTCAGCCAATGGCTTAGCTACTCCCTTGTCGAGACTCTCCAACGAAGCGGGATCGAGGTCACGGGCCTCGATCAGCTGACCGGCCTTCCCGAATATCGAAATGGCGGGCTGCTGCTTGAGTCTGGGGTTTTGTCGTTGCGCAACCCTGACCACGCCAAGCTGAGTCACCAGCCCGGTAGCCAACTGATCGTCGAATGGCGGGCGTGCACCATCACCTTGCTCGACGAAGTCGCCGCGCTGGTTCGTACACAACTCGACCGTCCCGACATGCCCCTGGCCGAAATCCTTGAAGGCGGCACGTGGGCCGCTGGTCGAAAACTCGCCTTTGCCCGCGACCCTGCGGGTACGCCGCCGCTGCGGCTTGAAAGTGATGGAACGGTTTTCTAATGGACGGTCTTCAAAGGGAACGAGAACATCGATGAGCACTCCAAGGAGCACTCCAATGGGCAATGTCCACACGATTGAACACCCACTCGCCCAGCATGCGCTGAGTCTCGTTCGCGACCAAACAACACCGAGCCCGATCTTTCGACAGGCGGTTGCCGAACTGACGCGCCAACTTGTCTATGCCGCAACGGTCGACCTCGAAACAACAACAGCAACCATCGACACCCCACTCGAGTCGACTGAGGTGCAACGCCTCAGCGGCATCGTGTCGCCGATCGCCATCTTGCGTTCGGGCGCCGCCATGCTCGAGACCGCAATGGAGGCGCTGCCAAACAGTCATGCCGGACACTTCGGCGTGTACCACGATAAACGCATGGGGGCGACGGTCGAGTACTACCTCAAGCTTCCTGAAGGGGTCGAAACCAGCCGCGTTCTCCTGCTGGACCCAGCGATCGGAACCGGCAAGACCGCGCTTGCATGCATCCAACGGATGACAGAATTTGGCGTCACCAATATTTCGTTCCTCACCCTCATCGCATCCGAGGGCGGCATCAGCCAGATCGTCGAAGAGTTCCCCGATGTCGAGATTTACACCATCGAAAGCAAGGACTCGGTTGGCCCCGAGGGCTACCTCGTTCCCGGCATGGGCGACTTCGGCGATCGGTACTACGGCTCGAAATAGCCTTACTCAGGGTTTGTCGCTGAAGCTTCGGCTTCGATCCGGTCGGTGAGTTCGGTGACCGCTGCTACTCCGGCAGCGATAAACCACTTCGTGGACCCGGGCACCGAACGCAGGGGCAACACGTCGATAATCGTCAGGTTCTGTGACGCGCTCGGATAGACCCGCACCGCGACCTTTCGGAGCAGCGGGAACACGGTGAAAAGTGTCGCCGTCAGAAGGACTTCGTGGCGTCCGCCTTTGGAGCTGGCCTTCGTGTCGCTGCGGGCCAGTTGCCCGCTTGCTAGTTGTTCGCTTGCTAGTTGCCCGCTTGCTAGCTGCACCGTGGCCGACCCGCGATCGATCTTGAGTTTTCGCAGAAATCGCCCGGCCACCGCACCTTGATTGAGAAACGCCAACACCTCAGTCGGCGGGCTCTTTGTGGCCTGCAGAATCTGCGCAACCGGCTTTCCGGGGTTGGTGCTACCCGCATGGGTCGATACTTCCAAGCGCTGCACCCGGTGATCGTTCGACCATTTCGCCAGCCGGTTGCCTTTGGGCTCGATTGTCGCC
>CALGZB010000291.1 GCA_937934655.1 uncultured Acidimicrobiales bacterium | reverse complement strand
GTCCGGGCGACGGTGCCGCCTTCGAGGAATGCCGCAATGGTCTTGTCGGGCAGCGTGTTGACCGAATCGGGCCCGATGAGTGTGTCGACGTAGAGGGTGTCGGGGTACGACGGATCCTTGGTCGAGGTCGACGCCCAAAGTACGCGCTGTTTGCGGGCACCCTTGGCTTCGAGGGCTTCCCAGCGAGGGCCGCTGAACGTGGCGAGGAACGCCTGGTAGGCCAGCTTTGCGTTGGCGATAGCGACCTTGCCTTTCAGAGCAAGGGCTTCCGGAGTTCCGATGGCGTCAAGACGGTTGTTGACCTCAACGTCGATGCGGCTGATAAAGAACGACGCAACCGAGGAGACATCGGAAATGTCGCCGCCATCAGCGACTCGCTTCTCGAGTCCATCGATGTAGGCGTCCATGACCGCCTGGTACTTATCGATCGCGAACAGCAAGGTGACGTTGATGCTGCGGCCTTCGGCGATCATCTGGCCGATGACCGGTGTGCCCTCGTCGGTGGCGGGGATTTTGACGTACAGGTTTGGCTCGGAGATTTGGTCGTCGAGCTTTCGAGCAGCGGCTGCGGTCCCTTCGCCATCGCGAGCGAGCGACGGGTCGACCTCGACCGACACGTAGCCATCGAGGCCGTTGGTCTCGTCGTACACCGGGCGGGTGATGGCGAGCGCGTTCTCGATATCGGTGGTCACGAGACCCCAATAGCTCTCTTCGATGGTCTTGCCCTCGGCGAGAAGTGCAGCGAACTGCTCGGTGTAGTCATCGCTGCCACTAATGGCCTTCTGGAAGATCGACGGGTTCGAGGTAATGCCACGAACACCCTTTTCGAGCCAGTTGTTGAGCTCGCCGTTCTCGATCCAGTCGCGGCGCAGGTTGTCGAGCCACGGGCTCTGGCCAGCGTTGTTGAGGTCGTGAAGAAGAGTCATGCAGGGGGCTCCTTGCGGCGAAGATGCCACAGTTGGGTTTACAGGCGAACCCGGTTAAGCCTAGCGGGAGGATCTAGCCGAGGAGGCTGGTGGCTCGCGTTGTGATGTTGTCGACGCTGATGCCGAATTCATCCATGATGCGCGAGGCCGGCGCTGATGCTCCGAAGCGGTCGATGCCGATAACATCGTCGGCGAATCGGTGCCAGCCCATGGTGCTGCCTGCCTCGACGGCCAACGTTGGTACGCCCTTGGGCAGAACCGAGTTGCGGTAGTCGGCGGACTGCTCGTCGAAAAGCTCCCAGCAGGGAAGCGAAACAACTCGAGTCTTGGTGCCACTGGCGTTCATCGCAGCTGCGACTTCGACGCACTTGTGCACCTCGGAGCCGGTAGCGACGAGGACAAGGTCGGGCTGTCCGTCGGGGTCGACCAGCGTGTAACCGCCTTTGGCGGACTCACCGCTGGCCGTTCCTTCGAGAACGGGAAGGTTCTGACGACTCATGATGAGCGCTGTGGGCCCGTCGCTTCCAACCGCTACGCCCCATGCCTGAGACGCTTCGTTCGCGTCGGCCGGCCGGATGACCCGGAGATTCGGGATGGCTCGAAGCGCTGCGACGTGTTCAACCGGCTGGTGGGTTGGGCCGTCTTCGCCAACACCGATGGAGTCGTGGGTCCATACGAAGATTGACTTTGCGTTCGAGAGGGCGGCGAGTCGCACGGCGCCCCGCATGTAGTCGCTGAACACGAGGAACGTTCCGCCAACCGGGACGCAGCCGCCGTGGAGGGCCATGCCGTTCATGATGGCGCCCATGCCGTGCTCTCGGATTCCGAAGTAGATCTGGCGGCCGCTGCGGTCCTCGGCGCTAAACACGCCGCGGTCGATCTTGGTTCCGGTGTTGCCGGTGAGGTCGGCACCGCCGCCCATGATTCCGGGCACCGAATCGAGAATTGCGTCCATGGCCTTGCCGCCAGCGACGCGGGTAGCAATGCTTTCGCCGACGTCGTAGGTGGGAAGGTCGGCGGCCCAGTCGACGATACCGGTGGCGTTGATGCAGGCGTCGTATGTGGCGCGATCGCCGGTCCAGGCGGCGGCTACTTCCTGCTGCGCCTTTCGAGCTGCGGCGCCCTGTGTTCCGGCTGCGCGGTAGAAGTCGAGCACCTCGCCGGGCACATGGAACGGTTCGTTGGGCATCCCCATGGCCGCTTTGGTGGAGGCGATCTGGTCGTCCTTGAACACGTAGCCGTGAGCGTGCGGGTCGTCGGTGTGATCGGGCGATGGCGTGCCGATGTAGGTCCGGACGATGATGATCGACGGTTTGTCGGTAACGGTCTTGGCCTGCAGAAATGCAGCTTCAAGAGCATCGAGATCTTCGCCGGCCTCGCCGATTTCGTTGACATCCCAGCCGTAGGCGCGGAACCGAGCGCCGGCATCGTCGCTGAGCAAGATTTCGGTGTGTCCGTCGATGGACACGTGGTTGTCGTCGTACAGGTAGATCAGACGGCCGAGGCCCAGGTGGCCGGCCAGCGAGGCTGCTTCGTGGCTGACGCCTTCAGCAAGGTCGCCGTCGGAGACGATGCCGTAGATGAAGTGGTCGCAGACCTCGCTACCGAAGCGGGACCGGAGCGATTCTTCGGCGATAGCCATGCCGACGCCGTTGGCGAAACCCTGGCCGAGCGGGCCAGTGGTTACTTCGACGCCGGCGGTGTGGCCGACCTCGGGGTGGCCCGGGGTAAGCGAATCCCACTGCCGAAAGGCCTTGAGGTCGTCGAGCGTGAGTCCGAAACCGGTCAGGTGCAGCATCGAGTACAGCAGGATCGAGGCGTGTCCAGGGGAGAGGATGAACCGGTCGCGGTCGGCCCATGACGGCTCGGAGGCGTCGTAGTTCATCACCCGGGTCCACAGCACGTGCGCCGCTGGTGCCAGCGACATAGCGGTGCCTTGATGGCCCGAGGAAGCGGCGTGAGGTGCGTCCATCGAAAGGCCACGGATGACGTTGATGGCCTGCTGTTCGAGGGCCTGCTGGTCAGTTGTCATGTGGGGTTGTGCTGCTTCCTGAATGAAGAGAGAGAAATTTGGTTGAGTGATTCAGTGGAACAATAACGTTGAAG
>CALGZB010000290.1 GCA_937934655.1 uncultured Acidimicrobiales bacterium | reverse complement strand
ATGGCGGTCATCGATCACGACGCAAGCATCCTCATCGCCGGCGATGCCGTCTGGACCGAAGACGGCGGCGTCGTCTTGGGGAGCGAGCGTTTCAATGCCGATACACCCCAGGCTCTCGAGTCGGTAAAGACGCTGGCAAGTCTCAGCTTCAACACGCTTCTCGTCGGCCACGGCGACCCCATTGAGGTTAATGCCGACACCGCACTCGCCGATCTCGCTGCCACGCTGTAGCCCGCAGCACCACAAGCTGGCGAAACTCATATCGTGAATCTGAAGCAGCTGATCTAGCCTTCGGCGTGCCCGAAACCGAGTTCACCCTGCCGCTCGACGAGCACGCCGCCGTTCAGAAGCGAACCATTGGCGTTCTGATGGTCTCGGTCATCCCGGCCGGAATGAGCTCGGCCGGCGTCTTCCCGGTCACCTCGCCGCTCGCGAAGGATCTCACCGGTAGCGAAACGTTGGCCGGGTTCGCAGCGGCGTGCCTCACGGTTGGGGCAGCCGTCGCTGCCGTGCCTATCACCACCTATATGTCGAAGGTCGGGCGCCGTCCTGGCCTACGTATTGGGTGGATCGTCGCCGCCGTCGGCGCGCTCATTGCGTTCATCTCATCGATCATCGAGTTCTTCCCCCTGCTGGTCATCGGCGCACTCTTGATGGGTGCAGGAAGCGCCACGACGCTCACTGCCCGTTACGCCGCGGCCGACCTCGCCCGCGACGATGCCCGGGCTCGCGCTATCGCCATCCTCGTATGGGCAGGAACCTTTGGTTCGGTGCTTGGGCCCACGCTGGCAACCGGACCAGTCACCGATCTTGGAATTGCCGTTGGGCTCCCCGAACGAAGCGGCCCCTACGTGCTGGCCATGCTCGGCTTCGTCGTCGCAGCAGTGCTCTCCGACCGGCTTCTTCGGCCCGACCCACTCGTCGCCGCTGGTGGCATTAAGGACCGCGCCGCTCCCAAGACTCGCATTGCCGAATCGTTCGCCAAGCTGTGGTCGGTACCAATGGCGCGACTCGCTGTGCTTGCAATGGCCACAGGACACGCCGTCATGGTCGGCGTCATGACCATGACGCCAATCCATATGGAGAACGGCAACCACGAAGTGCAAATCATCGGCTTCGTCATCTCGCTGCACATCGTCGGCATGTACGCGTTCTCGCCGGTTGTCGGATGGTTCGTCGACCGGGCCGGAGCGCTACCGGTCATCGCCACCGGCGGCATCTTGTTATTCATCGGCGCCGAAATTGCCAGCCACACCGACGCCGAAGACCGCCTCGGTGTATTCGTCGGCCTGTTCCTTATCGGACTCGGATGGAGTTGTGGTCTGATCTCCGGAAGCACCTTGCTCACATCCGCATTCACCACCGAGGAACGCCCCACCACTCAGGGCGCCTCCGACCTCATCATGGTCGGCAGTGGCGCAGCTGCTGGTTTGGTATCAGGAGCGGTCGTCGAGTTCAGCAGCTACCACGGCCTCGCCCACTGGGCAGGCATTTCTGCCCTCATCCTGCCGGTCGTCGCTGGACTCCTCTTGATCAACCAGCGGCGCAACCGGGTTGCTCCGGCCTGAGCCTGACACTGCCGCCGATGCTCCTTTAGCTGGAGAGCACCAACGTCGGACGGTTTGCCGCGGGGAGACCGAGTGAACGCAGGTCGAGGCGAGCCATCTCGACGCCATCTTGGTCAGCCAGGTTGAGTACCCGCCCGTCGTCGCTCAGCCACGCGAACCTTGAGGAATCACGCGACCAGGTGGCCGGCCCATCGGACTCGGGCGAACCGATCGAAATCGGAGATGAATCGTCGAGCTCTCTACCCAGAAGTTGACCGTCGGCGAAGGAGAGCAGTCGAGTTCCGTCGGGTGAAAGCGAGAACTCGCTACGACTCGCGAACTCATCGAGCGGCCGAGTCCCACCTCGCGCCTCGTCGACGAGATACGGCGCGCAAGCGAGCGTTTCATCGCACTGCACCTCGACGCGAACGTCGTCCGCGACGGCAACGACCCGATGTTCTGAAAGCAAGTTCGGTCCATCTCGAGTGAACTCGTAGGTTCCGCCATCTGCCGGCATCATCACCATGCCGAAATGTTCGATAGTCGCCAGCCCGCTTCCGACGGGGAGGAGAAAGGCTTCACCGATGATGCCACCATCAAGCGACATGATGGTTGCGCTGAGACGGCCAGGACTACCGGACGGTTCGAAGGTCAGATGCACGATTCGCGAGATGTTGGTCGGTGCCGCTGAGCCGAAAGCCGAGAGGGTAGTGAGTGCTTGGGGGTTCTGCGTGTCGACTCGGTACGTCTTGTCATCGGCCGAGGTCAGAAGCAGACGGCCAGTCATTCCGACCGGCTCTGCCTGGACGGCGAAGATCGTCGCGTCGCCTGACTCAAGGTTGAGGAGCACGAGGCCTTCGTTGGAGAGATAGGAGGCCATCCCACCCAGGCCGCTCGCCGCTGTTACCTCGCGGGTCTCCATGACCGAAAGTGATACTTCGGACAGTTCAGCCTCATCGACAGGGACTGGAACATCGTCCACGTTCTCGTCGCCACCACGACTGGACATAAACCACAGAGCGGCAGCGAGCGCCACAACACCCAGGGTCAGAAACGGAAGGACCCGTTGTCGACGGGGTCTGGTTGCAACGACGTCGCCGTGAGCAACGGCCTCGGTGTCGGTAGCTACCTCGTGCCCAACGCCGGCGCCCGGATCGCCACTCGCAACGTCTTGGCCGCAGGTTGCACAGGTTCGACTCATGAGAACACCAACACCGCGGAACCCGCCCGGTCGGCCGCTCCGAGTTCGGAGAGATCGATCGTCTCCGATGAACGACGCTCGGGATACAAGACCTGCAGGAGCGGCTCGTTGGAGAGCGGGTCGAACCACACCGCAAATGATGCATCCGGAGCCCAAACAACCGGACCCTTGGGCCGGCCATCGAGGCGGGCGAAGCCGCCCGTGTCGGCATCGAAGGCCACATCATCATCAGAGCCGGTGCGCAAGATCCAGCGACCGTCAGGCGATACCGACACGATGCCGGTATCTCCGGCGAACTCGTCAGGAACTTGCTCCCAGTCGCCGGTCTCACGGTTGATGAGATGCGGATGACATTCAAGGGTCTGGTCGCAACGGATTTCGACCTGGTGCGTCGCCGTACCCGCCACCACGCGGTGGTCGCTGTAGGGCTCGTAGCCGCTTATGCCGGCCAGGAATGTTCCACCCGACGGTGGCGACACCAGTGTGCCGAGGCCGTCGATATTCACGTAGGTCGAACCGACCGGGACCTCGAGGTCGGCCATAAAGAACCCGGCGCTCGTGGCAACGAACAAACGCTCCCATTCCTCTGCCGGGTCGCTGGTGACCGAAAAAAGGCCATCGTCGATTGTCGGGACAAGCCGTCCACTGTTGGAGAACCGGTGCACGGTGAGGGAGTCGCCCTTGGAGATCCCATAGGTGTTGTCGCCGTCGCTCAGCAGCTCGAACGACGACAGTTCGTCAAGGTCGCCGAACGGATCGAAGCTCTCGGGCGTGAACTCTGCCGTGGGTGCGATACCGGCTTCCAGGTCGACGATGACGATTCCGTCGCTCGTGAGATAGGCCAGACGGTTGCTACCGATCAGCTCAGCCAACGCAGCTGACTGGGCATCGACAACCTCTGGTTCGGCAAAGGGGGCAGTGCGATCGAACGGACCGAGTGTTGCATCCGGCCCCTGCGACTCTTGTTCATCAACCACATTCCGCGAGCCATCATCGCCGGTGCTACCGGCAACCGGGCCGGTTTCAGCATCGCGTCCGGTAACCCAGATAAATGCCACAACGAGCAATGCGGCAAGCGCTACCCAGCCAAGGCGACGGACTCGAGGATTATCCCCTGAGGTGCCTTGGCTGTCGCTTTCATGGTCGGATTCGTCGGGCACCGCCGGGTCGGGCGCTGCGGCTTCGAATCCAACGGGAAGGAGTTCGACGTTGAGCACCTCTCCTTTGGTCCCATTGTTCGGAATCGCAGACTGCACCAGGGGCCTGGCATCACTACTACTTGCGAGTGGAGTCGGCAGAAGCTGTCTGCACGTCTCGCACCGTTGATCCATGACCTCATGGTTACACAACCAGCACGCCTACCGGCTGGTCCATCCCGGCGGTGCTTTCCCATCGGCCTGGCAAGCCGGCAGGGAAGAGGGTCAGGCCGGAACGATGTTGTGTTCTGGTCCGTAGGGGAAGCCGGTGATGTTCTCGGCGCCATCTTCGGTGATCACCAAGATGTCGTGTTCGCGGTAGCCACCAGCTCCCGGCTGTCCTTCGGGGATCATGATCATTGGTTCCATCGACACAACCATGCCTGGCACCAGCTCGGTATCGATGTCCTCACGAAGCTCCACGCCAGCTTCTCGACCGTAGTAGTGACTCAGAACGCCGAAACTATGGCCGTAACCAAAAGACCGATACTGCAGCAGGTCGTACTGGCGATAGATGTCGTTGAGTTCAATGGCGATGTCGTTGCACTTGGCGCCAGGTTTGATGAGCTTGAGCCCAGCCTCGTGAACATCGACGTTCACCTGCCAGAGTCGCAAATGCTCATCACTTACTGATTCACAGAACAGCGTACGTTCGAGTGCGGTGTAGTAACCGAAGATCATGGGGAAACAGTTGAGGCTGAGGATGTCGCCCGTCTCGATCTTCTTGTTGGTGACCGGGTTATGGGCGCCGTCGGTGTTGATACCCGACTGAAACCACGTCCAGGTATCCATCAGCTCGGCGAAATCGAATGACTTTGCGATGTGGCGCACCATGGCCTGCGTCGAGGCCAATGCCACTTCGTGTTCGGGTACGCCAGCGCCAATGGCATCGAAACACGCCTGACCGCCGATATCGGCAGTCTGGGCGCCGAGCGTGATGTGGTCGATCTCTTCCTGGCTTTTGATCGTTCGCATCCACATCGTGGCGACGCCGACGTCAACCAGTTCAACGCCCGGCAGGGCAGCCTCGAGCTGTGCTTTGTTGTCGAGCGTGAGATGGTCGAACTCCACGCCGAGACGTTTCACGTCTTTGGCCAGCCCTTGAACAGCGAACCAGAAGTTGTCCTTGCGCCAGTCGGTGTACGTGACGTTGTCGCCGTGGGTCATGCGGTACGGCTGACCACCATCGATACCTGCACTGATAGAGGTGGCCTTGTCGTGGTCGACGATGAACCCGTAGCGCCTGCCAAACGAGCAGTAAATGAAGCCCGAGAAATAGCCAATGTTGTGCATCGACGTAAAGAGAGCGGCATCGATGGCTTCGGTCGCGAAGTGCTCGCGCAAAAGGGCCTGACGGCGGTCCATCTCGGCGGCCGAGAACGGTCCAGAGACCGGATCTCCGTTATGCCAGGTCACGAGGCGGGGCATGTCATCTGAGCTCATAGAATCGGTCCTCCTTGACCGGGCACCTACTGATCGATCGTTCAGGCGCCGCCGGAAATCTAGCAACCCTTCCCACACTTGGCGATACCCACCAGTTCTGACGCAATTTGCCGATAGAGCAGGAAGCCAAGCGTGATAGGAAACAGAAATGACGGGAACAAACAAGGCAGCGAAGATCGCAAATGATCTGCGCCGGCTGAACAAGCAGCATGTCCGCAAGGCGATCATCGACGTCACACAACCACTCCGGAAACTGCCGCTCCCGGTCGCCCGACCGCTCGGCAATGCTGATGTAGCCAAAGACGTCGCCTATTCGATTCGTGAAACCGGTTCGTTCGAGGCGCTCGATGTCGACTTCGGCACAATGATGCCGACCCGTCCGTACGACCAAGAATCCACGGTGTTTCGTATCGACGGCGGCCGTTGCACCTTCCGTAACTGCCACGCCTTAGACGGCGATCGACGAGTTCTCTACCAGCAGGACCTGCCGTTCGGCCATCTTCCAGTTGCGCTGAAGAAGCTCGATCCGGTCGTTGCTACCTACCCGAGCGTGGCGTACCTCTCCAACACTTGGGTGACGAACTACTACCACTGGCTCATCCTCGTGCTGCCAATGCTTCGCTATTACCAAGAAGCCAACATCGATGTTGAGCGCGTCTACATCGGCGAACCCTTGAAGTCGTGGCAGCAACGATCGCTTGAATTCGCCGGCATTACCGAAGACATGGTCATCACGGAGCCATGCACCGCTGAGGTCGGTCATGTCGCGATGCTCACCCGCCATATTGGTGGTGTCTCGCCCGAGCAGATTCGCTGGGTCCGGTCACTCTTCGTAAAAGATGAACTCGCACCAGGCAATCGCCGACTCTTCGTTGGTCGTGGCGATGTTGTCACCCGTCGCATGTTCGATGAGGACGTGCTGGCATCCACTCTTGAGCGAGAATTCGACTTCGAGTATCTCACCACCAGCGGCATGACCTTTGACGAAGAAATCGAAGTGTTCGGACAAGCAAGCGCTGTCGTTGCACCGTATGGAGCAGCAATCACGAACACGTTGTTCTCGCCAAAGGGAACCCAAATTCTTGAGCTCACCGCTTTCGACCATGACTTCTCGTTGGCCCATTGCTACCAAGAGATGAGCGCAGCGATCGGGCTTCAGCACGCTTCGCTGCGCGGCCAGCAGACCCCCCGGCGCAAGAACGGCGCTTACAGCGACATCAAGATGCCTATCGAGCAGGTTCTGCGTGAAGTTGAGAAAATGCTGAAGAGCGAACCAAACAGCGAGAGCTAGTAGCTGGTTTCACCACACTGTTTCGTGGGAATGACAGGGGCTGCGTAAAGTCGGGCTGTGACCAGCGCGAAGAAACCCAACGTCTTGTTCATCGTCTCCGACGAGGAACGTCGAAACGACTGGCTCGACGGCAAAGTCTCGCTGCCGGCGCACGAGCGCTTACGCGCCGACGGTGTGTCGTTCACCAACCATTTCACGCATGCGTCGCCGTGCTCTCCGTCGCGGGCCAGCCTGTACACCGGGCAATACCTGGCTCAGCATGGCGTGGTCAACAACGTCAGTTTCCCGAGCCATGTGCAGCTCGACCCGGCCATCCCAACAATCGGCAGCCTCCTCAACGACGTGGGCTACGAATCGTCGTATGTAGGCAAATGGCATCTCTCTCACGGTGACAACCCGCCAATGCCCAACTACGGCTACAGCAGCTGGCAGGGCAACGACAAACACTTCACCGGCAACGCCTGGACGGGTCGTCACTTCGACCCGATCATCACCGAACAGGCCACAACGTGGCTCGATGATCACGCCAACTCCGATCAGCCCTGGATGCTCACCGTTGCGCTCGTGAACCCCCATGACATCATGTGGTACCCCATCGACCAACCGAGCTACCTCGAGGACAATCCCGACCAACAAAAGGTGTTTGAGTTCATCCAGAACTTCGTGCTGGGCGACGAGGTTGCGGTCAGCGCACCGCCCGAGGACTACGCCCGACTGTTCGACCAGCTCCCCGCAAACTTCCACGACGATCTCGACACCAAGCCTGGAATCCAGCGAGCGTGGCAGACCGTCCGGAACAACGAACACTTCGTGGGCAGCATCTCGATCGAGGATCACGAGACGTGGCTCCGTGGGCTCGATTACTACGCCTGGTTGCACCAGCGGCTCGATGAGAGTCTCACGTCGCTGCTGGGCAAGCTCGACGAGTTGGGCATCTACGACGACACGATGATCGTGTATACCAGCGACCATGGCGACGCCGCCGGTTCGCACGGCCTCCGCGCCAAACTGCCGTGCATCTACGACGAGGTCATGGGTGTGCCTCTTATCGTGAAGCCAGCGGAGGCAACCGACAACGCGGGGGCGACCACCGAAGCTCTTTCGTCGAGCGTCGATGTTGCGGCCACGATTGTTGCGGCCGGCGGTGGCGACGTCTCGGGAATGAAGGGCAACGACCTCTCTCCGGTCGTGGACGACCCTTCGTCATCGGTGCGAGACTACGTGCTGTTTGCCCAAGACTCCGCCCAGTCCGACGGTTTGGCCGCAAGCCGCTACGCCCTACGCGGGTTCTTCGACGGCGAAACCAAGTACGCCCGCTACTACGGCATGGGTGGCGGAATCCGACGTGACGGTTCGGAGGCACCTATGGGCAAACAGGTGCCGGTCGATGCCGCCTTCGACGACCACGAACACGAGTGGTACGAAGTCGACACCGACCCTCACGAGCTAGCGAACCTCGCCAACGACAACGGCCGCAGCAACGAACTACGCGACTTGTTCGACCGTCTCAAGTCGTACGAAGCAACCGACTTCTCACCATAAAAGTAAGAACGCCGCTTGGGATGTTTGACGAAGTCAAACTCTAGGAGTGAGCTTGCGAACGGCTCAGACCCCGCGTTCTTACTTTTGCGCTTACATCCGCTCGTCGGTTCCGCCGAATTCGGGCGGACGCTTCGCGACGAACGCCTGGATACCTTCTTGGCCGTCGACAGTGCCCATGGAAGCAGCGATGGCCACGCCTTCAAACTCGCCCGCCTCTTCGAGGCCAGATTCGTAGCCGTTGTAGACGATCCGTTTCGCCTGACCGGTGGCCCATGCGGGTCCGTCGGCGAATCCCTGGGCCAAGGCGGCAGTAGCGGAATCGACCTCGTCGTCGGGGACTAGCCGGTTTACCAAACCCCAGGCTTCGGCTTCGGTCGCCGACAGCACGCGGTTGGTTAGCGTGAGATCCATCATGCGTCGGAGGCCGATGTGGCGAGCGATAAAGTAGCTCGACGTGCCGTCGGGGGTCATGCCGATCTTGGTGTACGCCATCGTAAATTTCGCCGTGTCGGAGCTGACAACGAGATCGAAGGCACTCATAATCGAGAGCCCGGCCCCACCGGCTGCGCCACGGACTCCAGCGACACACGGCTTCGGGATCCGGTTCATCTTGTAGATCGCCCCGTGAAAGTCGATCAACATATCGGCCGCAACCTGCGGAAGGTCGGGGCCTAACTCGGCGAAGAGTTTGACGTCGCCGCCGCCGCAGAAGATCTTGCCCTCGGCGGTAAAGCTCGCCGCTTTCACTTCGTCATCGAACTCGATGGCGAGCAGCACTTTTCGGAGATCGGCGGAGAACTCCGGGTTCACCGAGTTCGCGCCCTCAGGCCGGTCGAAGCGCACGTGAGCCACACCGTCTCGAACCTCGTACTTCATCGTTTTGAGTTCCATCGTGCAGTTCTACGAGCCACACCAGAATCCGGTCAAGCTCACACAAAAGTAAGAACGCGGGGTCTGAGCCGTTCGCAAGCTCACTCCTAGAGTTTGACTTCGTGAAACATCCCAAGCCGCGTTCCTACTTTTGTGCTAGCCGGCAGCGATGAGCCCGGCGGCGACTAGCGCAAGCGCAAGGCCTCCGACTTGGATTCTGGACATGCGCTCACCAAGCCAGAACCTGGCCAAGACCACCGTGGAGGCCGGGTAAAGACTGCTGAGAACCGAGACAATCGACAAATCGCCAATGTTGGTGGCGAACAGAAAGATCACATTTGAGCCGCTATCGAACAGACCGGTCACCACGATCAACCACGCCGCGGGTCGCACCGTCGGAAGATCTTCTCGTTTGACCGTGAAGATCACCACCATGAGCAGTGCGGTAGTAAGCGTGCGAGCACCGACAATCGGCCATGGCGCTGTTGCATCGGTGGTTGCGTCGAGAAGGATGAACATGGTGCCGAAACCCACACCGGCCAACAGGGATTCAACCACTACTCTCGCTGTCACCGGAGTCCCATCGGACTCATTCGGAATCGACGCCATCCCGATTGCCACGAGGGCAACGGCTATGCCGGCCCAAGCAAGACCCGAGAGCGACTCGCCACTTGTTACGCCCCAGATGGCCGGCATTGAGGCGGAGGTAATCGCCGTCAGTGGTGCTACAACAGCCATAGGACCGCGGGCCAGACCCCGGTAAAGCAACGCCACACCAACGCCGCCGAAGGCACCGCTAATCGCGCCGATCCCGAAGTCGCTCCAAGTGAACGCATCGGCAAGCACCGGGGCCAGTGCCAACACGCTGACGAGCCCGACGAGGTGGGAGAACCCGACGACGTAGAGCACCGAGGTCTTCTTGGCGGATAGTCCGCCAAAGAAGTCGCCCGAACCAAAACACAGGGCGGTCACCAGCCCGAGGAACACAGACACGACGGCACCGTACCGGTCACTGAGCGCTGGTGAAGCAACGGCCAGCCAGCACTTTTGACGAGCGACCAGCCCGTTCGACCGCCTCAAAGGTCCTTTACAAAGAACTGCTGGCGCCGATGGGAGCACTGATAGAGACTGGGGACACATGAGTACTGCCGAGTTCAGCCTCAACGACCGACTTGCCTCCACCGAGGGGTTGGTTGCGATGAGCGGAATCGAAGCAGTCGTTCGTATTCCTCTCGATCAGCATCGTGCCGATGCGGTGGCCGGACTCCGCACCGCTGGCCTTGTCTGCGGCTACCGGGGCTCCCCGGTTGGCGGCATGGACCAGGTGTACGAGCGCAACCGCGCCATCCTCGAGGCCAACGACATTCGTTTCATAAACGGCGTTAACGAAGACCTCGGCGCCACTGCCGTCTGGGGAAGTCAGCTCGCCAGTCTCGAGCCCAACCCGACCTTCGATGGCGTGCTTGGCATGTGGTACGGCAAAGGTCCGGGCGTCGACAGAAGCGGCGATGCGTTTCGCCACGCCAACGCATCCGGTGTTTCTCCAAACGGTGGTGTCCTCGCTATCGCCGGTGATGACCCTTCCAACAAGTCTTCCACCGTGCCATCAGCATCCGAGTGGGCCTTGGCTGACCAGGCGATGCCGACCCTGTTTCCCGGCAACGTGCAAGAAGTGCTCGACTTTGGCCGCTTCGGCTACGAAATGTCCAGGTTTTGCGGAGCCTGGGTTGCCATGAAGTTCGTGACCAATGTGGCCGACGGCTACATGACCGTCGACCCCAACCCCGATCGCATCACTATCCTCCCCACCACCTTCGAGGTCGACGGACAACCGTGGCGGCCAAGCCAAAGCGATCAGCTTCTGGGCGCCGAATCGCTCCGACTCGAGACCGAGTTGTTCACCAATCGGCTCGCCGCAGCCCAAGCGTTTGTTGCCGCGCAGAGCCTCGACCGAACCATCGGCGCCACCGGCCCGGCCAAGCTCGGTATCGTCGCCGCCGGAACCTGCTACTACGAAATGATCGACGCGCTCGGTCGGCTCGGGCTGACGTCGATGATGTTGGCCGAACTCGGAATCCGTATCTACAAGCCAGCGATGATCTGGCCGCTCGAGCCCACCGGGCTCACCGCATTCGCGACCGATGTCGACGAGTTGCTCGTCATCGAAGAGAAGCGGGCGTTCATTGAGACTCAGGTACGCGACATCCTTTACGGGCGAGCCGATGCTCCCCGGGTACTCGGCAAGACCGATGAAGAAGGCCTTCCTCTGGTGAAGATGAGCGGCGCCTTGGTAAGCGACGACCTCGTTGCACCGCTCCGGCGCCGGCTGAACCGCATCGTTCCTGAAGGCACACTCACCGCCGAACGAATTCGTATCCCGGTCACCATTACCAGCACCTCTTCGCCGACAGGCGACGACGAAGACCTTCCCAACCGTATCCCTCACTTTTGCTCTGGCTGCCCCCACAACCGTTCGACCGTGGTCCCTGAAGGCTCAAAGGTCGGCGGCGGTATCGGCTGCCACTCAATGACGATGTGGATGGATCGCGGCACCGTTGGCCTCACCCAAATGGGTGGCGAGGGTGCGCAATGGGTAGGCATGGAGCCCTTCATCGACGACCGTCACCGTTTCCAAAACCTGGGCGACGGCACCTTTGCTCACTCTGGCTCTCTGGCCATCCGCCAAGCCGTCTCGGCCGGAACCAACATCACCTACAAGCTGCTGTACAACAGCACGGTTGCGATGACCGGCGGCCAAGAAGCTGCTGGCGACATGCCAGTCCCTCAAATCACGCGTTGGCTCGAGGCCGAAGGCGTGACCCAATCGGTTGTTGTAGCCGCCGAACCCGATCGCTACGGCGCCGATGCCGACTGGGCCGAGAACACCCGCGTCGAACACCGGGACAAACTCGACGAGGTACAGCTCGAACTCCGTGACGTTTCCGGAACCACCGTGCTTATCTACGACCAAGAATGCGCCGCCGAGCTGCGCCGAGGCCGCAAGCGCGGCACCAAAGTCACGCCCACTACTCGGGTGATGATCGACCAAGCCATCTGCGAAGGCTGCGGCGATTGTGGCGAGGTTTCTAACTGCGCCAGCGTGCATCCGGTGATGACGCCGTTCGGCCGAAAAACTGAGATCCATCAAGAGTCCTGCAACTTCGACCTCACGTGCCTCGAGGGCAACTGTCCAGCGTTTGTATCGATCGAAATCGATCCGACCTACCGGCCAGCCAAAGCTGTTGAGACCGTTCCACCGGGAGACCTTCCATCCGACCCAACCGTCCCCGACCGCGGCAGCCTGGTGTTCGTCGGCATCGGCGGAACCGGCGTCGTCACGATGAGTCAGGTGGTCTCCACCGCGGCGCTTCTCGACGGTCGCGCAACCAACAGCCTCGACCAAACCGGTCTCGCGCAAAAGGGCGGAACCGTGGTGTCGAACCTCCGCATCTTCGGCCCTGATGAAGACGGCGGCACCCCAGAGTCGAGCAACTTCATCGGCGACGGCGAGGCAACGGCGCTTCTGTTGTTCGACCTTGTCAGCGGTATCTCTCCGAGCATCCTCGACCGGGCGTCGCCAGACCGAACCGTGGCCGTCGTGTCATCTGCCCTTATCCCTACCGGCGCAATGGTGTCGGGCCGAGGTGCCGAGCGGTTCCCCGAACTCGCCCGGTTCCGCCAGGCGATCGACCCCGTAACTCGTTCATCCGACAACCTCTGGCTTGATGCCGGCGGAATCGCCCAACGCATCTTCTCGTCGCAACCCCTAGCCAACGCACTGCTTCTCGGTGTCGCCTATCAAAAGGGTCTTGTGCCCGTGAGTGGCGCCAGCATTGAGAAGGCCATCGAACTTAATGGGGTGGCCGTCGACAGAAACCTCGAGGCCTTTCGGCTGGGTCGCCGCCTTGCCTCCGATGATGACTTGCTCGCCCAGCTTGAAGACCCGGGCTCCAACGCCGACACGCCACCAAGACTTTCCGGCAAGGCCGCAGCCATCGCCGCAAGCATCGAATCCGATGATGAACTTGCCGATGTACTGGCCTGGCGAATTCCAGAACTCATCGACTACCAAGACGCCAAGTACGCACAGAAGTACGCCGACAAGGTCAAACTGGTCCGTTCGGCCGAAGTGCGCCTAACTACGGGATGCAGCGACCTCAGCCAGACCGTTGCTCGCCATCTGTACAAGCTCATGGCGTATAAGGACGAGTACGAAGTGGCCCGTCTCGCGATGAAGAGCGACATCGCCGACCAGGCCCGGGCTCGTTTCGGGCCCGATGCAAAGGTCAGCTACCGGCTCCAACCGCCGTCGATGAAGGTGGTCGGATACGACAAGAAGATTGCGGTGCCAGAAACGGCCGGCCGCAAGATGTTCGCTGGGCTCGTAAAGACCAAGCGACTTCGCGGCACCCGAATCGACCCGTTCGGCCAGACCGAAGAACGACGCATCGAGCGTCAGCTCATCGACGAATATCGGGGCCTCATCGACACGCTGCTCGCAAAGCTCACCGCCGACAACTACGAACAGGCAGTTCGTATCGCTGACTTGGCCGACCAAATTCGCGGCTACGACACCGTCAAGCTCGGCAACGTCGATCGGTACCGATCAGCGTTGGCCGCCGCGCTCGCCGACTGGAAATAGCGCTGACCCTGAGGGCCTTACGCCTCTTCGTCTTTGAGTCTGATGGGCCCGAACTGCTTGGGTGAACGGGCAACCGGCGCAGCGTCCGCGTAGAACGCCCGAATCTTATCCATGTCGGCCTTCTTGTCTCCGGTCAGGGTGATCGCAGGGCCCAGACCGCCCCGCTTTCGGCTGTAGTCGAGGTACGACGGCACCACCGGCACGTCAGCTTGCATGGCAATGCGATAAAAGCCCGACTTCCAATACTCGGTAAGGCTCCGGGTCCCTTCGGGCGGGACCAACAGGTGGAAGGCGTCGCGCTGCTCGAACTGCTTGACCATCTGACCCACCATGCCACCCGGTACTTCGCGGTCGACCGGAACGGCCCCAACCGGTTTCGTGATCCAGCCAAGTGGCGCCTTCGTCCAGAGATCTTTCACCATCCAATTGGCCTTTAAACCAACCGATTGCGCCAGCAAGACCAGTAGCAAACCGTCAAGATTGTGAGAGTGCGGTACAGCGAGGGTGACGACATGAGCCTCCTCTGGCAACCGGCCTTCGAACTCCCAGCCGCCCAGCGCTCTGAGACCCGCCCGTGCAAGGCGCGACCCCAGGGTTCTCGGATTCGGTGACTCAGACATCCTCGCGGACCGTAGCAGCCCCACTGATTCGCAACCGCTCAACAGCCTCCGAACAGGGCGATGCCCGAGTAGTGGGGTGCGCGTTTTCTGTCGCCGATCGCCGCCGACCTACGATCGCGTCTGAGCGGAACACCGGAATTCGACGGCCCCGCACCAAACACTGCAACTAAACGAGGACAGCAATGGGCATCCCTGAAGGACAACCGATCATCGACACCATGATCGGGTTCCCAAAGAAGGACTACGCGGTGTACGACTTCATCCGCAACCAGACCAAGGATGCTGGCTCGGACGAGATGGAGTTTCCCGCCGAGTACATGTTTAAGAACGTGCCGAAGGAGCTGTACGGCTCTGACGATGACCCCGTCGACGTCACCGTTGGCGAGATGGACCGCCACAACATCAAGGTTGGTCTTATCGGTTCGGGTGGCGAGCAATACGACTCGGCGTTCGACCGCTACCCCGACCGGTTCGTGACCGCCTGCGAGGTTGACCCCAACGACATTATGGGCGCCATGCGCACTATCGAGGAACGCTACGAGAACAGCCCACTCCGTGCGGTCACCGCGTTTCCGTCGGGCTGCAACCCGCAGGTACCCATCGACGACCGTCGCTTCTACCCGATCTACGCCAAGTGCGTCGAGCTCGATCTGCCGATCTTCGTATGCGCTGGTATCCCCGGCCCTCGGCTGCCTTTTGCTCCGCAAGAGGTATCGCGCATCGACCAGGTCATGTACGACTTCCCCGAGCTGACCTTCGTGACTCGCCATGGTTGCGAGCCGTGGGAAGCGTTGGCGGTGAAGCTGATGCTCAAGTGGCCCAACCTGTACTACTCCACGTCAGCCTTTGCTCCGAAGCATTACCCCAAGGCCATCATCGATTACGCCAACAGCCGTGGCTCGGACAAGGTTCTGTACGCCGGTTACTTCCCGATGGGCCTGTCGATCGACCGCATCATGAGCGATATGGCCAACGTGCCGTTCAAGGACGAGGTCTGGCCGAAGTTTCTCTACGGCAATGCCGCCAAGATCCTCAAGATCGACACCAACCCGCCCGGCGCAGGAAAGTAGTTCACAATGGCGCAGCGCTTTCCGGAGCTCGGGTTTTATGGCCTGGCAGGACACGCAGACTCTTCTCGCGAACTGCTCGACGAAGTCCGCGATGGCGAGGCCCTGGGCCTCGGCACGTGTTTCATCTCGGAGCGATACAACAAGAAGGAAGCGGCGACTCTTAGTGGGGCCGCCGCTGCCGTCACCGACAGCATCACCATCGAGACCGCAGCTACCAACCACAACACCCGTCACCTCATGGTCACCGCCGGATATGCCCGCACCATGCAGAGTTTGTCGGGCGACCGGTTTGTGCTTGGTCTCGGCCGCGGCATCTCGCGGATGCAGGAGGCATACGGAATCCCGCGCATCACTACTGCACAGATGGAGGACGCTGCCCAGCTGCTTCGTCGTCTCTTTCGGGGTGAGGTCATCTTCAACCACGACGGACCGGCCGGACAGTTCCCGGTGCTCCACCTCGACTCGGATCTCGACGAGTACCTCAAGCTGGGCATGGTGGCCTTTGGCGAGAACACGCTGAAGATGAGCGGTCGGTCCTTCGACGAAGTTGTCCTTCACACCTACTTCACCGACGAAACCACCAAGCGATGCGTCGAAACGGTCAAGACGGCAGCCGAACAGGCCGGCCGCAACCCCGATGACGTCAAGGTCTGGTCGTGCTTCGCCACCATTGGCGATCACATCCCCGAAGACCAACGGATGATGAAGTCAATCGGCCGCCTGGCCACGTACCTTCAGGGATACGGCGACTTGTTGGTCCGCACCAACGGTTGGGACCCAGCGGTTCTCGAAACCTTCCGGGCCGACGAAATGGTGTCGAGCTTCCGTGGCGGCTTCGACTCGACAGCCACCGTTGAACAGCTTGAACACATTGGCTCGCTCATCCCCGACGAGTGGTTCGAGCCAAGCGCTACGGGCTCGCCCGAGCAATGTGTCGCCGCAATCAAGGGCCAGCTTGATCTGGGCTGCGACGGCGTCATCTTGCACGGCGCAACCCCCACCGAACTCAAGCCGGTTATCGAGGCCTACTAGCCAAACGCAGCGGCTCGAGATCCCTAGGTAGCGCTACGTCCCCCCAGGGTTCGGAAAACGTCCGGCGAATAACGAGGGTGACTCACCGGTGACTCGACTGAAGAACCGCGAGAAGTGAGACAGCTCGGAGAAGCCTAGGGTGCTTGCCACCGCACTTGCCGAAATGCTCTCAACGCTTAGTAGACGCTGGGCCCGAAGTGCGATCGCTTGGTCGATTAGCACCTTCGGAGCGCCACCAGTTGCGTCGTGGCAGGCGCGTGTCAACGTTCGTGCGGAGCACCCCAACTCCTGAGCACAGGCGTCCACACTTCGAGGTGGAACGTCGGTCTCACCCAACAATCTTTCGAAGTTGGTGTAAAGCAGATCACGCTCGCTCGCAGGTTGCTGATGAGGGGCTCCCAGTCCGAGGTGCGAGACAAGCAAGGCTCGCACTGCGTGAAGACTTCGAACCGAGAGCGGTGACGAGCGATCGTGACGGGCCATGAGTCTGAGCACATCCTCGAGGTCCTGTCGGAGGCCTTGGTCGATCTCGATAATGTCGTGTCCTGGGGCCCAGTTGCTGCTGCTCCGGATTGGTTGGAGGAGGATCAGGTCTGCGTCGTATGGCTCCTCAAGGTCCCATCGGTGCACCTGCCCTGGGCGAATGTGGAGCATGCGGTCCGGTGAGAGATCAGCGACCTCGAAATCGACTTCGTGATGGGCCCGCTCAGACCGGCAAAGTATGAGCAGTTCGAACTGAATTCGCTGTCGAACACGCAGTTCGGCGCTGCTACTCCGCTGCCTCAGACTGGCGAGGGTGAAGGTCTCAATCGGGAGACCAGTACTGGAGGGCCGGTAAGCGATGTCGACGATCTCGCCCTGGTTGTCATCATCGACCTGGGTTTCAGTGAACAAAGAACCTACTTGTCTGTTTTTGGTAAGGAACTTGGCGTGTTCTGTCATTCCGTTCCTCGCCTCAAAATCATAGTTTGTAGCTGTAAGCACGGTCGGGTCTCACAGTGAGAGCCGCGACTGACACGATAGTTCTCACCGATGGAGTCGGAAAATGATAACGAAGCTCGAAAACGCAATTGCCCTCTACATGGAAGGTATCCGCGACGGAAATGCTCGCGAGGCAGTAACGAAATACACCGGAGACCGCTACACACAGCACTCGACAGGGGTTCGCGATGGTGTGGAAGGCTTCGTCGAGTTCTTCGAGCCATTCCTCCAGAAGAACCCGGAGCGCGACATTCAGGTGGTGCGTTCCATCGAGGACGGAAACTTCGTGTGGCTTCATGTGTCGCAGTCCCTTAACGGCGGAACGGCGAAGTGGATCACCATGGACATGTTCGATACTGATGCCGATGGACGGATCGTCGAGCATTGGGACGTCATCACCGAGTGGGTTGACGAAACCGTTTCCGGCCACAGCCAACTCGATGGCGCAGTTGACATAGAGGAGCTCGCCAAGACTGACGAAAACCGGGAAACAGTTCGGAACTTCGTCGATGAGATTCTGATTGGCGGAGGCACCAACTTCACCGACTACATCTCGACCAACACGTACGTGCAGCACAACCCTCAGGTGGCCGATGGTCTTGATGGGTTTGGCGACTATCTCGCTGCGCTCGCGGCCGAGGGAAAGTCGATGATCTACAAGTACCTCTACAAGGTTCTTGCGCAAGGAAACTTCGTTGTTGCCTACTCGCTCGTTCAAATCGGCGACGAAGACTTCGCAATCTTCGATCTGTTCCGTCTTGAAGACGGCCTAATCGTCGAACATTGGGACACGATGGAGCCCCTTCCTAGAGGCGAAGCCCTCGTGAACCAGGGCAAGTTCTAAGCGAATCAGACCTTTTGCATTGGGGTGTGTGGGCCCGCTGGGTAGCGGATCTCGATGGCGTCGCCCGGTGAGACGTCTCCACCAGTAAGCACAACTCCCATCACACCAGTGCGGCCGACCTGCTCGCCAGGTCGGCCGTAGCTGTCACCATCCACGAACATCATCTTCAGTACGCCGTCGCCAATATCGCGAATCTGTTTACACGGATTTCGTAGCCCGGTAAGCGCCACCAACGCATCGTCACCGATACGGAGCACCGAACCAACGGGAAGGCCGATGAGGTCGACGCCGCTCGTGGTGATGTTCTCACCAAGCTGGCCTTCTCGAATCTCGTGGCCCGCTGCCCGAACCTCATCGAGCAACTCCGACATCACCAGGTGCACTTGCCGCAGATTCGGTTGGTTCGGGTCTTTCGCAACCCGCGATCGGTGCTGCACCGTTGCACCAAGGTGAGCGTCACCTTCGACTCCCAGACCAGCAAGCAATGTGATCGAATCGGTCGTGTCTTTGGAGAACTGGTAGTCGGGAGCCCGGTGAACGGCAACAACAGCGGCAGAGATATCAGCGATATACACACCTCCAAGGTACGCGATGCCGGACAAGAATTGCTGAGCATTACGACAAGGATCGATGACCAAAGTATTTCTCCGCGGCCATAAACTATGCCGGTTAGTTAGGGACTTTTCGCCGTAACTCCCTACTATCAAAGCCATGATCGAGCTGCCGAGAATCATTTCCGTCGATGACCACGTGGTCGAGCCACCCAACCTGTGGCAGGACCGCCTACCCGCCAAGTTCAAGGACCGTGGGCCACGGGTAGTGCGCGACAAGGCCATCTTCAACTTTGAAGGCGGCGTGTTTAGCTACGAAAAGGGCGCACCCGACGGCGAGTGGTGCGACTGGTGGCTCTACGACGACCTGGTCTACCCGTTCCCCAAGCTGTCAGCAGCCGTAGGCTTCGAACACCTCGACGTCACCCCGGTGACCTTCGACGACATCCGTCCCGGCGCCTGGATCCAGTCCGAGCGACTCAAGGACATGGACGCGAACCACATGGAAGCCTCGGTCTGCTTTCCCAACATCCTCCCCCGGTTCTGCGGCCAGGCGTTTCTCGAACGCGAAGACAAAGAACTCGCTCT
>CALGZB010000289.1 GCA_937934655.1 uncultured Acidimicrobiales bacterium | reverse complement strand
CCTCCCGACTGCCCAGGGCTACTGCGACTCGCAGGGTCTGTACAGCGCTCGGAAAGCGGTGATGCAATACAACCAGCGCATGGGTATCGCCGGTGTCGAGATCGACGACATCTACATCGGCAACGGTGTTTCCGAGCTCATTGGTATGGCACTCCAAGGTCTCGTCAACAACGGTGACGAAGTCCTGATCCCGAGTCCCGACTATCCACTCTGGACCGCTGCCACCACACTGAGCGGAGGCACAGCGGTCCATTACCGTTGCGACGAAGAAGCAGGCTGGTTCCCCGATATCGCCGACATCGAAGCCAAAATAACCCCGCAGACCCGTGCGATCGTGGTGATCAACCCCAACAACCCCACTGGGGCGGTCTACTCCCGGAGCCTGCTTCAACAGATCGTCGACGTCGCTCGTAAACACAACCTTGTGGTGATGGCCGATGAGATCTACGACAAGATCCTCTATGACGACGCGCAGCACACCTCGATTGCTTCGCTTGCCAACGACGTAGTGTTCCTCACCCTCAACGGGCTTTCCAAGACCTACCGGGTTGCCGGCTTCCGGTCGGGGTGGATGACGATTAGCGGAGCGAAACACCGAGCTGAGGGTTACATCGAGGGACTCAACATGCTCGCCTCGATGCGGCTGTGCGCCAACGTCCCAGCACAGCATGCGATTCAGTCATCGCTGGGCGGTTACCAGAGCATCTCCGAGTTCGTCACGCCAGGCGGAAGGCTCTATGAGCAGCGCAAGGTTGCCCACGAGATGGTCAACGAGATCGATGGGTTGTCGTGCACGAAACCCGATGGTGCGCTCTATATGTTCGTCAAGATCGAGGCCGAGCGTTTCAACATCACCGACGATCAACAGTTCGTGCTCGACTTCCTCCGCTCCGAACACATCTTGATGGTGCAGGGCACCGGGTTCAATTACCCGACTTCCGACCATTTCCGGGTGGTGTTCCTGCCTCGGGTCAGTGAGCTTCGCTGGGCTCTTGGTCGCCTCGAAAAGTTCCTAGCCAGCTACCAACAGAGTTAGCGGCGCTACCAAGACGCAGCGATATACTGCGTCTCGCAGAACTCGTAGATGCCCTCGCCGGCGCCTTCTCGGCCGAGTCCCGACTGCTTCATGCCGCCAAACGGTGCAGCAGGGTCCGATACCGCTCCTCGGTTGAGGCCGATCATTCCGGCTTCGATGCGTTCACTTACCGAAAGCCCACGGGCGAGATCGCCGGTGAAGACGTAACCCATGAGGCCCATCTCGGTGTCGTTGGCCTGAGCGATCATGGTGTCGGTGTCGTCGAAGGTGATGATGGGTGCCACCGGGCCAAAGATCTCGGCGCTACAAATGGGGGAGCTGTGGTCGACGTTGCTGAGCACGGTCGGTTCGTAGAAGAAGCCCGGACCATCGAGGGCGTTTCCACCAATCACCGTGTTTGCTCCGGCATCGACTGCTGACTTGACGAGGGCGTCGATGTCGCTGATTGCGCCCGGGTTGATCATCGGCCCGCAGGTGACGGACTCATCGGTGCCAGCACCGACCTTGATGTCGCCCATCGCCGCAGCGAGCGCCTCGGTGAACTCGGGAGCGATGCCAGACTCCACGTAGAACCGATTGGCGGCCGTGCAGGTTTCGGCCGAATGGCGCATCTTTGCCGTCATCGCCCCTTCAACGGCTGAGGGAATGTCGGCGTCGTTAAACACCACGAACGGTGCGTTGCCGCCGAGTTCCATCACGGTCTTGAGGACCCGGTCGGCGCAGCGCCGAAGGAGTACCTGACCAACCTCGGTCGACCCGGTGAACGACACCATGCGGGTTGCCTTGTTCTCGACCGCAGCGTCGAACCAGTCGCCGCTCGACTTCGCTGCGACGATGTTGAGGAGGCCGTCGGGCAATCCAACTTCCTGGAGGAGTTCGGCGATGTGCAGTGCGGTGAGTGGGGTTTCGCGTGGCGGTTTGATCACGACGCCGTTACCGGCACCCAATGCTGGTGCGAGCTTTCGGGTGATCATGGCTGCCGGGAAGTTCCACGGAGTAACCATCACTACAACGCCAACCGGTGGGTGGCGCACGATGATGTTTTTGTCGCCACCCGGGGCTCGACTGATCGAGCCGTGAATCCGAACGGTTTCTTCGGCATTCCAACGGAAGAACTCGGCTGCGTAGGTGATCTCGCCGCGTGCGTCGGCAATGGGTTTCCCGTGCTCGGCCGTAATGAGCTGGGCCAGCTCTTCGCGCTTCTCGATCATGATCTCAAAGGCCGACCGGAGAATCTCAGAACGTACCCGTGGGGCCGTTTGTGCCCATCCCGCCTGGGCTGCAGCGGCGACATCGACCGCGCGGCTCGCGTCGGCGGGTGTTCCGGCGGCGATGTTCTCGATGACGTCGCCGGTCGCCGGGTTGAAGACATCGATACGGTCGCCCGCCGATCCTTCTTCAGATTTTCCGTTGATAAAGATGCCTGTGTTCATGCGGCCACGGTAGCCCAGCGCCCTTCGGAGCGAGAGCCGCGGACGGTTCGTTCGACCGCCTCCAACCCAGCGGCCAGTACACTCAGCCCCTGGTATGGATGTCTCGACCTCTCACTCTCTCGACGGAACTCCGCATGCGAGCCGTAACGCTCGCCCCACCGACTCCGATCCTGGCGACGACCTGACGATATACCTGGGCCGGTTCGCGCTTGATGCCGATGTTCGACGAACCGGCCAGGGGCGGACCTTGCTCGGCGGATCACCGTTCCGTCTCATGCGGTTCTCCGGCGTCGGCAGCGAGCTCATCGACGCACTTGTCGCCGGCGACCTCATTCCGGCAACCGCCGCCAACCAAAAGCTCGTTTCGCAACTTGTTGAAGGCGGGCTCGTTCATCCAATAATCGCACCCCGATATCCGAAACGGGGCGAGGTAACCATTGTCATCCCGGTCTTCGGCGATGTCGATGGGCTTCACGAAGCCTTGGCGGCAATAACCGATACCTACCCGGAAATGCCGGTCATCGTCGTCGACGACGGCTCGTCCGCTCACGATGCCGTCCGCATCGCCGAGGTCGCAGCTGCGCATCCTGGGGTCGAACTGCAACGTCTCCAGTCCAATCAAGGCCCTGCCGCCGCCCGGAATGTTGGGTGGCGAACCGCCGAAACACCGCTCGTGGCGTTTCTTGACGCTGATGTGCTGGCACGCGATTGGCTCAGCCCTATCCTCGGCCATTTCGATGAGCGATCGGTGGCTGCGGTTGCACCCCGAGTAAGTGCTCCGAACCCCCAACGGACTCGAGTCGCTGGGTCGACGAAGCCGGCTTCTGCGCTCAATCGGTACGAGCGGGTTCGATCCTCACTCGATATGGGCCACCGTTCGGGCCGTGTCGCACCGCGCACCAGAGTTTCTTACGCTCCGGCAGCGGCACTACTTGTTCGCCGCGACGCCCTTGAAGCCCTGCAAGGTTTCGACGAGACACTTCGCTTTGGCGAAGATGTTGACTTCCTCTGGCGGCTCGATGAGGCCGGTCATCAGGTCCGGTACGACCCGGCATCTCGCGTCGAGCACCGCAACCGCCTGACATGGCCGGCGCTCGCCAGGCAGCGCATGTCCTATGGCAGTTCGGCAGCCGATCTTGATCAGCGTCACACCGGCTTGGTGGCTCCGGTCGAGGCCACAGCGCCGGTGCTGGGCTCTTGGGTCCTTTTCGCTTTCGGCGGAAAGCCGGGAGCCTTGGTTGCTGCCGGTCTGGGCGTGCGAGGAGCTGGCGTGCTGCGCGAGACACTTCGCAACCACGTGGACGACCCCACAGGCGATGCAGTCGATCTCACCGTCGAATCGCATCGCAACGCCGGCGGTTGGCTTGCAGCTGCTCTCACCCGCACCTGGCTGCCCTTTGCGGTTGTCGGTTCGATCTTTTCGCGACGCGTCCGCCGAGCCACGGTGGCCGCAATGGTGATCCCGGCAAGCGCCGAGTGGTACACCGAAAGCCCCGATCTCGACCTTCCTCGATGGATCGCAGCGCGTGTCGCCGACGATGCCAGCTACTGCCTTGGCGTGTGGAAGGGCGCAGCCCAAGCCAAGTCAGCCAACGTGCTACTCCCAAAGATCAATCGCAAAAAGTAGGCAGCGGCCGTCAGGTCCCGGGGTCGGTGAACACTGGGTCGTCGCTCGCACATACCACCTTTGCGTTTGGTGTGAGTTCTGCGCAGTCCAACAGGAGTTGGTGGACAGCTTTGCGACGGGACAGGTCAAGTCCGGCCGTTGGATCGACGACGAATAACGTCTCGAAGGGTGGCGCAAGGGCGAGTAGCAGCCCACATATTTGGCGCTCGCCTCGGCTCATCGGCCGAGGGACCCGGGCGAGAAGCAGTTCTGCATCGAGGGCGTCGACCGCGAAATCGCAGATATCGGTTGGTTCATCGAGCTGGTGCGAGCGGACCACCGCCAAGATCTGGTCGAGCAACAGCACATCGTCGTCGAGAACCGGCGGGCTCGAGAGCAACGATGCACCGGGGCCCCATTCGCTGGCTTGTTGAAGTACGTCGTGCGCCGATGACGTCGGCACCAATTCGAACACCGCTAGTCGAGGAGTGCTTCGAACACTGCTGGGACGGCGCTCGGACCACTCAACGCGGCGAATTTGGCGCCCACCGCTTCGGCGAATGCCTTTGCGTCTTCACAGTCGTCGGCCGGGGCGACGATATGGAGA
>CALGZB010000288.1 GCA_937934655.1 uncultured Acidimicrobiales bacterium | reverse complement strand
TCGACGATGTCGTAGAGCTGGTCGGCGAGCTGATTGCCGGTGCCTGAGTCGGCTTCGATAACTAGGTAGGCGCCGTAGCCGTCTTCGAGATCGAGCCACGGGACGCTGCCGTAGGCGCCGCCATCGCTGATGCGGCCGGTTGGTCGATCGACCCACCAACCCATGCCATAGCCGCTGTCTGGGCCAAAGCCGCTGCCGTCGTAAACCTCGGCGATGCGGTCGCTGTGCATCGTGTCGAGAGCTTCGGGGGAGAGCACCTGGTTGTCGCCGCACTTGCCGTCGCGCAGGTGCATGAGGAGCAGCTTGCCGTAGTCGCCAGTGGTGACGTAGGCCCCGCCTTCCATGTTGGGGTTGTCGGTTGCCTCGAGGATGGACGGGTCGCTGTTGAACTCGGTCGGGTAGTCGAAGCCACCTGCGCCGATCTGGGTGGCATGGTTGTTGAAGCCGAGCACATCGAGGTCGCAGGGGCCGACATAGATCTCATCGATCAGTTCGGCCCAGGACTTCCCTGATACTGCTTCAGCCACGCCGCCCGCTACTTGCCACTGTGCACCGCCATAGTTGAACGCCACATCGGGCGCAGTGATGTCAGCGTCGTCATCGGGGGTGTTGAGAATCTTCGCAGCGCAGTCCTCGAGCGTTCCGGTGGGGAGCCACTGGCAGAGGTACGGGGCGTACGCTGGGTCTGGGAGTAGGCCGACAAGACCCGAACTGTTCGAAAGCAGCTGTGCGGGGGTGATATCCGGACTACCAGTGCCCCATTCGGCTACATCAGCGACGGGCGCATTGATGTCGAGGAGTCCGTCGTCCTGGAGGCGCAGCAGCACTCCGGCCACGATCATCTTCGACGAGGAGGCGATGAGGGAGATCCGGTCTTCGTCGAACTCGCCCCAGTGGTCGTGGTGAATGACCCCGTCGTCCTTGTGGACGATGATGAGCCCGGCGCCATTGAGTTCGCGTTCGGCAACGAAGGCTTCCACCACCGGCGACACGGCCGAGAAGTCGTAGCTCGGTTCGGGTGCGACCGTCGTTGGTGGAGCGGTCGTTGGAGCAACGGTCGCTGGTACAGCGGTGGTTGCTGGTGGCTCGGTTGCTGGAGCAGTTGTGGTCTCCGGCTCGTCGGCCTCAGTTTCTTCGGCCTCTTCCGTCGGTTCAGCGGCGCCGGCTGCGTCATCTGATGACGAGCTGCTCCCGCACGCAGCAGCCAGCAGTGCCACAACGAAGAGAAGCGAAAGGAGACGAAAGGGAGCAAGGCCGATGCGTGTCATGACCAAACGCTACCTGAGGTGTTCTTGGACAATGAAACGACTTCGAACATGATGGGCCTCATGGATCTGAATCTTGCTGGCAAAACCGTTCTCATCACTGGCTCATACCGAGGCACCGGTGCAGGTATCGCCGAGGTGTTTGCTGGTGAGGGGGCGACCGTCCTGGTGCACGGTTTCGAGCCCGGTCAGCCTGACGAAGTAGTAGAGGCGCTCACGGCTGGCGGCGGATCGGCCGCCGGGGTCGTCGCAGACATCACGACTGATGAGGGTGCAGCAACGCTTGCCGACGCTGCGGCGACAGTCGACGTTGTGGTGAACAACTACGGCACGCCGATGAAGTCGGGGTGGGAGTCGATGGACAACTGGGCCGAGGAGTGGAACCGCAACGTCATGGCTGGGGTTCGCGTCACCCAACTCTGCACGCCCGGAATGACCGAGAGGGGTTGGGGGCGAGTGGTGTTTGTCGGCACCGTCGGGTCAAAGCGTCCGGGAGCAAAGAACCCCGGTTACTACGCTGCTAAGGCCGGCCTTCATGCGATGGTTCGCACACTCGCGATGGACCTTCGTGGCACTGGGGTAACAGCCAACCTGGTGAGCCCCGCGATGATCGCTACCGCCGAGGTTCGCGAGGGTCTTACCAAGCGTGCCGCTCGTGCCGGAGCCGGCGATTCCTGGGACGACATCCAGAAATGGGGCCTTGAGAACGTCTACGCAAACCTCAACGAACGGATCGCCGACCCGATCGATATCGGTAACGTCGTGGCCTTCGTCGCCAGCGAACCGGCTTGGCACATCAACGGCGCCGACATTGCAGTCGATGGCGGAGCCGTAGACGCCGTTCGCTCCGCTCACTAACGGAGTTTCGCGTAGCGAAACGTCCACGACGACTGCCGTTCTGGGTCAAAGTAAGAACGCGGGGTCTGACCCCGCGTTCTTACTTTTAGACCGTCTGTGTTTGGTTGAGGGGGTTCATCCCTGGGCAGCCTTTGGCTTCTTCGGGGATGTCGGCGTAGCTGATTGGTGTTGCTACCTGCTCCTTGGTGGGGCAGAACTCTTCGGCCAACGGAAGCAGCGCCTTCGGGTCGAAGCCGTAGACCTTGCACGCGTTGGTGGTGAGGAGCTTGGTGGTCTCTTCAACCGGAAGATCGCCAAAGGTCAGCCGTAGGTGTTCCTTGGTGAACGGGTGCGACCCTTCGATGTGCGGATAATCCGAGCCCCACATGACGTTGTCGATGCCGATCTCTCGGCAAATATCGGCCTCGATGGGGCGGAGGAAGCTGGCACCCACGTAGCACTGCCGCTGCCAGTACTCGCTGGGCTTGAGCGACATCCCAGCAACGGCCATGCCGCCGAAGATGGCTTCGGATCCGTACTCGCTGTACTTCATACGGTGATAGAAGCTGTCGAGCCGTTCGAGGGTCTCAGGAACCCACGCGGTGCCGGTCTCTGTGTTGACCCAACGGAGCTCGGGGTAGCGCTCGAACACACCACTGAACATGAGATGCCACAGCGCCCGCTGCGACCACCATGTCACCTCAAGCATGAACACGGCCAACGACGCCGGGAAGTGATTTCCGAAGTTTGGCGTTGCTCCACCAGCGTGATGGTTGAGGGTCATGTTGTTGGCTTGCGCAGCGGCCCAGATGGGTTCGTAGCTCGCCGAGTAGAGCGGCTCGAACGGCGAGTCTGGTGGTGCGCCAGGCACGAGGACTCCGCCTCGAAGTCCGTTCTCGGCGGCCCATTCGATTTCTTTGACTGAACCCTCGACATCGCCGAGGAAGATCTGCATGACGCCAGCACGACGCTCAGGGGCTTCGTTGACGAAGTCGAGCAGCCAACGGTTGTGAGCACGCAGACCGGCCCACCGCTTGTCCATGTCGTCGCTATAGGGCGGCGCCTCAAATTGGGTCGCAGCCGGAGGAGCGAAGGGCGGCTGGGTGTTGGGAAACAACACGGTGGCTACAACGCCATCTTCGGACTGCTCGCGCAGACGACGTTCGCTGGAGTAGTTCTTGTCGCCATCGACTTCGGGGTCGCCGTCGATGCCTACGTTGCGAGGCGAGCGACCAGATTTGGCGAACATTGCGGCCGTCTTCTCGGCCGCCTCGTCCATAAACACGGCCCATTCGTCGAACTCTGCGTGGTACTTCGACTCGAGGTATGGCTTGTAGTCGCGCAGGTCGGCTCCACAGTGGGAGTCGGCCGAGATGACTATGTGATGGTCGGTCTCTGGTAGCTGCATTGAGATCTTTCGTCTTCGAAACGGAGGGGTTCCCTAGTACTGCATCTTGCAGCCGTACTCGTCGAGCCACCAGCGGGCGTCTCGTTGAGCGTTATCGGGCGTGCGCAGGTTGGGATCTTGGTGAAGCGACTCGGGGGTTGGGCCGATTCGGTTCGCGACCTCGGTGAGGCCGGCGACGTCGAGGTCGTAGCAGTCGATGGCGTTGAGGCCAAGGAGCCGGCGGGTGTCTTCGATCGACACATCGCGGAAGTCGTTCTCGAGCCGTTCCTTGGTGTTGGGCCACGAACCCTCGGGGTGCGGATAGTCGGTTCCCCACATGAGGGCGTCGATGCCGTTTACCTGACGGCGGCGGATCTCTTCCTTACTCATGGTGGACGCACCGATGAAGACGTTGGTGCCGAAGTACTCCGATGGCAGGCGACTAATGAGGCCCTTCATACGAGAGCCCATCTTCTTGATCTTGTTGCTGGCGCCAAAGTTGACGTCGGCCTTCCAGAGGATGTCGCCAACCCAGAACGAACCGCATTCCACAACGGCGTACTTGAGCTCGGGGAACTGATCGAACTTTCCGGAGAACAGGAGCTGCCAGAGGATGCGGTGGGTCCAGAAGGGAACCTCGCGGATGTACATAGCCACGTTGTCGCCGTAGCTCTCAAAGTCGGCTTCGCCCGAGTGGGTGTGCACGACGAGGCCGGCTTCGGCACATGCTGCCCAAACCTTGTCGTAGTGGCCGCTGCCGTAGGCAGGGAAACCGTGCCACATGGTTGGCACCATGATGCCCTTGATGCCGGGCTTGCCCGCGAGGGCTTCGATTTCTTTGACCGACTCTTCGACGCCATGGGTAATGGGCACGAGCGCCACGCCTGCTCGGCGGGCGGGGTTGGTTGCACAGAATTCTTCGAGCCAGCGGTTGTGGGCCCGAGCGCCGCCGAAGGCTTTCTTTGGATCGGTGATCTGGCCAGCGGCGAGCCCAGCGCCGAACGGCGGTGATTCCTGGCCGGTCACGGCGTCGCCATCGGCGAAGATGACTTCGCCCGAGATGCCGTCGGCGTCGAGCGTCTTGTCGCGAATGTCGGGGTCGTAGGCGCCCTTGAGTCCTTCGGCGTTGTCGCCTTCCCACTCGGCGATGAAGTCGGCGTTGATCTCCTCGGCGATGCGCCGGTGTTCGTGACGCTCCGCCACGTACTGATCGAACTCCTCGTGAAGCGAGGAATCGAGGTACGGGCGATACTCCTCGCAGTTGAGACCGGCATGCGTGTCGCTCGAGACAACGATGTACGGATCGGTTGGCGATGTGATGTCACTCATGATGGGTCTCTCTTCGCGGTACTAGAACACGTTCTTGTTCTCACTTTCTCACCTGAATCGGGTTGCACGCACCTTTCGCGGGCAATTTCCTTCGAGGCATGATGAAACTCGGCAGTGTTGTGGTCTCCTGATTCTTCTTCCCGAGCGAGTCGGTGGGTTAACTTCTGGCCATGACGGTCATGATGTCGCTCGAAGGTCGAATCGTGTTGGTGGTAGGCGCCGGTGGTGGGGGGATCGGTTCGGCAGTGTGTCGCCGCATTGCCGAGGCCGGCGCCGACGTTGCCGCACTCGGGAACAGCGCCGAGCATCTTGCCGACGTCGTCGATGACGTTTCATCGTTTGGCCGGCGGGTAGCGACTGGTGTGGTCGATGTAAGTGACGAGGCGGCCCTCCGGGCTGCCATCGATGAAGCAGCTGAAGAACTTGGCGTGATCGATGGCGTGGTCAACGTGGTCGGCGGCGCAACCCCGCAGTACTGGCATCGCCTCGAGGACTACCCGATGGAGTCGCTCGACCATCTGCTCACCGTGAACCTTCGTTACGCCATGGTGTCGTGCCAGGTCGTTGCGAAAGCGTTGATCGGCGCCGAGAAACCGGGGTCGTTCGTCAACATCTCGTCGATCGCAAGCAAGGGCCAGCCTCTGCTGTCGGGTTATGGCGCCGCAAAAGCGGGGCTCGATTCGTTGGGTCGGGCGATGGCGAGCGAGTGGGGGAGGTACGGGATCCGTGTCAATGGCGTAGCCCCAGGGACAATCAACACGCCAAGGTCGGGTCGGAAACCCGGCGACGTCGACGAGGCCAGCAAAGCAATCGCTTTAGGTCGCCGAGGCACTCCCGACGACATCGCCGATGCGGTGCTATTTCTTCTTTCCGACCTGTCGTCATACATTTCGGGCCAAACGCTCGATGTCGATGGCGGGCCGAGCCGAGCGGGTCTTGCACCAAGCGGTCTGCCAGTCTTTGTCACGAACCCTGCTATCCGGGAGCGCTTCGAATGAGCTCAGCATCTGCATTGGAAAACAACCCTGTCCCGCTCGCCGCCGGATCGGTTTCGCTCCGGCTCTATCCGCATGACCTGCCGGCCGCTGAGCAGGTGCGTTTGTTGCGCGAGCAAGCTCGCCAAGCTGCTGAGGTTGGCTTCGATGGGGTGATGGTTTCGGAGCACCACGCCGATTTCCCCGGCTATCTTCCAAATCCGACGCAGTTGGCGGGGTTTCTGCTCGACGCTATGCCTCGCGGTTGGGCTGCGCCTTGCCCGTTGCTTCTCCCGATGAAGCCCTATGCGCTCATCGTTGAAGACCTGGCATGGATGGCCGCCGCCTACCCCGGACGAGTCGGTGCTGGGTTCGCCGCTGGTGCGTTGCCGGTCGATTTCGAATTGGCCGAGGTGCCCTTCGACGAGATCGTCCAGCGATTCAAAGATGCGCTACCGCCCACCGTGTCCGCGCTTCGCGGCGCAGATCCGACGCCCCTTGGCCAGGACCGTGCCGTGAAAGGTTTGGTCGACCAACCGCTACCGATGGCCGTCGGGACCCAGAGCACTGGTGCAGTGCGTCGGGCCGCCAAACATGACTTGGCGGTGTTGTACGACTCGATTCAGGGAGCGGAGGTCACCAAGCGACTATCTGATGCGTACGACGAGGCTGGCGGAACGAACGCAAAGATTCTCATTCGGCGGGTCTGGGTGGGCGATGCCCCAACCGACGAGATGGCTGCCCAAATGGAGCACTACCGCAGCTACGCCAGCGACCAAGCACAATCCAATTGGGGCGCAGGCGATCAGCTTGTCGTCGGTGCTACCCCCGAAGAAGCGGCGGCTCGACTCGGTGAGGTGATGGCCGATTCCAACTGCGACACCATCAATATCCGAGTGCACGTCAAAGGCCTTACCCCACAGCAAGTAGAAGGACAGCTCGATATGTACGGTCAACACTTGGCGCTGTTTCGCGAAGCAATCGAGGCGGCACAGTGACTTCTGGAGCAGGAACTTCGCAGACAGAAACAGCTCAGGTATTGTCCGGACGGGTTGCCCTCATCACCGGCGCCGGACAGGGCGTCGGCCGAGGTATCGCCCTTGCTATGGCCGCTGCTGGCGCAAAGGTCGTGCTTGCCGGACGAACGGTGAGTAAGTGCGAGACGGTGGCCGCCGAGGTAGTCGAGCGAGGCGGTGAAGCGTTGGCCGTGCAGTGCGATGTAAAGAGCCGCACCGACATCGAGGCCTGCGTGCAGCAGACCGCTGACACGTTTGGCGCCATTGACATCTTGGTCAACAACGCCCAGCAGGTGGTTCGTGGTCCGCTGCTTGAGGTCACCGACGACGACATGGCTGTCAGTTGGGAGTCGGGACCGTTGGCGTCGCTTCGGTTCATGCAACTCTGTCACCCGTACCTCGCCGCAAGCGAAGCTGATGGTGGGGGAGTAGTCATGAATCTCGGAAGTCGCTCGGGTGTGAAGTCCGACCCGATCCACTGCGGACCCTACGCGTCGGTGAAGGAGTCGATTCGGGTGCTGACCCGCACTGCGGCATGGGAGTGGGCTGACGACGGCATCCGAACCTTTGCGCTGCTTCCCCTTGCCACGTCGCCAGCGCTCATCGACTTCGAAGCCGACGACCCCGAGGCGTACGCCAGGGTCATCTCCGATATTCCGATGGCGCGGTTCGGCGACCCCGAAACCGACATTGGAAAAGTTGCGGTGTTTCTCGCGTCAGACGATGCCCGTTATCTCACCGGCATGACCGTCCCAATCGACGGCGGAGCCGCCCACCCCGGCTAGGTAAGTCTGTTCAGAGGTTTAGTTCGGAGGGTTTGCTGCGAGCGATTGAGCGTCGGTGGTTTGCCACACCACCGACCGGATGACTTCGAGTTCGCGGAGCGTTGACTCGTCGTTGGGGAGCAGCGTCTTGTCGGTGACCAGTTCTTGGCGACGCTGGTAGCTACGCAGGAGCTCGGCCCGCTGCTCGGTGTCGAGAAGGTGCACGGGAATGCGAAGCGCAGCCCAGGCGCCAAGCTCCACAAAGCCCGCCAGTTCGACGAGGCTTTGTCGAGCGTGTCGGCCCGGTTGTTCACGTGGGTTGCTGGCAATGTGGGCCAATGCGTCGAGCGCGATGGTGAAGGTTTTGCCGTGGTCGCGATACGGGGCAGCCAAACCGTTGGGGTTGGACGGCCGGACGGCTGCGTCGAGCGCTGCGACAACTTCGAACTCGTAGGCGAGCTCGATGACCCGGGTGCCCGAACCCACTGGCGAGAAGAGCAACTCATGGGTCTCGATGCCTTTGCCGCAGAGTTCGATGAGTCGTGTCGTGTCGGGAAACTGTGCAGTGAGTTCGTCGCGAAGTTCGCTGAGCAGCCGGCTCATATGCACTTCGAGTTCGCTGCGATCGAGGCACCAGCGAAGGTGCTGCTCGACCGTTTCGACAAGGACGCGATCGGCGAACATTTCGAGTGACGCAAGCTCGTCGGCCCAGTCGACGATGTAGTCGACCAGCGCCGAGACGTCGTCTCGAGGGTCTTCGTCGCCCAAATATTCGAGCATGGCGTCGACTACTTCACGGCGAAACTCGGTGGTAGTGAAAACTTGTTTCCGGCATTGCTCGACCGCCTTATCGACCCGCTCTATGGCGTGCTCATACGCCGGCGAGGAGGGGGAGTCGGTCGAGGTGGTCATGAGGGGGAAACACTAGATCACCCCTCTGACGGTTGGAAGCCGGTTATGCGGCTACCAGTGCTACTTCGGAGGCCGGACTTACTCCGAAGGAATGACCGCAACGGTCGAGAAGCACATTTCGTCTTGCGTGCCTTCGGACCAGAGAATGTAGCGGGGCTCCCACGAAGGCTGCAGCGAGCGATCCCAGCTGCACTCGAAGCGAATGACGTCGTCGGTGGTGAGGTTGATGACTTCGCTCGGTTTGTAGCTGAGCTGCCACTCGAAGGTCCAACGAGGAATGTCGAGGAGGATTACCTCTTCCGGAGTATCGGGGTTCAGCGTCATTCGATACGTGGCACCAAGCTCATGCATATGGCCGAGTACCGAGTAGAGCTGGCCGGCCCTTTCGACTGGCAGGTCGCAGCTCGATGAAGCGACGCCCTGGTTCATGTGCGCAAAGTCGGCTGGTGTGACGCCACAGTTGCGGTTCGCGAACTCGGGAATGAGATGACCGAGCGGCGGGAAGGCCTCGGCGACCCGAGCTTGTTCGGTACTTCGCTTGCAGGCATCGGCGTACTCGGGGTTGTTCTGATCTTCTTCGTAACACGGAATTTCAACCGGCGTGATGAGGGTGTTTCCGCGAATGCTGATGAGGTCTTGGTCTTCGCCAGGTTCGGCGAGATCGATGATCATCGGCGAGTTGTCGGCCGGAGCATCGTGGTCGTAGTGGAAGTGAGTCTGGACGATGAAGAAGTCGCCGGGGTCGAGACGGCGACCAATGCCGTCGGGGTAGATCTCTGGCGACTGGCCGGGCACCCAACCGCCGAAGCTGCTGACTCCGCCACGAATTCCGGTGAGGCCGTAACAGGTCCAGCCTGGCTTCCCGTCGGATCCGTCAAGGGCATCGGCTGCGATGCGTGCCTCAGAGTTGCCTTTCGACACGATGACGTGGTGCACCTCTTCGATCTCGGGAGCAAAGTGGTAACCCTTGATCCAAGTGGTCTCGGTGACCTGAGGGTCGACGATCTGGCAGCGGTAGTCGTCGGCTATTTCTGGGTCTCCGGCGTAGGGCTCTGCCTGGCGGAGCACCATGTCTTCCTCGATTGGTTCGAACGCTTGGTTCGTGGCGACGAGTTTCTGGGAAGCATCGACATCGATGGCGCCGCCACCTGAGCTCCATGTGGCCAGGGTGGTGACTTCGTCGGCGGATAGCGACCAGTCGTGCTGGAACGGAACGCTCAGATCGGACGCTGGCCACGGTGGCATGTAGCCGCTTGTGGTGACTACGGCGATGCCATCGGCAATCGCAGCCACATCACCCACGGTTTCAAGGGGCAGCGTTGCCCAGCCGATGCCGCCCTGCACGTGGCAGGAAGCGCATCGGTCTTCGATGATCGGAAGGACGTCGGCGCTGAAGTTCGCCGTCGAGTCAGAGATGAGTTCGTCGGTAGCGACAACGTTGGTTGCTGGGTCACGCGGCATGTCGCCGGTCGATTCATCGAGAGCGACCAGTTCGAGGCTGAGTTCGATTTCGTCTTCGGTGGTGACCAGGGCCATCACGCTGATGGGGCCGACGTCGTAGGTGCTCATGAGCACGTTGGCGGTCATGGTGGCGGCGAGAGAATCGCCCATGAGTGTCACTGTTCCGGCGAACACCTCTTCATTGGTGGTTTCTTTGACCGTGAGGTTTCCGGTGATCTCGATGGGGTAGTCGGTACCTTCGACGATTTCGTCAGGAAGTCCATCGATGCTGGTGGGCTCGAATTCGGCGAACCGGTAGTGGCTTGACTCGAGGAAGTCGTGGCGGATTCGTTTGTCGCGAAGATTGTTGTCGCTCTTGAAGAGTTCGACGTTGATAACGATGGTGCCGATCTGGCTTTCGGTGGGATCGGCGGCAAGCACGATGTCGCCGCCGAGGGCAGTGGTGGTGCCGACGGCAACGCCGCGATCTTGACCAGCAAGGCGTTCGCCGATGGCGTAGGACGCCGAGGATTGTGTGGGGTCGATGCGGAACAGGCGGTCGCCGGCCTCTACCTCATCATCGAGCTCAGGTGCGACAACGGCCTCCTCGACGACGGTGTCATCTTCGAGGTACCAGGCCCATTGGTCTTGGGTGAAAAACGCACCAAGGCCAAGAACGAGTAGGGCGGAAAAGAGGATGCCTGCTTTTTTCACGAGCGCTCCAAGTATTGCGATGTACAGCGGCATACGGCGGTGTACGACGCGACGGGTGTCTTGAAACCTTATCGGGTCAAACTCGTCTGTCTATAACGCGTTCTAGGAGCGGGAAAGTGCTGGATTGTCCCCGACCTACTTGATGAACTCCTTCACGCCCTTCTTAAAGGTGCTGCTGAAAGGGGTGAGGCCATGGCTTCCGCCGTTCACGAGGCGGCGGGCTGCCTTGAGATCGTCGTCGAGGAGGGCCTCTTTGATCTTGCGTTCTTTGGATGCCAGAAACGACGCCAGGATCTGGGCGGCGACCTTCGAATCGCAGCCGAGGTCGGGTTCTTTCTCGAGCTTTGTGCCCAAGCCGATCCGTTTGCCGATTGTTTTGTAGTTGGCTCGCCCGGTGAGCTGCACGAACCCTCGGCCTTTGAAACGGTCGCCGTCGGGGGCGCCCTTGTTGCCGAGGTCTTTCCGGCCGTCGTAGCGGTCGAACGGGTGACCCTTGGGTGACGTGTTGTATTTCGACTTTCCCTCAGGAATCGGCACGAAGGCCGTGGTTTCTGCCCGGATCGTCGCAAGCGCCATCAGGATCATGAGATCGTCGGCGATCCCTTCGTCATGGAGCGCCTTCAGCACATTGTTGAGGTGTTTCTTGATACCGGGCTTCGACGATGCCGGGAACAACTTGGCCACGCGCGTGCTGGTGTAGGTCTTCTTGATGGTGGCCAGGCTCGGCTGCTTTGGTTCCTTGGCGAGACCGAGCTTGGCCATGGTGCGCGGCCCGACGATGCCGTCGACAAGCAGTCCTTCAGAGGCCTGAAAATTTCGGACGGCGCTGTCGGTGTGACTGCCGAAATCGCCATCGATCTTTCCCGGGTCGAATCCGGCAGCTTCGAGGGCTTGTTGCACACGACGGATGCGCATGCCGCCGTCGCCTTTTCTGAGAAGGGGGGATGAACTCATGGTTCAACTTTGCCAAGGTCTGCCGGCAAAGCGGTGGATCAAGGATTTGTCCGATGGGGGCGTGCCTGCTCCGATGGCGTGATGGCACGCCGGTTCTTTCTTCACGAAACGCTCGACATCGTTGGGCAGGGGCAATACGAGTACATGGACACTGTTGCCCGTGAGCCGGTGCATGACATGCCGGGGCTGTTTCGGTTGTGGGGCACGTTCTTTGTCATTGGTGCCTCGGGTGGTCGTTGGCCTCAAGTGATCAACCTCTACGACGGAGGCGAGGCCGGGTGGGATGCCTGGACAGCCAACCTTGATCGGCTCAACCTGAAACGACGGGCAAAGTTCTATACCGACTGGTGGGATGAGGCGGCCGAATTTCGTACCGGCGGCCGCGACCGGGTCGCTGCGGTGATGCCGCAGAGCCCAACCGATGGCGAGCTACAGAAGCGGAGCGTGGCGGGCACCGTGTTTGTGCATCAGGTTCTCGACGTAAAGCCTGGTGAGCAGATCGAGTATCTCGAAGCGGTTGCAACAACCCGGGTGCCGATGTTGCGCGAACGCGGCATCGAGGTGACCCAACTGCTTGAAGTCATCAACAACCCAACCGAAGTGGTTGTGGTGTGGGCCACCCACCTGGAGAACTGGGTGGAGCTGCGGAAGGATTTCGACACCACACGAGGTCTCGATGATTCCGGAACCGCCGACCCGGCATTACTCGAGTGGCAGCAGCTGGAGCGGCGCTTCGTAGTTGGCGGCACCACAGAATTGATGACCCCCCGCCCGGGCGGGATTGCCGGCCCGGAGAGCTGGGAAAGCTAGGCCGCTGCTGGCGCAGGCGGTTTGAGTTCGCGCAGAAGTACGACCGCTACCGAGCTCATGGCAATCGAGAATCCAATGGCCACGCGGTAGCTGAATTCATCGATGAGGAGGCCGGCTATCGGCGGGCCAAGCAGACTTCCTACCGCGGCCGAGGTGTACAGCGTGCCGATGACTCCGCCGAGTCCGTCGAGCCCGAATCGTTCAGCGACAACCGCCGGTGAGAGGGCGATAAACCCGCCGTAACCGAGGCCGAGGACCACGGTGTACAGCACCATC
>CALGZB010000287.1 GCA_937934655.1 uncultured Acidimicrobiales bacterium | reverse complement strand
TCCATACCCAAGCCGACCTTGACGCCGCCGCACACTCGCTCAACACCCGACCCCGCCAAACCCTCGACTGGGACAACCCAGCGATACGATTCAACCAACTCGTCGCGACCACCAACTGAAACCACCCAGGTGGAAAACCGGGGGTTTGGTTCCAGGCACCGGGTTTTGCCGGGTTGCGATTTGGCTAGGGGTGGAAGGGGAGTGACTGGTGGCGTCGAACGAACGCGCCTGGGGCGTAGACCGCTTCGTCGGCGTCTACCGAGAAGTCTGGGAAGCGCCCGAGGAGCTCTTCGAGCACCACCTTTGCTTGGAGCTTAGCGGCGGCCGCACCGAGGCAATGGTGAGCGCCGTACCCGAGGCTCAGAATTCGAGCTGGACGTCGAGTCACATCGAGCTCGGCGGCATCCGGCCCGTATTCGCGGTCGTCTCTATTCGCTGCGCCGTAGTGTAGGACCACCTTGTGGCCTTCGGGGATACCGACCCCAGCAACTTCGACGTCGCGCGTTGTGGTTCGGGCGAGATTCTGCACCGGGCTGGTAAGTCGAAGGAACTCGTCAATCGAGTCGGCGATGAGGTGCGGTTCGTCGATGAGTCTCTGGCGTTGTCCGGGGACACGCGTGAGTAGCTCGGCTGCGCCAGCCAAGAGGCCAGTAGTGGTGTCGTTGCCGCCCGTGACCATGGTGAAGATGAAACCAACGATCCACATATCGGACACGTCGGGGTTCGTTGCAAGATCCGAGACCACGTCCTCCCCGGGATCAGCCCGGCGAAGAGTGATGAGGTCACTGGCATAGGAGAACAAATCGAGCGCAGCTTCGGGGGCCGCCGTGATGTCGCCCTCGGCGTTGGCCGCCACGATTGCGTTGGTCCAACCGTCGAACCGATCGCGATCGTTAGCCGGAACGCCCAGGTAGTGCGCCACCACAAAACTTGGCAACGGTTTGAACAGCAACTCCACGATGTCTGTGTTGCCAGTGTTGCTTGTATCGCCGGTGTCGATACGGTCCAGGCGGCCGCTCACATACGCACGAATGTCGGGTTCCAACGCCGACACGCTGCGCGGCGTCATTGGCCGGTTCACCAGCCGTCGCATTGCGGTGTGATCGGGAGGATCCATCATGACGATCGGGGCAGCCGTGTCTTCGAACATCGCCATGGCGTCGTCGCCGGGAGTGAGCCCTTTGGCCGACGAGAAGGTCGCGGTATCTCGTACCGCATCGAACACATGCTCGAATCGCGACAACACCCAGAATCGGCCAAACTCGGGATGATCCACCTCGTGAACCGGATGATGGTCGCGGAGTGTTCGGTAGTCGTCGAATGGGTTGCGCCATGTTTCGCCGCCGCGAAACCAGTACGGATCTTGCTCGGTGTTCACGACCCGACGGTTTCGGCCTGACTGCCCTCCGCCGCTGGCGGCTCAAACCACGACACGTCGATGTCGGCCACCGACCCGATCACGAGGACCGAAGGCGAAGGAACCGGTTCGGCGCCGAGGTCGGCCAGAGCACCCCGCCAGACGGTTTGGTGCTCGTAGGTGCCCCAATTTACGACAGCGGCAGGAGTGTGGTCAGGGAGACCGGCGTCGCGCAATCTTGTCGAAATTCCGGCTGCTCGCGCTGCGCCCATGAGCACAACGATTGTGCCGCCAACCGCCGCAACGCCGTTCCAGTCCACGGTGCGCCCGCTCGCCGGGTCTTCGTGGCCGGTCACGATGGTCACCGCTAAGGCATCGTGGCGCATCGTGACGGGAATCCCGGCGTAGGCGGGCGCGGCGATGGCCGAGGAAATCCCTGGCACGATTTCGAACCGCACGCCAGCGTTCCGCAACGCCAGGGCTTCTTCGCCGCCGCGAGCAAAAACGCAAGGGTCTCCACCCTTGAGCCGCACAACGTTCTGGCCCGCTAGTCCTCGCTCTACCAAGACATCGTTGATTTGGTCCTGGGTCAGGGTTGGCTTTCGTGGCTCCTTTGCGGCGCTAATGAGCTCGCAGGTGTCCGTTACCAACTCGAGGAGTTTTGGGTTCACCAAACGGTCGTGGACCACCACTTCAGCTTCGGCGAGAAGGCGGGCACCCTTCACGGTTATGAGGTCGGGGTCACCTGGGCCGGCGCCTACGAGAAAGACAGTCATGGTTCATTCTGGCCCCTCGCACCGAGGTTTGCCTCACCTGTTCCGGTGGGCCATTCTGCGGCGGTGGACCTGACTCCTTTCACCGATCTTCTCGCAGCGGTCACGCCGATCGACAACGGATCGGCCGACGACGCCGAAGCCCATCACCTTCGGCTCACCAAACCTCCCGGTTCGTTGGGCCAGATTGAGGATGTCGGCGTGCAACTGGCGGCCATTGCAGGAACCTCGATCCCTCCGAGCCCGGAACCAGCAGCCATTGCGGTTTTTGCCGGTGATCACGGAGTCCTGGCCGAAGGCGTCAGCCCGTGGCCTCAGGAAGTCACGATGCAGATGGTGATGAACTTCTGCGCTGAGGGAGCGGCTATCAACGCCATCGCCCGGGCCAACGACATCTCGGTGCGGGTGATCAACGCCGGCGTGGCGACCGAACTGCCCGATCATCCGAACCTGTTGAACAAGCCGATCCGCAAAGGTACCGCCAACCTCCGTATCGAATCGGCGATGACCCGCGACGATGCGGTCAACGCCATCCTTCTCGGAGCGGGGGTGGCCAACGAAATGGTGGCCGACGGCGCCCGCTGTCTTCTTACCGGCGATATGGGCATCGGAAACACCACACCGTCGGCCGCCGTTATCGCGGCCATTACCCACAGCAAGGCCAGCGAAGTCACCGGACGTGGCACGGGCATCGACGATGAAACCCTCGAGCTAAAAACGCAGGTCATCAATGATGCGCTGGCCCGGCTCAGCCATGTCGAAAATGTTACGCCCGTCGACCTCCTCGCCGAAGTCGGTGGCCTCGAAATCGCCGCACTGTGCGGGTTCTGTCTCGGAGCGGCAGCCAATCGAGTCCCGGTTGTGGTCGACGGGGTCATCGCGTTGGCCGGGGCGCTCACCGCATTCAAACTCTCGTCAAATGTCCGCGGTTATCTCATCGCTGGGCACCGCTCGGTCGAACCCGCTGCTTCAGCAGCGCTGCACTATCTGCACCTCGACCCGCTCGTCGACCTGGGGCTGCGGCTGGGTGAGGGAAGCGGCGCGGCATTGGCGTACCCGTTGGTTCGGGCTGCGGCACGGGTTATGTCGGAGATGGCCACCTTCGAAAGCGCAGGGGTCGATGGTTCCGATCCGGTTTAGGAGAACCGCACGGCCCATCGAAGCCAGTGGCGCGGATCACGCCATTTTGCTATTGGCACACGGGTCCCGCTGCTTCGAGAGCCTCGCCCAACTGGATCAACTCGCCGAGGCTGTTGCTCTCCAGGAGCCTGAGCACCGAGTCGAGACAGCATTCCTGCAGCTGTCCGATCCTGAGGCCGCGGCGGCCATCGCAGCACTGGCCGACGCTGGCTGCAAAACCATCACCGTCATCCCGCTCCTGCTGTTACGAGCCACACATGCGCGAGTTGACGTGCCCGGAATTGTCGAGGCGGCGCGAGTTCGACACCCCTTCGTCGAAATCACGCTCACGAACGGGCTCGGTCCATCGAATTCGTTGCAGGAGTTGGCCGCTCAGCGCATCACTCGGGCTGCTGGAAAGATGAGTGGGAGCAACCGCAAGCTCATCATCGTGTCGCAGGGCAGCTCGAACGAACTTGCTCTCGGCGATGTTATTGACGCGAGCGTCGAGGTGGCATCGCTCACCGGCGCATCATCGGTTACCAATGCCTTCGCCAGAGCCGCTGACCCATCGGTCGAAGACGTCGCGTTCTCACTCACCACCAACGACGATGTGGTGGTGTTCTATTGGGTGCTCTTTCACGGCAAGCTGGTCGAGGACGCACGTGGGGTGTTCGCCAACTGCCCCGCCACGGTCACCGACGCCGGCTTCTTCGGACCCGACCCAACCATCGTCGACCTGATCTCGCAGCGGTTGGACTCCTAACATGTCGATACCCAAGCCTTCGCAACACGGCGGCGATGCCACGGCGGTAGCGGCGGCGCTCAACCTCGACCCTTCGACGTTCCTCGATCTCAGTGCAAGCCTCAATCCGTTTGCCCCGTCGGTCGCAAACGTCGCTCAGTCGCACCTCGACGCGTTGACTCCCTACCCCGACGACGCTGATGCAACGAAAGCAATGGCAAAGGCGCTCGACGTCGACCCGCTGCGCTTGGTCCTCACCAACGGGGGATCCGAGGCGATAGCCCTGGTCGCCTCGCTGTTGGGCCGAGGAAACATCGTCGAGCCCGAGTTCTCGCTCTACCGACGACATCTATCGGCGATCGACGAGTCAGCAGGTCGCTGGCGTTCGAACCCGTCCAATCCGCTCGGTCAGCTCGCTTCTCACGACGACGTCGCCGAGGTGTGGGATGAAGCGTTCTATCCGATTGCCACCGGCACTTGGACCCGTGGTGACGACGATGCCTGGCGGCTCGGGTCTCTTACCAAGCTGTGGGCGTGCGCTGGACTACGTCTCGGGTACGTGATCGCTCCAGACCAGGAAGCGGCCGAAGAGATATCGGAGCGCCGGCCTCGATGGTCGGTCAACGGTCTCGCTCTCGCCGTGCTCCCCGAGCTTTTAGCGCTCACCGATCTTCCTACCTGGAGTCAGCAAATCGCCGATCTGCGAGCGTCTTTTGCATCGGAGCTTGGAGCGCTCGGTCTGCGAGTCGACGAGTCGTCGGCCAACTGGGTGCTAGTGCACGACGTCCCAGGGCTGCGAGAGGCGCTTGCTCCAGACGGCGTGTTAGTGCGCGACTGCGAGAACTTTGGACTCCACGGAACGGTCCGTATCGCACTGCCTGCACCGGAAGACGTCCCGTTCGTCGTGACGGCGGTCGAAAAGGCTCTGGACGCGTCGATCAACTAACTTCGACGAATGCGCGGACTCGTAATTCCCGACCTTGGCGAAGACTTCACCGCCGACCCGGTCGAGTTGTATTTCGACCTGGCCTTTGTCTTCGCCTTCTCCCAGCTGGTTGCGTTCTTGGTGCACGAGCACTCAATTGTGGGCATCTGGAAGGGGTTGCTCCTCTTCTTGATGATGTGGTTTCCCTGGACCACCTTTACGTGGGCCGCGAATGCGATCTCGTCGGGGTCACGGGTAGCTCGCGGTTTGTTCCTCGTGGCCACCGTTGCGACCATCCCGATGGCAGCGTCGGTGCAGGCGGCATTCGGCTCGGGAGGCAAAGCGTTTGCTATCGGCTGGGCCGTGATCATGCTGATGGCCCTTGGCGGCTACCTCACGGGGATCGAGACCGGCTCAGAGGTATGGAAGTCGATGGTCAAACTCTCGATACCCAGTCTTGTGGCGCTCGTCATTGTGCTGGTTGGCGGTTTCGTCGACGGTGATGCGCGAATAATTCTGTGGGTCCTCGCTTCGGTCATCATGGCTGGTGCAACGATTCGAGCCGGTCGCAGCGAGTGGATCGTGCGGGTTGGGCACTTTGCCGAGCGGCATGCCCTTATCGTCATTGTTGCCCTTGGTGAGGTAATTGTCGCCGTCGGCATTCCGGTGGTTCGCTCGCTCACGACTGAAGAGGGTGCTCAAGGGCTCCCCAACGAGTCGATTGTGGCGCTCGTGGCATCGGGAGCTTTCGCAGCGCTGTTGTGGTGGGCTTACTTCGACCGGGCGGCGCCAGCACTCGAACACAAGGCCGATGAGCAAAGCGGAATTCGGCGTGGCAACTATGCCCGCGATGTCTATAGCTACAGTCACGCACCAATCGTTCTCGGGATCATTCTGTCGGCAGCCGCTCTTGAAGAGATCACGCTCCACCCGTCGGACACTCTGCCCTCAGCGTTCCGTTGGATGTTTGCCATCGGACTGCTCGGCTTTCTCGGCGGAGTCGGTATCGCCGTCTACCGGGCCTATGGCATCTTTGCCAAAGAACGCCTGTCCGCCGCTGCCGTGCTGATCGTTCTCTTCGCTGCAGGCTCATCGATCGACGGTATTTACCTGATCCTCCTCGTCGACCTGATCCTGCTCGTCACCTTGATCTCTGAACATCTCCGTATCGAAGGACCTACCCATGAACACGCAAGCGCTTGACCCCAACACGCCGGTCATTATCGGCGTCGCACAAGTCAAACAGCAGCTGACCGAAAACTATGAGCAAGCAAAAGAACAGGTCGAGCTCATGGAAGAGGCCGTTCGAGCAGCAGCTGACGACTGCCGCGTCGATGCCGCCGACGTTCTCAGCTCGATCGATCGTATCGGTGTTGTTGGCGGGCTCTGGGGCTACAAAGACCCAGGACGCCAAGTGGCCGATGCGGTTGGATCACCACAGGCCAAGAGCGTGCTCACCTACTTCGGCGGCAATATGCCCCAAGCCCTGGTGGCTAGCTACTGCGCCGCCGTGCAGGCCGGCGAGTGTGACTTGGCGATTGCACTAGGTGGCGAAACCGTTTACAGCCGGCGCAAGATCAAGGCGAATGGTGGCGAAGCGCCGTGCACTCAACCCGATGACATCGCTGATGCCGAACGATTCGGCTCCGACCTGTCGATGAGTTCAGAGCACGAGCGCAACCTCGGACTGGACCGTCCACCGGTTGTGTACGCAATGTTCGAAACCGCGGTCCGTGCCGAGGCCGGGCGTCCGGTCGATGAGCATCTTGAGACCATCTCTGAGATGTGGGAGGACTTCAACAAGGTCGCGGTCGCCAACCCCAACGCTTGGGTCCGGAAGCCCATGACGGCCGAGGAAATCCGCACTGCGGCTCCGACCAACCGCATGATCAACTGGCCGTACACAAAATCGATGAACGCGAACCCGCAGGTCGATCAGGCTGCTGCAGTCATCGTGTGCTCGGTGAAAAAGGCGGCCGAGCTCGGCGTGCCACAGAGCCAGTGGGTCTTTCCCCATTCGGCTACCCAGGCACACGGCACCTTGTTGTTCAGCGAACGCGACAACTACCACGGCAGTCCTGCGATCCGGATCGCTGGCAACAAAGCTGTCGAGCAGGCCGGCGTGACGATCGATGACATCGCCCACTTCGACCTCTACTCCTGTTTCCCGTCAGTCGTTCAGATCACGGTCAATGAGTTGGGTATTCCAGACGGGCGTCAACTCACCAGCACTGGTGGTCTACCGTTCTTCGGTGGTCCGCTGAACAACTACGTCATGCACGGCATCGCTAGCCTCGTAGAGATTCTTCGGGCGAACCCAGGCGATCTGGGGATGGTGCATGCAAATGGCGGCTACACCACCAAACAAGCCTTCGGTGTGTACGGAACCGCTGCTCCGTTGAAGCCCTTCGAGATGGTCGATGTGCAGGCCGACGTCGATGCAACTCCAAGCCGAGGCGTCGATACGGCTCCTGATGGCGAGGGAACCATCGAGGCGTACGTCCTTCCATGGGACGGCGACGGCCCATCGCACGCCATCATCACTGCGATCATGTCCGACGGTCGCCGGGCAATCGCCCAAATCGCCGATGCCGACACCTGCACCGCAATGTTGTCCGAGGAGTTCGTCGGCCGCCCGGTAACCCTCACCCCAGACGGCAAAGCCAAGGTAAACGCCTAACCACCCCAAAATCCCGAACTCGTACAGCTTGCGAAGGTCAGGGCGACCAAATCCTGTACCGGTTCGGGTTTCTGGTGGGTTGGGGTTAGAGGATTGCGGCGACGAAGAGGATCTGGGCGCTGTGATAAAGCGCGTGGACGATGATCCGGCGGTCGGGGCGCGGCGTTACGAATCGGTCGGTGCCCAGAAGACTGTCGGAGAGCGCAAACAACACCGCTCCGATGAGGAAGCCTGGCTGGCGTGTCCCAACTCCTACGACAACCATTGCGCCGATCGTGAGGATGTAGAGGGCGACCGGCACCAAGAGGCGAGACTCGGCTACGGCCCCGATGATTGGTCGCCCGAAGGCGAGTCCGAGGGCGGCGGCACTACACAAGCCGGTCACCAATGCGGCCGTCTCCACCCCGGCAGCGAGAAAGGCCGCCACGTAGAACGCGTGGCCGACCAGAAAGGCTCCGAGGCCAGCAAGAAACCGATCGAAGCGGGGGAGTAACGCTACGTCGCCGACCAGCCCGCCGATGAGTCCGGCAATGATCAACCATTTCACCGCGACCGGGTCGGTGTTGGCGGTGAGCGCCGCTGCGATAAGAGCGACCATAACCGCCGGTTTCGCAACGCTTTCGATATTTGGTCGGTCGGTTCGAACCGACCACCAGTCGACCAAGGCAACGGTGATTGCGAACAGCAGAAACGGCACAGCGAGAGACTAGACGTGTGCCAGCGCGTTGCGTGTTGGGATGTCGCGAAAGACAGCCTTACGGGTTCGGTACGTCGGGCCCAGTGGGCCGTCCGTCGACCATCTGGTCGAGGTACTCGCTCATTCCCATGCCGACTTTGGTCTCGCCGTCATGGACGCACGTAAAGGTCGTCATTGCTTCGGTAATACGGGTGAAGAGCTCATCACCTTCGGGTGTCTTACGGCGATTCCGCAGCGGGATCAGCGAGACGACGTCGCCGTCGATCTCGTACTCCTTGCCGGTTTCGGACTTTGCCCAACACTTCATCGAGGTCTGATGGAACAACTCGTCGTAGGTCGTCTCGACCGCGCAGTCGACGATCTTGTGATACTCGTTTCCTTCCAGCACCATCCCAGATCGGCGCATGGTTGCCGGATCGTCGCCGATCAGTGAAAGCATGAGCGCAAAGCCTTCGTCGAAGACCATCGGAAGCCATCGGTAGGACGAAATCGCCTGCCAGTAGCGCGGTCCCCACGACTTGTCGCGGAGCCCCAAACCGTCGATGGTGAATGCTTCTTCGCCCACCACCATGGTGCCGGTGACCTTGGTGTGCTGCTCGTAGTGAGCCTTGGCGAAGCTTTTCTCGTTTGGGGCGGTTTCGATCTCGGTGCCGTCCTCGTAGACGGGCCGGCCGCCGTACATGGGCGACACGCCGGTCATATCGAGGGAGACTTCGCACGCCACATGCGGGTTCTCTTTGAACGCCGCCCGAGGGTTGGTCATCTGTGCAGGGTCGTCGAGGAGAACCACGTTTCCTTCGTAGGTCACCCGCAGGTGCTCGAACGGTTCGATAACTTCGATATGGAGGCCTCCGGCGCGCATCTCGTCATTGGAGTCGATCTTTGGCCGGCCAAACATGAAACCAACCCGACCGTCTGGGAGGTAGAGACAGACCGACATCTCGGCGTAGCCCTCGTTGACCCGGTTACCGAGTCGGAACCAACCGCCGATCTGTTGGTCGAGGTCGAACCCGTTCAGGTACATCGATTCGTTGTAGTTGGTCGCCGCGTCGGGTGTATGCGGATACTCATCTTCACGCTCGAGAACGGTAACGATCTTCTTCTTTGGCTGGTCTGCGATTTTGGTCATGATGGTGCGATCCGGTAGCGAACAGGGAGAGTTTTGTGGCCAAAGATGAAGCTTGAGGTAGTGAACGTGGGGTCACCGGCCGGTTCGAGGACTTCGACTCGTTGCTGCATCTCGCTCAACAAGGCTGCAATGCTTGCTCGGGCGAGGTGGGCGCCGAGGCAATAATGCTCGGCCCATCCGAAGCCCAAGTGGCGGTTGGGCGTACGCGTAATGTCGAACTCGTAGGGGCGATCAAACACCCGGTCGTCTCGGTTGGCCGAGTTGTAGAACAGGGACAGTGCATCGCCTTCGGGGATAACGACTTCGCCAAACTCGTCGTCGGCATAGGTGATGTCTCGAAGAGCCGTGCGTTTCATGTAGTTCACCGGTGCGGTCCACCGAACAACCTCTTCGACAGCGGTGGGTATGACCGCATCGCCGCCCGCCTTCAATACCTCGAGTTGGTCAGGGTTATCGAGAAACGATCCGATTGCACCAGCGAGTGAATGGCGGGTGGTGTCGTGTCCGGCATTGAACACGATGAGGTAGTACCCGAGGGTTTCGACAAGACCAAGCGGTTCGCCATCGGGCATCGTGGCGTTGGCGAGCATGCTGGCCAAGTCGTCTCTGGGGTTGGCCCGCCGATCTTCGATGATGGCGTTGAACATCTCGAAGAACTCGGCGCCAAGATCGGCGCTGGCTTCGGATCGGCTTCCGGCCTCGCGCTGATAGTCGGGGTCGTCGCCGGCCAGCAGTTGGGTTGTAAGTTCGAGGAGTCGCTCCTCCTGATCGGCGGTGATGCCGAGGATCGTGCCGAGCACCCGCAGCGGGTGGCGCTGCGCCACTCGAGCCACGAAGTCGGCTTCGCCTTCGGCGCCAAGCGAGTCGATAACACCTCGCGCCGACTCGGTGACGATTTCGTCGAGCCGTTCAATGCCGCGAGGGGTGAAGAACCCACTGGCAACCTTGCGGAAGACTCGGTGATCGGGCGGGTCCATCATTATGACGGTCCGCATCTGGCGGAGTGCGCTCACCTCGCCCGCTGCTGCTTTGGCCATCTGCTCGTCGGTCCAGACCACGATGGCGTCGGCTTCGTTCGAGAAGTCCTCAGGGCGGGCCGAGATGTTGGTGATGTCGGCGTGGCGAGTCACCGGCCAAAAGGCCTGAAACCCATCGGGGTCGACCTTGTGGAGCGGTTGGCCTCGAAGCTCGCGCCACGGATCGTGTGGAGCGCCCTTTGCCCCGTAGTGGGCTGGCGCTATCAGATCGAGCGGATCGAACGAGGCGGCGGCATCAAGTGTGGGCGAGTCGATTCCAGACATAGCCAACTTTAGCTATCGCCGTTCACCCAGCACCATTACACTTTGCTCGCATGGAAACCGTTGCGTTCGTTCACATGGATCAAGGCACCAAAGAGGAGTACGAATTCCTCAAACCGTTGTTCGCCGACCACGCCCAGAGTGTGCTGGTCGACAACCTCATGAGCATGTTGAAAATGCTCGAAGGGCCAAAGCTCGGCTACCAAGTCGATCGCAACGTGCACTCGCGTCAGTCAGCCACTCGTGCACTGCGCGCCGGTGAATCCACCGAGATGGTTGTGGCAGCGCTCCTGCACGATGTGGCCGACTCGTTTGCTCCGGACAACCATAGCGACGCCGCCGCTGCGCTCTTGGCCCCCTACGTGGGCGAAGAAACCCATTGGATCGTCAAGCACCACGGGTTGTTCCAGGGGTACTACTACTTCCACCACATGGGCGGCGATCGCAACGCCCGGGACCAGTACCGGGACTCACCTCATTTCGATGCGTGTGCGAAGTTCTGCGAGGAGTACGACATGAACTGCTTCGACCCGTCGTACGACACGCTCCCCGTCGAAGAGTTCGAGCCCATGATGCGAGAAGTTTTCGCTCGACCGTCGCGCCTTCCAGGAATCCCCCCACTCGAAACCGCCTGAGGTGGTTCCCGTCGTCGACATCTCGGGCGGCCACACAAGCTCGTCGTTTGCGGCGACTGTTGCCCAGATGGCCAACGCATGGGCTGATGTCGGATTCGTCGCGATTACCGGCCACGGCGTCGACCCGTCGCTGCTCGGCTCGATGCGCCGTGTGGTCCAGGATGTGTTTGCGCTCAGTGATGACGTAAAGGCGGCCAACATGATTGAGCCATCGAACTATCGCGGTTTCATTCCGCTTGGGTTCTTCACACCAAATCGGCCCGATACCGAAGATAGCGAGACGGTTGAAGCCGATCGCTATGAGGGCTTCAAGCTGCACTGGGAATGTCCATCGGGTCACCCGGCCGCTATCGAATGCGATCTCTACGGGCCGAACCGCTGGCTCGATGAGATACCCGAAATGCGACCGGTGGTTCTTGCCTATTGGGAAGCGTGCGACCGAGTCTCGGATACGTTGCTGCGGATCTTCGCCCAAACGCTTGGGCTCGACACCGACGAGTTCTTGGCGATGTTCGACGCTCCCATCACCAACATGACGCTGCTGCACTACCCGCCGCAGGATCCCGAGGATGAGTCTCCCAGTTTCCATCCCCACAAAGACACCAACGCGTTCACGATCTTGTTTCCCGACCCGGTCGGCGGGCTTCGCCTTCAGAAACGCGACGGTAGCTGGATCGACGCCGAGTGCCCTGCCGACGCTCTGCTAATAAACATCGGCGACATGATGGAGCTCTGGTCAGGAGGTCGGTTCGTTTCCACGCCGCATCAGGTGATCAATACAACGGGCGCCGAGCGCTATTCGTTCCCGCACTTTGTGGTGCCTACCCACTCTGCGGTGGTGCAGCCGCTTGTCGATCCGGTGCCGGGATTCGACCGCGTCGATCCGATTCCGGTCGGTCATTGGTCGGCCGAAGTGTGGCGCACCAATTGGCCCGATCAGCAACCAGCAGACGAATCGCTCCACTTAGGGACGCTCGACGCCTGAACCGGGAGTCCGGGATATATTCACCGCATGACTCATGCGTTGAAGTTCGGTTGGTTGTCGCCAGTAATCGGAAACCAGTGGAGCGATCACAAACCAATCGTGGTCGAACAGGTCGACAAGATCCTGCCGACAGCAGTGCAACACATGGATGCCGTGTGGATCGCCGACCACTTCTACGGGTTCGACGCCAAGACCGACCCGTTCATGGAAGCCTGGACCACGCTCACGTGGATCGGCGCAAAATTCGACGACGTTGAGCTTTGCCATCACGTACTCGGTCACGGCTACCGACCGCCGGCGCTTACCGCCAAGATGGCGGCCACCCTGCAGGTGTTCTCGAAGAACCGGTTCATGCTTGGCATCGGCGCTGGTTGGCGGGGTGATGAATACGGAGCCTACGGCTACGACTTCCCGAAGCCGTCGGTGCGGTTCGCCCAACTCGATGAAGTCATCGATATCTGCCGTCTCATGTGGACTGAAGATTTCCCAACCTATGAGGGACAGCACTACACGATCACCGAGGCGTCGGCGCCGCCGCTTCCCGAGGTGGTGCCGCCTATCGTCATCGGTGCGTCCGGCGAGAAGGTCGGGCTGCCACTGGTTGGCCGCCAGGCCGATGTCTGGAACAGCTTCGTCGGTGGTTCAACCGGCGATGAGCAGGCCGCCAACTGGAAGCACAAATGGGACATCGTGGCGGCCGCGGCCGAGGGCGCAGGACGCGATCCGCAATCGATCACCCAGTGCACAACGATTGAGAAGGCACTCCCCGAAAACGACGAAGAGTCCGAGCAATTGCTCGAACTCCTCGCACGGTATCGGGATATGGGAATTACCTATTTCGTCATGGACTTCGGAAACCCCGAAGCCACCGAACCAATCGTGCGGTTCAGCGAACAGGTAATCCAACCACTGCGGGCCTAGCTTGCGCCCGCCTCGGCGAGCGCCCGAGCGGTTAGCGCCTGGGCTAGGTGGGTTCGGTACTCGGCATCGGCGTTGTGGTCCTCGGGCGGTGAGGTTCCTTCGGCTGCCATAAGTGCTGCATCAACAGCGGCGGCTCCGCCACGAAGCGCAGACTCCGTGGCCGAAGCCCGGAGCGGCGTTGACCCCATATTGACCAAGCTGATGCCGCTGCCGCCATCGGCCACAGCAACTCCAACAATCGCCCAGTCTTGCGCCCGGCGGTTGAACTTCTGATAGCTCCAGCCTCCGGTGTCCGCCGGCACCTTGATCTCGGTGATCATCTCGTCGGGTGCAAGTACCGATTCGAAGTACCCGGAGAAAAACTCGCTTGCAGCGATCTCTCGGGTCCCGTTGGGTCCAGTGGCAACGATCGTTCCACCGAGAGCCAAGACGGCGGCTGGCAGGTCCGAAGCAGCGTCGGCGTGCGCCATGGTTCCGCCCAAGGTGCCGCGGTGACGTACCGATGGGTCGCCAACAAGCGACGCCACGTGTTTAAGTAGCGGACACGCCTCGGCGAGCACGTCGGAATTCTCCAACTGTTCGTGGCGAGTCATGGCGCCGATGGAAATCTGGCCGCCATCGCGCCGGATGTAGCGCATGTCCGACAGCCGACCAACGTCGATAAGCACGGTTGGGGTCGCCAACCGGAACTTCATCATCGGGATCAGGGAATGGCCGCCGGCCAAGAGCTTGGACTCGTCGCCGTATTCGGTGAGGAGTTGGACAGCGTGTTCGGCCGATTCGGCCACTTTGTAGTCAAATGCTGCGGGGATCATGAGGCACCTCCCTGCATTGCTTTCCAAACTCTTCGTGGCGTTGCCGGCATGTCCATGTCCTCGACTCCGTAGGGACTCAGCGCATCGACCACAGCGTTCATGACCGCAGCCGCCGAACCAATGGTCCCTGCCTCGCCCGCGCCTTTCACCCCAAGAGGGTTCGAGGTGCTTGGCGTAACCGTATAGTCGGTCTTCATGAACGGAACCTCGGCCGCTGATGGCACCAGGTAGTCCATGAACGATGGGTTGGTTGGGTTGCCGTCGTCGTCGTAGATGGCGATCTCCCAGAGTGCCTGGGCTGCGCCTTGCACGATGCCTCCGTGTAGCTGTCCTTCGACGATCATCGGGTTGACCTGGACACCGCAGTCGTCGACAGCGATGTAATCGATGAGCTCGACGCCGCCGGTGACCTCATCGATTTCGACAACCGCAACATGGGTTCCGAAGGGGAACGCAAAGTTTGGCGGATCGAACGACACCTGCTCCTGAAGGTTGGGTTCCATGCCGTCGGGAAGGTCATGCGCCGTGAACGCTGCGAACCCGAGTTCTTGGATATGGACCGACTTGGCCGGCGTGCCCTTTACCGAGAAGCTTCCATCGACGAACTCGAGGTCGTCGGGTGACGCCTCGAACTGGTGAGCAGCAATGAGTTTCGCCTTCTCGATGACCTTTTCGGCTGCCATCGAAATAGCGACGCCGCCGACCGCTAGTGATCGAGACCCGTAGGTGTCGAGGCCGAGCGGGCTGAGCGCCGTGTCGGAGTGCAACACCGTAACGTCATCGCTTGAGACCCCCATCTTTGTCGCGATGATCTGCGACCATGCGGTCTCGTGGCCTTGGCCATGCGGTGTGGATCCGCTAACGACCTCGACCTTGCCAGTCGGCAGCATACGGACCGTGGCGTGCTCCCAACCGCCAGCTCCGTAGTTGAGTCCGCCAAGCGCACGGCTTGGGGCCAGGCCACAGATTTCGACGTAAGTGCACATGCCGATACCGAGTTGCTTGCCAGCGCCCGATTCGCGGCGTCGAGCCTGTTCGGCCTTGAGCTCCTCGTACTTAGCGATCTCGAGCGCCTTGTCGAGGTTCGGGGCATAGTGTCCCGAGTCAAAGATGAGTGTCGATGCTGCTTCGTGATCTTCGAAGAGTTCGCCACCGTTGATGTAGTTGCGTCGCCGGATCTCGTCGGGGCCGATGCCAACCTTGCCAGCCAAGATGTCGATGGCTCGCTCGATGGCGTAACTCGCCTCGGGACGGCCTGCGCCACGGTAGGCATCGGTAGGGGTGAGGTTGGTGAAGTAGCCGTCGCAGGAGAACCCAAATGCCGGAACGTCATAGACGCCGGTGTACAGGAAGCTGCCGAGGAGCGGAACACCCGGGGTGATGAGCATCATGTAGGCGCCCATGTCGGCGTCGAGGTGGGCCCGGACGCCCTGGATTTTGCCGTTCTCGTCGGCGGCGATCTCGATGTGTTGCAGCTGGCCTCGGCCTTGGTGGGTCGAGCCGGCCGCCTCGGTGCGAGTCTCCGTCCAGCGCACCGCTCGGCCAAGCCGGTTTGCAAGCGTTACCGCAAGAATCTCGTCGGGGTTCACGTTGAGCTTGGCACCAAAGCCGCCACCCACGGATGGAGCGATGATGCGCAGCTTCTGCTCGGGAAGTCCGGTGGTTGCTGCAATCATCACCTTCAGGATGTGCGGCACCTGGGTGGCGCTGTACAGGGTGATCTCGCCGCCCATCGGCGATGGAACAGCCAGGACTCCGCGGGGCTCCATTGCCGCCGGAATCAGGCGTTGCTGGGTGAAGTCGGCGATGACGTGGTGGGCCGGGTTCTCGAACGCCGCAGCAAGAGCATCAGGGTCGGGGATGAGCTCCCAATGGAATGCCTTGTTGGTGTCGAGTTCGAGGTGGGCCTTGTCGTCGCTATCTCGTGCGGCGGCGATCGACGCCACTGCCTTTTGATAGTCGTATTCAACAACGACGTGTTCCACCGCGTCCGCTGCCTGGTAGCGACTGTCGGCCAGGACCACGGCGACGATTTCGCCAACATGGCGAGCTGTGTCGACGGCAACCGGCCAGTGGGGCGGGTTGAGCATGTCCTCGGTGACAGGCCAGGCACAAGGAAGCGGGGCGGCCCACAGTTCCATGTCGGCGAGTTGTTTGCCGGTGTACACCGAGTGAACGCCAGGCATCGCTTCGGCGCCGCTGGTATCGATCGACACGATCTTGGCGTGGGCCGAGGTGCACCGGACCATGCCCATCCAGAGTTCGCCATTGACGTGAATGTCATCGACGAACTTGTTCTCGCCGGTAAGGAGTTTGGGGTCCTCCTTGCGAAGCATTGCGGTTCCGATACCGCCGCTGGTTTCCTTCATGAGGCACCTCCGGTGGTGCTCAGGACGGCTTTGACGATGTTGTGGTACCCGGTGCAGCGGCAGAGGTTGCCCTCGAGGCCTTCACGAACTTCGGTCTCGGTGGGGTTGGGCTTTTCGCCGAGCAACGAGGTGGCCGCCATAACCATTCCGGGCGTGCAGTAGCCGCATTGAAGGGCGTGGCATTGCTGGAATGCTTCCTGCATTGGGTGCCAGTCCATCTCCCCGGTGCTGGAGCCGTTGGCCCGGGCCGTATCGGCAAGACCTTCGATGGTCGTGATGGCCGCACCTTCGGCCTGAACAGCCAACATGGTGCAGGACTTCACTGAGCGTCCGTCGATGTGCACGGTGCAGGCGCCACAGGAGGAAGTGTCGCACCCCACATTCGTGCCAGTGAGTTCGAGTTCTTCTCGAAGGTGGTGAACCAAAAGAGTTCGTGGTTCAACGTCGGCGCTGCGCGCTGAACCGTTGACTGTCATGGATACTTCCATGTGGTAATCCCCCAGGATTTACTAGTTTCCGGCAACGCCACCGAGATGTGGCGCGGGTCACACCCTAGGGTTCTTTGATTCTCTCGGCAACAACGAGTGATTCGCCGAAGAGTGAGATCTTCCAGACGGGGTTGTTATCGATGATCGAGGACAACAACGCCCGGTCGGGTTCGGTCGTCACCAGCAGGTCGATGACGATGTAGTCCACCACTTCCGGATCATGGGGGTCGCGGTTCGCGATGCCCCAGTTGCTGGGTGTCCACGGGTTCGGGAACGTGTAGATATTGGACCGGTGGGTGAGGTGCGGGGCGAGGGTGTAGCTCGCAGCGACCGAGGCGCCGCTGGGAACCAGCGCGACGGCCGCTTGACGATCGGGATATTCGGGTGCTTCATTCTGCGGCCAGAATGCTTGGGAGTACGCCGGACTCAGCCCGTTGATACCCCAGGATGTACCGCTGACTGTTGCGGATACGAGCACGAGGATTGCCAAGAGTTTGCGGACGCTTTCTCGAGTGGGCCGGGCAACTCCGTGGAGCATCGCGATGGTGCTTCCAACTACTGGGGCCGCTGAATAGTGAACGCGAGGCGACCACGAGTTCGAGACGCTCGACAAGAGGTTGGCTGCCATTTGTGGAAGCCCGACCAACAGGTGCTGGGGCGAAAGTAACGACACGAACCCGTAGGACACGTGCAGGTCGCGCACGTAGTGCGGGCCTGATGACCGGTCGAAGGCCCTCCAATATTCGGTGGGATTGGTCGCTGCCGTGTCGGCGTACCCCACGAGTCCGTCGCCGAGATGATCGTAAAACTCGGCGTAGAACGCCTCGCCGGCGAAGTGCGGCAGGAGCCACTTCGTCGCGAAAAGGAACCAGCCGATGCTGATCGCGAAAGTAAGCGCGCCGTTCCGGCGGGCATTGGCTCCGGCTGACGCCGGGCTGAGGGTCGACAGCACAAGCCCCATCATCGCTACCGCCAACGCCAGGTCTTCCTTCAGCATCACCGCGAAGAAAGCCCAGCCGACGAAGGACCGCCACTTGCCGGTTAGTCCGGCGTTGTAGGCGAACAGCAGGGGCCCGACCGCCAACGTTTCGGGATGAAAGGTTTCCTGGATCTGCCACTGAAGAGAAAAGTTCGCGAGGTATGAAACGGCCAGCGCCAAAGAGAGCCATTCGTCTCGTAGCAGGTGGCGTGCGATGCGGAACACGGGAATCGCCCCGGCGGCAATCGATAGCACCATTGCCGCATTTAGGAATCCTGGCCCAGCGCCGAGCCAGTAGAAGGGTACGAACACCACAAGGCCGTACGAGGCATGAAACCCGAGATTGTGGAGTCCGCGAATGGTGTTAAACGACTCGCCGTTGGCCATGAGCCAGATGTATTGGTCCCAAATTCCGAGGTCGTAGTCGAAGGTGCCGAAGTTGGTGTGACGAAGCGACACCAGGCGAACGAAGTAGACGGCATAGAACGTGATGCAGCCGGTAAGGAGGTAGCGGGGCTGAGCGGTTCGCTCGACGCGGTACCAGAAGTTGTCCTCCCGGGTTCGCCCCCAGCCTTGTTCGCGCCAGTCCGTGGTCACCGAGCCAGCATATGGTTTTGATCGCGCTCTAGCTGGTGACAGTCCGGAACGCTGCGACGGCATCGGAAAGGATTTCCGTCATGGCAGCCCGGTCGGCGGGAAGCGCAAGGGTAATTTTGAAGTCGGTCATGCCAGCGTCACACAACGCCGGGACTGCGCTCATGGTGGCCTCGAGGTCGACTGAGTCATCCGACCGTTTGGTCACGGGGATGTAACACGTCGCTTGGATCTCGGCGGGGTTTCGGCCGAAACCTTCGACGGCGGCCCGCATTTCGGCGATGCCAGTCATCGGGTCGGCGACGGCAGGACCCCAAGGAATCCAGCCGGTGCCGAACGTGGCGAGACGTTTCATAGCTCGGGGGTTTACGGTGCCGCTCACCCAGATTGGGACCCCGCCCGGCTGGAGCGGCTTGGGCTGAGCCTGAAGAGCATTGAACGTGAGTTCGTTCGACGAATAGCTGGCAAGTTCAGCTGTCCAAAGCTCTTGACATACCTCGAGCGTGTGATCGAGAAGTCGGCCACGGTCGGCGAACTCGAGCCCTGAAGCCTCGTACTCTGCGGCTTGCCAGCCAACGCCTACGCCAAGATCCAGGCGACCGCCCGACAATACATCGAGTGTCGCAGTGGTCTTGGCAAGCACCGCGGGTCGACGGAGAGCTGCGAGGAGGATTGCGGTACCGAGGCGAACCCGGCTGGTCTGTCCGGCAAGGAAGGAAAGAGTAGTGAGCGGCTCAAGCCAGTGACCGTCGGGGCCGGTCGGCTGCTTGCCTCCGGCGGTGCCTCCTTGTTTCGGATCGCCGTAAGCATCGAGGGCATCGCCAAACGCCACGTGATCCGAGATAATGATGCGGTCGACTCCAGCGACGTCTGCGGCGACGGCGGTGTCGATGAGCTTCTGCCACGAGTCGGGAGGTTTGGCGGAGAAGTTGATCGGCTGAATCGTGAGCTGTGGATCTGGAATTCCCATGGCGGCGACTCTACACAGCGGAGTCGGACTGGCCGAAAGAAGGAAGAGACCGGATTAGGTGCAATGGAAGGAATTCGTCGCCGGGGGAGTTGCCTCTCTATGAGAAATGCGATGGGCCGAGACTTCACACGGACAGCGTGGGCGGTTGGACTGCTCTTTGTGGTCGGCACAACACTGATGATCGCTCTGTCGTGGCTATCGGGAGCAAACAACTCCGGCTCGGGCGCGTACCGAGGTCCGTATGATCCGGTCGAAGCGGGCGAGGAACTCCCCGACGGGTACCGGCAGATCGTTCCGCGCGATGCCATACAGCCCATCTACGAACCCGTCTTCGTCGACGCCGCCGGCGCTGGCTGGGATGACGAGATCGAAGTCATCGGCGTGTTCTTCGGCGACGAAGCCAAGGCGTACCCGGTGAGCCATCTAACGCGACGCGAAATTGTGGTCGACGAACTGGATGGGATACCGATTCTGGTCAGTTGGTGACCGCTTTGCGCAACGGCGATGGTCCATCGCCGAGAGATCAACAACGAAACCCTGGTGCTCGGTAATCAGGGGGCACTGTTCGGCAACGCCATGACGTGGTGGGATCATCGCACCGGAAGTATCTGGAGCCAGCCTCTTGGTGAGGCGATTGCTGGGCCACGGAAAGGCGACCGACTCGAGAACCTGCCGGTCGAGTTCACGACTTGGGGGGCGTGGCAGGAAGCCCACGCTGACACTCTTGCCCTCGACGCCGTTGGAAAGCCGTCCCGGTTCGCACTGCGCGAGTTTCTCATCGTGCTCGATGGTGATCGAGAGACACGCGGGTGGTCGGTGCCCGACGTACAAACTCAAGGTGCCATCAACGACGTCGTCGAAGGCCAACCTGTCGCTGTGGTGAGTGATCCGAACAACGATCAGCGTTGGTCGGTGTTTTCTCGGACCGTGGGCGACAGGGTCGTAGAGCTTGAAACCGACGGCGATGTGTTGCGCGACATCCTGACCGGCTCGACCTTTGATCCGGTGCGAGGCTTTGGACGGTCTGGGCCGCTGCTGGACGAGTCGCTCGAGCTGTTGCCGGGATTCACTTCGTTTCCGGAAGACTTCGACACGTTCTGGCCTGACGGCACCATATGGCCGGCGAGCTAGATCAGGCCGGAAGCAAAGACGACGAGGAAGAAGAGGGTCACACCGAACGATGCGGCAACGGTGAAGATGATCCACTCAGCCATGGCCGTTGGGCCTTGTTGTTGATGCTGCTGTTCGTGTGAATGGTGTTGGCGAACTTGATGGTTCAGTCGAACGCTCACTACTTGCTCCCGCCGGCGGGACAACGTCACTAGTGACGACACCGGAAGTGTCTTCTTCGGCAGGTATTCAAAAAAACTTGAATCGGCTACTAGCGTCTATCGCCATGACCGTTGGAAAAGTTCGACCATCCGTGCAGGCTCTTGCCTCTTACCAACCTGGCAAGAGCGCCAAGCAGGCCGAGGCCGAACATGGCATCGAAGACGCCATCAAACTGGCTTCGAATGAGAACCCGTATGAACCGGTTCCGGCGATCGTTGCTGCGGTTCAGGCGGCGGCGTCTGGGGTTAATCGTTATGCGGATCACCGAGCGACCGCGGTGCGAGAGCGGATAGCCACATGGCTCGGCCTAAACGCTCAGCAGGTCGCAGTCGGGTGCGGTTCGGTGGGGTTGCTCCAGCAGCTTTGTATGACGTACCTCGATCCAGGCGACGAGGTCGTGTACCCGTGGCCGTCCTTCGAGGCATACCCCATCAACGTCAAGCTCATGGGGGGCGTGCCAGTAACGGTCGACCTCGTGGATCACGCTTTTGATCTCGATGCGGTCGCAGCGGCGGTAACCCCAAAGACCAAGATCGTCATGCTTGCCACGCCGAACAACCCAACCGGCACTGCCATCTCAACCGCCGATATCGCAGCGTTCCTCGATAAGATCCCCGACGACGTCATCGTTCTGGTCGATGAGGCGTATCGGGAGTTCACCGACCCAGCATTCGGGGACCCCGTCGCCGACCTCGTTCCGAACTATTCCAACGTCGTCGTGAGCCGCACGTTGTCGAAGGCCTATGGCCTTGCTGGCCTTCGTGTCGGATATGCGGTCGCAGATCCGGCGGTCGTTGCCGAACTCGACAAGGTGTTGCTGGCCTTCGCCGTCAATGGTCTCGCTCAGGCCGGGGCGCTGGCAGCGCTGGATTCGCTCGACCAGATTCAGCCCAAGATCGACCTCGTTCTTGCCGAACGGCAGCGAGTCGTCGATGCCTTGGTGGCCGATGGGCACGACCTGCCCGATGCCCAAGCCAACTTCGTGTACATCCCACTGGGTGACGCTACCGAAGGTGTCGCTGTGGGTCTCGAACAACGCGGCGTGGTGGTCCGTCCGTTTCCCGGCGTAGGAATCCGGGTAACCATCGGAACCCCCGAAGAGAACGACCGCTTCCTAGTAACCCTCACCGAAGCAACAGCAAGCTAAACGAACTGGTCGAAATTCTGGTCGCCCCAGCGACCATCCTTTCGACCAGAACAGATCTATCTCGAACTGGTCGAATTTCTGGCTGCTGCAGCAGCCATCTTTTCGACCAGAACGGTTTTAGGGACGAGGGCCGCCTCGTTCGCCTGGCCAGCGACTGCCGCCGATGACATCGGCGTGCGGCCAGAAGGCCACGGGGTCGAGGGCTCCGGCCTTGGTGATTTCGCGGGCCTTGTGTGCGCTGGTGGTGAGCTTGGCGGAGATCTGCTCTTCCATTGGCAGATACCGGGTGTGTGGGTCCCAGGGGCTCTCGTGGAGACGAAGTTTGCCGTCGATGATCTCGGTGTGCTTGACCTCGCTCACCTGGCGAACCCGCACGACATGTGGTGGGAAGTCCCAATCGTTCTCGACGTTGTTGAGCGCCCGAATCGACTTGATCCACCACTCGTTATGTTCTTCGTCTTCGCCCGTCGGTTCTTCGGTTCCCGAGCTCTGACCGACAAAGGTCATGAAGGTGTAGCCCTGGTGTGATGCTCGGGCTTCGATCTTGTCGCCAAGACGGAAGTAGTGAACCCGAGCCGGAAACTTAGGCTGGCCGTTGGTTTCTTGGCTGATGAAAATGGCCGACTCTTGGTCGATACCCATCCCGAGCGAGTACCAGCCTTCGATGCCGTCATACACCGCAGACACCTTGGTACTGATGCCGTACTCGGGCTCCTCACGGATCGGCACGCAGTACACGCCGATCTGTACATTTGGTACCGGGCCGGGCTCGATGCCCGGCGGAAGTAGCGCTGCGACCTTTGCGGGGTCGGTGCGATAGGTAACGGTGAGTTTGGGCCAGCCTGCGATCTCCATGTTCGAAACCTAAACCAGGCGAACCGTTTTGGGGAAATGTCGTCATACTGGTTCGTGCGACGATTCTCCCTTCTCAGCCTCCTGATGCTGAGCGGACTGCTTCTGGCAGCGTGTTCGAATGATGTTGGCGAGGGATCGTCGGTCAGCGGTGTCTCATCGGCTCCGGGCTTCTCGGTTGCCGAAGTCCTCAGCGGTCTGAACGGGCCAACCCAGATCGCATTCGATGGCGATGGACGGCTTCTCATCGCTGAGATTAACGGCGGTGAGAACGACTCTGATGGGACCGTCTCGGCCTGGTCGCTCGACGATGCCACGTCCACAACACTTCTGTTCAACGGCCTCGACAAGCCGACGGGAGTGTCGTTCTTCGATGACGAGATCTGGGTCATGGAACGCAACCGTCTGTCGAGCGGTCCGCCGAGCGGAGGAACGCTCGAACCGTTGGTCGCGGATTTGCCCAACAATGGCCGCTCCGAGGGAACGCTAACCGTCACCCCCGATGGGCGTTTGTTGTACAACACCTCGGGCTCGAAACGTGGGGGAGAGGTCGTCGCCGATTCGGGCCGGCTATGGGCGGTCGAACCAAATGCGCCCGAAGCCGAAGAACTCGCCGATGGGTTCAAGCACGCGTATGCGCACACGGTGGATGCGTCGGGCCAGATCTGGACAACCGAGATGACCGATGGAACCTTCGACGGTGAGCCAGCCGCTGATGAGGTCGTACCGGTGTTGATCGGGGTCGACCACGGCTGGCCCCACTGTGTCGGCGAGAATCGCCCGGTGACGGAGTTCGGAGGAACTACCGAACGGTGCGCCGATGTTCCACCGCCACTCGCAACATTCGAACCTGGAGCATCTCCAACATCGATCGTGGTAGCGCCCTGGGACGAGGCCGTGCTGCTCGTGGCGCTGTGGAACCGGGGCCAAGTGGTGCAGATCCGAACCGACCGGCCAAACGGACAATCAGCCGAGGTGGTGATATCGGGACTTCAGAACCCGCAACACCTGCTGGTCGATGGCGATTCGGTGCTGCTCAGCGAGTTCGGTGCGGGCCGAATCGTCCGGATCGAGCGAGCCGACGCCTAGCCAGGTCCAGCCGAGGGCTAGGTCTTGGGGAACTTGAGCTTGTCGACGGGGAAGTCCTCGGGCTGCCAGCCCTCGACCAGGGCTTCGCCTCGGAGATCGTGCACCGGGTGATCGAGCTGATGGAGCAGCGACAGGCTGTAAGCCACCTGCCCGGTAAGGACAGCCGGATCGCCCGAAAGGAGGACCCACGCTGCCTCCACCATTGTTTCCATTGGTTCGATGATGTGGCCAGTTGCTTCGAGGTCGACCCGGGCTACTGCGCCAGGCGTAGCCACGGCGGCTTCGGGCGTCAGGCAGTTGAGCGACACGCCTGTTCCGAAGAGTTCGGCAGCGCCGCCCGTGGTGGCCCGGTCGAGAAACGCTTTTGACCCGCCGTACGCGGCGGCCCCACCCGTTTGACCGAGCGCATAGGGCGGGCCTTCCGGGTGGCGGGCCGAACCAGAGCTGATGTTGAGCACCGACCCGGTACCGCGCTCGATCATCGACGGCACTACCGCCTGGGCCAGAAGCCATGGAGTCCGGACGTTTACCCGGTAGGCAATGTCCATTCGTTTGGCGCTGATCTCGGCGTACGCCGTGTAATACGCCGCCGCAGCGTTGTTGACCAGGTAGTCGACCGGTCCGAAGGCCTCCACTGCCGGGCTAACGATGGATGCCGCATCGAGATCCTCGGCCGAGAGGTCGGCCACGATCGCCATGGCGCTCCCGCCAGCGTCGGTGATTTCGGCGACCGTCTGTTCAAGCGAACCGTCGAGGTGGCTGTCACCAGCGCCGAGAGTGCGAGCCACACAGGCAACAGCGCACCCCTCGGCGCCTAAGCGCAGGGCGATCGACTTCCCGATTCCTCGACTGGCGCCAGTGACAACGGCGACCTTCTTCGTGGCGTCGCTCCGGTCCGGCACGACGATCTACTCGCCGTGAGGCAGGAGAACGGTGCGGGCCTCGGCACCCTCTTTGAGCGAATCGAAAGCTGCTTGAAGGCCGTCGAGCCCAGCGGTGTTCGAGATCATCTCGTCGAGCTTGAGCTTCCCCTTGAGATAGAGGTCGGCAAGAAGGCGGAAGTCGCGGCGTGGTTTGCCACCACCGGCCCGAATACCCATCAGGTTCTTGTTTTGGTGCAGATCTTGGAAGCCGTAGGTAACGGTTGCGGTGAGATCGGGGACGCCCACGGCACAGACGTTTCCGCCAGCCCGGGTCATCTTGATGGCATCGGCGAGCAGGGCGGTGCTGCCGACAACCTCGAACGAGTGGTTCACGCCGAGCCCCGCTTTGGTCAGGCTCTTTACCGAGGCCACGGCGTCGAAGTCGTCGCCGTCGGCAAGGATGAAGTCGGTGGCGCCGAAGTCGAGTGCCATCTTCTCTTTGGTGGGTGCTCGATCGATTGCGATGATTTGGCTGGCGCCCGAAAGTGCTGCCGCCTGGATGACGTTGAGGCCAACGCCGCCAGCACCGATGACTACACAGGTATCGCCGATGCCTACCTGCGCCCGGTTGAAGACGGCCCCAGCGCCGGTCATCACACCGCAGCCGATGAGAGCTGCCGAAGCGAGCGGCACCTCTTTGGGGATGGGAATGCACTGGTTCTCCGAGACGATGGTCTCTTGGATGAACGCACCGATGTTGGCGAAGTTGTAAAGCGGCTGGTCGCCCTCTTTGTAGGGCTGGGAGAGCCCGCCGAGTGCGCCACAGTTGCCCGGGTCGCCGCCTTCGCAGACCTCGCAATGTCCGCAGTTACCGAAGGTCGACAGCACGACGTGATCGCCGACCTCGCAGTAGGTGACAGCGGAGCCGGTTTCGACGACGACGCCAGCAGCTTCGTGGCCGGGCACGAGTGGTGTCGGCATGTAGTACTTGCCATGCACACAACTGAGGTCGCTTCCACAAACGCCGGCGGCCCGTACCTCGACCCGCACCTGGCGGGGAAGGAGGTCGGCAACGTGTTCGATGTCGTTGGACAAGCGGATGCTGTCTTCGGTCGTGCCTTCGAGGATGAGTCCCTGCATGTGGAGCTAGTTCGCTTTCGTAAGAGTCATATGAACAGTTTGAGTAATGGCGAGCAGTGGTTGGATAGAAGTTCGAGAAGAGTTCGAGGGGAAGTTAGAAGGGATAGGCGGTGCCGTAGAAATCGGTGGCGCCATTGGTGGCTGGCTTGTGTTTGTCCCACCGAGGTTCGCCGACGCCCACCGGCTTGTCGCCGAGCACGGTGATGCGTTGAATGGTTCGGCTGCCCGTGAAGTCGTTGGCGACGGAGTGAAGCGTGCAGCGGTTGTCCCACATGGCGACGTCGCCGGCGGTCCAACGGTGGCGCACCGCGAACGTGTTTTGCTCGCACCACCGAAAAAGAAACGGAAGAAGAACATCGGACTCAGGTCGCGAAAGCTGGCGGATGTGTTTGGTAAAGATGCGGTTGACGTACAGACTCTTTCGGCCGGTTTCGGGATGGACTCGCACGACTGGGTGCTCGGCGCGGCCTTCGCCGTAGGTGTTGACGTGGATGGCCGTCATCCCGTCGAGCATTTCTTTCATGGGCTGCGACAATGACTCGTATGCTTTGTAGAGGTTGATCCACATGGTGTCGCCACCCACGGGTGGGCACGTGACCATGTTGAGGATCGAGGTGATTGGTGGCCGCTCGCGGAACGTGACGTCGGTGTGCCAAACATCGGCGGTGGGAGTGTCTGCGGCGTCGAGCACAACAATCTCGGGGAACTCGTCGTCGAGATTCACGAGCATGTCGTTTACTTCGAGTTCGCCGAAAAGTGACGCAAACCGGTGATGGCCTTGATGAGTGAGGTTTTGGCCCGGGAAGAAGAGCACAAGGTGATCGGCGAAGGCCTGTAGCACCGCATCGTTTTCTTCGCTGCTCAGGTCATTCAAATCGAGGCCGTGAATCTCAGCGCCGAGCGACCCTCCAACAAGTTTGATTTCCATCTCTAGACACTGACACAGAATCTGACGCCCCGTCAGGTTTGAACTTCGATCGGAAAGTGTGAAAGAACAGCCCTATGGAACGACCAGATCCAAAATTCGCCATCATTGGGGCCGGGATGTCTGGCATCCTCGCAGCGGTCAAGCTGCAAGAGGCCGGGCTCGACTTTACGATCTTTGAAAAGGCCAACAAGGTCGGTGGAACCTGGCGGGAGAATACCTACCCAGGTATCGCGTGTGATGTGCCGTCGCACATCTATAGCTACAGCTTCGAACTGAACCCGGATTGGAACTATTTCGCATCGCCAGGAAGCGAGGTCCAGAGTTACTTCGAAGGGGTGGTCGACAAGTACGGCATCGATGCCCATATCCGATTCGGCGAGGCGGTGACTCGGGCCGAGTGGAGCCCCGATGACGGCGGCGCCTGGCAGGTCGAAACCGCCACCGGTTTCTCCGGCCGCTTCGACTGGGTTATCGCTGCAACTGGCGTCCTGCATCATCCGAAGATGCCCGACATCGAAGGGCTCGACGATTTCGCCGGCTCGATGTTTCACAGCGCGCAATGGGATCACGATGTCGAGTACGACGGAAAGCGAGTGGCCCTCATCGGAACGGGGTCGACCGGTACGCAACTCACCGGAGCTCTCGGACCGCGCACCGAGAAGCTGTCGGTGTTTCAGCGCACGGCCCAATGGGTAGTGCCCATGGAACAGGTGCAGTACAGCGAAGACGAAAAGGAAGCGTTCCGCACCGACGCCGATCTCCTTCGCGAACTTCACGAGCAGCTTTCCGACAGCTTCCACAACGGCTTCGCCTCGAATATTCTCGATGCCGAGACCACCTTCAGCACCGACATGGAAAACGTGTGCAACGAGGTCCTCGAATCCAAGATCACCGATCTCGAGCTGCGCGAAAAGCTCCGGCCCGACTATCAGCTCGGCTGCAAGCGCCTTGTGGTGTCGCACAACTTTTACGATGCCGTTCAGCTGCCGTCGGTCGAGTTGGTCACCGACAGCATCGAACGGATCGAAGAGGGCGGTATCCGGACCACCGATGGCCGCCTCCACGAGGTCGACATCATCGTGTTGGCGACCGGCTTTCACGTCGATCGATTTATGCGGCCGATGGACATCCTCGGGGCCGACGGGCTGGTGCTCGACGAGGTGTGGAGCGATCGGCCGTCGGCCTACCTCGCTCTCGGTATTCACGGCTTCCCGAACTTTTTCATGCTCAACGGGCCAAACTCGCCGGTCGGCAATTTCTCGCTTATCGCCACCGCCGAGATGCAGATGAACTACATCATGCAGCTCGTCGACCTTTGGCGGACGGGGCAGGCCGAGTGCGTGCATCCCGCCGACGAAGCCGCCGCCCGGTTCGAAGAGGAACGGGTTGAGGCCGCCAAGAAGACCGTTTGGGCCACGGGTTGTCGGAGCTGGTACCTCGACGACCGTGGGATCCCCTTCGCTTGGCCGTTCCCGTTTGACCGATTCCAAGCCGAAATGGCCGAACCAAAGCTTGGCGACTACGTCACGAGCATCTAACTCGGTCTAGCTATCGATGGTCATCGGGGCATCCGGATTGTTCGCCCACTCTTGAAGGCTCGTCGTGTAGACGGCAACGTCTTCGAAGCCGAGCAGCGTCTGGATAAAGGCGGTCGACGATGCGGCGATACCGCCGCCGCAGTAATGGATGACTCGCCCTTTGGGGTCGGCGTCGAACCGGCCGCGGAGATCTTCGAGCGGCGCATAGTGGCCGGTTTCGGTGATGAGCGATGTGGCCGAGGTATTTGTAGCGGTCGGGATGTGCCCTGGTCGGCCGTAGATGTTCACCTTGCCGGTGAAACTCGCTGACGGAAGTGCGTCGATCAGGCAGGTGGCGCCATCCTCGATGGCGGCTTTCACCTCGTCCAGGTGGGCGATGAGTCTCGGCCGCACATTTGCCTGAAGCGAACCGGCCGTCGGGGTCGGTGCGTCGCTGTTTAGCGGACGGCCTTCGGCTCGCCAGGCCTTCATACCGCCGTCGAGGATCGCCGCGTTGTCGAACCCGATCCACCGAAGCATCCACCACACACGGGCAGCCCACATCGAGCCGTTGTCGTCGTAGAGGACGACCCGACTGTCGTCGCTGACACCGAGTCGGGCCATTGCGTCGGCAAACACCTGTGGTTCCGGCAGTGCGTAGCGGTACGGGCTTGACGTATCGACAAGGTCCTCGTTGAGATCGGCGAATCCAGCATTCGGGATGTGGCCCTCGTCGAAGCGAGGCCGTCCGCTTTCGGACTCGTAGCCGTTGTCCGTCATCGTCAGGAAGACGGTGCAATCCAGCACCACCAGATCTTCGAGGAGAAGGTTTTCCGAGAGCCATTGTGTCGACACGAGTTGGTCCATGCCTGAGAATAGAGCGACCCCTTGGTTAGGGACTCAATCCACAAGGTCGTATTGGACGGATTCGCTCTATGACGAACCAAAGCCTTTGCGGGTCATTGTGCCCCAATCCGAGCGACCTCTCATCGCATCGATGAGGCCGTTGATCCGCCAGACCACGGTGGCGACATGGACGATGGTTTGTTCGAAGATCGCGGCGAGTACCAGTCGAAAGCGGTCACCAGCGGAGGAGTAGGTGCGGTTTGCGAGCTCATCAAGGAGTAACACAGACGTCGTGATGAGGAGTCCTGCCATGTAGGCGCAAGCAACGATCATCAGCGTGAAACCCGTCAATTGGCCGCGGATCGCTGCGATGAAGAGGATGACGATACCGAGCGCTTCTAGCAGCGGAGCGAGGAACTCGACGATCAAGTAGTACGGCATGCCGAGCATGCCGCCGGCTCCGTATTTGGGCCGAAAGAGCATCTTCTTATGACGGATAAGGACGTCGATGAGCCCGCGGTACCAGCGGCCACGTTGGTTGGACAGGCTGGCAAGTGACTCGGGGACTTCGGTCCACGAACACGCTGCGGTCATGAAAACCACCTTTGCCGGGCGGCTTTCTTCGTAGCCAAGACGGCGGAGGCGTACGACGAGTTCCATGTCTTCGCCAATCGTCTCGTGTTCATAACCGCCGATCTCGAGGAGCTTGTCGCGGCGGAAAAGGCCGAACGCCCCGCTGATCAGGAGGTTGCCGCCAAGTTTGTTCCAGCCGAGCCTTCCGACGATGAAGGCCCGGATGTACTCCACCGCTTGAGCGGCAGCGAGCGGATGACGGGGGGCGTGGAGCCTGGTGACGATGCCGTTCTCGATGACGGCCCCGTTGGAGTGTCGCACCATGCCGCCCGATGCCACGACCTCTTCATCGTCGATGAATGGAACCGCCAGCTTCTGAAGAGCATCAGGAGCGATAAGGGTGTCGGCGTCGATGAAACAAATCAGCTCGCCGGTGGACGTGTTCAAACCGCAATTCATCGCATCGGCTTTGCCGCCGTTCGCTTTATCGACAACCAAGAGCGTCGACTCGGACACCGACCGGTACATCTGTGAGACAGGCTGTGTGTCGATTCGATGCTGGTAGATCGGATGTACCGGGACCAGCTCAAATGTCTTCTGGAGCTCACCGAGGGTGTTATCGCTTCCACCATCAATGACCACGACGACCTCGAGGTTGGGA
>CALGZB010000286.1 GCA_937934655.1 uncultured Acidimicrobiales bacterium | reverse complement strand
GGCGCCAACGAACGCTGTGACCACGCCGATGGGTAGTTCGGCTGGCGATTGGATGGTGCGAGCGGCAATATCGGCGAAGGCAAGAAACGCGGCGCCGAAGAGAATCGAAAGCGGCACCACGCGGCGGTTGCTCACTCCAGCCAGCTGGCGGACGGCGTGAGGAACCACAAGACCAACAAACCCGATGAGGCCACTCACCGAAACGGCGGCGGCCGCTCCGAGCGAAGCAAACACGAGCACGATGCGGCGAACTCGTTTGGGGTTGAGGCCGAGGGTGGCGGCTTCATCGTCGCCCACCGCAAGAACATCGAGCGCCCCCGACATCCAACAAAGAACGGTGAGGCAGACGACGGCGTAGGGGAGGATTAGCAGCACGCTGTCCCAATCGCCTTCGAGGCGCCCGAGGATCCATACATACACCTGACGCAGCGTGTCGGCGTTGCGCTGCTGCACGTAGGTCTGGGCAGCGGTGAGGAAGCTGGTGACCGCGATACCGGCGAGGATAAGAGTCGACGACGAACCAGCGGTTCCCACCTTGGAACCAAGAACTCCTGCGGCCGTAACGGCGAGTAGCGCCCCGATGAATGCTGCAGCGGGTACAGGGTCGAAGGGGCCGACGCCATCGCTGATGCCGTAGACGATCATGAGCGTCACGCCGAGACCAGCGCCCGCTGCCACGCCGAGAAGGTATGGCGAAGCCAAGGGGTTGCGGAATACTCCCTGATACGCAGCTCCCGAACCCGAGAGCAGTGCTCCGACCAAGAGGCTCAGTACCACTCGAGGGGCTCGAACATCCCAGACGATTGCCTGGCGGGCTCGCGGCAGTCCCGAGTCCCAGGAAACGAAGGGAAGATGGTCGATGAGCTCGGCGAACACATCGAGCGGATTTATCGAGACCGGCCCGATCGAGACCGAAAGAACGCCAGCAAAAACGACCGCGGCAGCACCGGCGAAAAGCCAACCGGTGGTGCCGCGGGATTGCATTGGTTCCTGTGTGCCGTCCTGTGTTTGAGGTTTTTAGGAAGAAATCGTTGCGGTGGCTTCGACGATGACCCGAAGGAAATCGACGACACGAGGGCCCCAACGACTGGCGACATCGTCGTCGAGTTCGAAGATGCGACCTTCCTGCACTGCGGTGAGTGCGTCCCAACCCGGGCGGGCGGTGACGGTTTCAGCGTTCTGACCACAGCACTTGGTATCGGCGAGGAAGATCAGGTCGGGGTTTGCCTCGACCAGGAACTCGGCGCTCAGCTGTGGGTAGCCGAAGAACTCACCGTCTGGGTCGGCGGCATCGGCAATGTTGGTGAGGCCGGCCAGGGCGTACACGTTGCCAATAAAGGTCGACGTGGTGACGGAGTAAAGCGTGTCATCGAGCTCGTGGTAGAAGGTGCCGGTTCCGGTTGCTTGAGCGGTGAGCTCATCGATGTCGGTCTGCATTTGCAGGACGAGTTCGGCGGCTTCGCCGATGTGGCCGGTTGCAGCGCCGAGCTGTTCGATCTGGGCGTAGGTGTCGTCGATGCTTGCGGCAGAGAACTGCTGAAGTACCGGAACGCCTGCAGCGTCCATGGCAGCAACGAACTCTTCGGTGCTTCCCGCGGTGATGACCATGTCGGGTTCGTAACCGAGAATTGCCTCGGTGTTGGGTTCGAAGCCGGAGAGATCGGTAGTGGGAGCATCAGCCGGGTAGTTGGAGAACGAGTCAGCGGCAACGACTTGATCGCCTGCGCCGATGGCGAAGAGGATCTCGGTTGACGATGGCGAGAGCGACACGATGCTGGTTGGTGCGTCAGTTGCGGCATCAGTTTCTGCCTCTTCTTGTATTGCGGCGGCTTCGTCAGCGGCTTCGGCTTCCTCGGCCATTGCCTCGTCGTCTTCCATAGCCGCTTCGTCTTCAGCCTCGTCGGCGTCGTCTTCCATCGCAGCTTCTTCTTCGGGTTCGACTTGGTCGCCCGAAACGCTGGTGGATGAGGTGTCGCTACTTCCGCCGCAGGCAGCAGCGAAGAGCGCTGACGCGAGAAGAATAGCGAGCAAACGGATGAGTTTCATGGTGTAGTTCTCCTTCGGTCGAGGTTTCTGGTCGCTCAAACCGACAGAGAACTGCCGCTCAAACCAACCCCTGCCTCGAGGGTTTCAATGGTTGTTGTTCGCTCAGCTCGACCGGACTCCCAGGCTCCGGCGATTCCGAGGAATCAAAGAGCTGGATTACCGTTGCGGGACAGTGCCGGAATTGCACCGGACTTCGTCTGCGTGAACAGGACAACTGTAGGGCACCTGCGGGCAGTGCGTGGCAGCAGAGACGGATTGTCACTCGAACAAGTGTTCGATTAACGTGTTCGATTCTATGGGTTGGCGCAATCCGCCGGTTCCGTGGTCTGAGATTGAGCGGCGATTGTCTGACCGCCCGAGTACGGCCACCAACCGGCATGACGAAAAGTATCCAGGTGATGGGGGCGATAGCCCGGCTTGGTCGCGCAAAAGGGCAGAGTACGAGGCCCCGGCGCTGGCCCGCAGGCCCAGCACTACCAAGTATGCCGAGCTGCACTGTCACTCGAACTTCAGCTTTCTCGATGGTGCTTCTGACCCCGATGAGTTGGTGGAAGAGGCGGTTGCGTTAGGACTCGAAGCCCTGGCGATTACCGACCACAACGGGTTCTACGGGGTGGTCCGGTTCGCCGAGGCAGCCAAAGCCCATGGGTTGCCCACCGTATTTGGTGCCGAGCTCTCTTTGGGCATGAACGGGAACCAGATGGGTGTCGCCGATCCAGCGGGCGAGCACCTCCTAGTTCTGGCCCGAAATCCGCAGGGCTACGCCAAGCTTGGGCGCGCCATCAGTGAAGCGCAGATGGCTGGCGAGAAGGGTGCTCCGCGTATCGAGTTTCCCCGGTTGGTGGAGATTGGAGGAGTCGGAACCGGCGATGATTGGCTGGTGCTCACCGGTTGCCGCAAGGCCGCGGTGCCAGCGGCGCTTGAGCGTGAAGGCCCGGCTGCTGCCCGGCAAGCGCTCAACATGCTCGTGGATGGGTTTGGGCAGAGCAACGTGGCGGTCGAGCTCTGGGACCACGGGCAACCCACCGATTCGGCCCGCAACGATGTCCTCGCGAAACTCGGGGTGGCTGCTGGGCTCGACGTCATTGCTACCAACAACGTGCACTACCACTCGCCGAAGAGGCGTCGCTTGGCTACGGCGATGGCTGCGGTGCGAGCCCGTAGGTCGCTCGACGAGATCGATCCGTGGCTCCCGGCAGCAGCAACAGCCCACTTGCGTTCGGGCGATGAACAAGCGCGTCGATTTGCCCGGTACCCAGGTGTGGTTGAACGGGCTGCCGAGCTGGCACTCGAGTGTGCGTTCGATCTGCAGCTTGTGGCCCCCAACCTTCCGCCGTACCCGTGTCCCGACGGACACGATGAAATGTCGTGGTTGCGGGTGTTGGTCGAAAAGGGCGCCGCCAAGCGGTATGGCACCCGCAACGCCGAGCGGGTGAAGGGCGCCTACGACCAGATCGACCACGAGCTTCGACTCGTCGAGCAGTTGGGGTTTCCGGGCTATTTCCTCATCGTTTATGACATCGTCGACTTCGCCCGTGCCAACGACATCTATTGCCAAGGGCGAGGGTCGGCTGCCAACTCTGCGGTGTGTTACGCCCTGGGTATCACCAACGCCGATGCGGTGTCGCTGGGGTTGTTGTTCGAGCGGTTCCTCTCGCCCGAGCGCGATGGCCCACCCGATATCGATATCGATTTCGAGAGTGGACGTCGTGAGGAAGTTATCCAGTACGTGTACGAGCGGTACGGACGCGACTACACCGCGCAGGTCGCCAACGTCATCACCTATCGCAGTAAGTCGGCGGTGCGCGATGTAGCAAAAGCGCTGGGTTACAGCACCGGACAGCAAGATGCATTCAGCAAACGGATGGAGCGGTGGAGCTCGCTAAGTGCGCAAGACAAGCAGCTTCCCGAACAGGTCTTCGAGCTAGCGTCCGAGCTCGAACATGCCCCTCGTCACCTGGGGATTCACTCTGGCGGCATGGTCATCTGCGACCGTCCCATCGTCGAGGTGTGCCCGGTCGAGTGGGGCCGTATGGAGAACCGCAGCGTCTTGCAATGGGACAAAGAGGATTGCGCCCGGACCGGTCTGGTGAAGTTCGACCTGTTGGGCTTGGGCATGTTGAGCGCCCTGCACCTGTCGGTCGACCTCATCGCCGAGAACTACGCACTCAAGCTCGACCTTGCCGAGCTGCCGCAGGATCCCGATGTCTACGACATGATCTGCGCCGCCGACACCATTGGGGTTTTCCAGATCGAGAGCCGGGCGCAGATGGCGACGCTTCCTCGGCTTCGTCCCCGGTGCTTCTATGACCTGGTGGTCGAGATTGCTCTCATCCGTCCTGGTCCTATCCAAGGTGGTTCAGTGCATCCCTATATCCGGCGCCGCAACGGTGAGGAGCCCATCACCTATCTGCATCCGCTCCTCGAGAAATCGTTGGCCAAGACGCTCGGGATTCCGCTCTTCCAAGAACAGCTCATGCAGATGGCGATCGATGTCGGTGGGTTCACCGCTGCACAAGCCGACGAGTTACGTCAGGCGATGGGGTCCAAACGCAGCGCCGAGCGGATGCTGCGACTCAAGGCTCTGATGTATGCGGGCATGGCCGAGCGGGGAATCACCGAAGATATCGCCGACACGCTGTGGGAGAAGCTGGCGGCGTTTGCGAACTATGGGTTCCCCGAAAGCCACTCGGTGTCCTTTGCCTACCTGGTGTATTCGAGTTCGTGGATCAAACATCACTACCCAGCGGCCTTTTGTGCCGGGCTGCTCAACGCCCAGCCCATGGGGTTCTACTCGCCGCATTCGTTGGTGCAGGACGCCCGGCGTCATGGCGTGGAGGTCCGCACCCCCGATATCAATGCATCGGCAGCAGGGGCATCACTAGAACCAGTAGGCCTACAACCAGGAGAAGAGAACACATCGGATGAGATGGCAGTCCGGTTGGGGTTGGCCTCGGTGCGACACGTGGGCGACGACCTGGCGGAGGCCATCGTTGCCGGACAGCCCTACGCCAGCATGGAGCAGGTCGCCCGCCAGCATCATTTGCCGCTTAACGTGCTCGAGTCGCTAGCCACCGCCGGGGTCTTCGATTCGGTCATTGGCCCGGGAGACCGCCGGTCGGCACTGTGGTCTGCGGGGGCGGTGGCGCAGAGTAAATCCGATCGGCTCGAGGGCATCATCACCGGTGTGGTGGCCCCGACCTTGCCCGGCATGTCCGAACACGAGGTTGCTCTGGCCGACCTCTGGGCGACCGGCGTGTCGCCCGATGGCCATCCCACCAAGTTCATTCGCGAACAGCTCGACGAGCGAGGCGTGCGTACCGCAGCCGGGCTTCGGGACGCCTCGCCCAACACCAAGGTCATCGTTGGGGGAGTGGTGACCCACCGGCAGCGGCCAGCTACTGCGGGTGGCACCACGTTTATCAACCTCGAAGACGAAACCGGGCTTATCAACGTGGTGGTATCACAGGGTTGCTGGACCCATCACGCCATGGTGGCCAAAACCGCTCCGGCGATGTTGATTCGGGGCCGGCTCGAAAAGAACGAAGGCGTTATCAACGTCATCGCGGAAAAGCTTGAGGCGCTTCCTGTCCGGGCGCCGGTTGCATCAAGAGACTTTCGGTAGACCGGCGGTCGCCGTAGCTCACCAGCAGTAGGAAGCTGCCCGAAAGGAGTGCTCCGAGCGCCAGCCCTTGAAAGGTCTGGCTCACCGAATTCGATTCGTTCTGCGGCAGCAAGAACGGGTCGACAACCACACGCGACCCGCTTACCGAGCGGTCGTCGGTGCTCAGCTGATCGAGGCGCAATCGAACTGCTTCGAGCGCCTCTTCAAGAAGAAGTCGGCTCGAGAAAACGTCGCCATAGGCGAGGGTTGATTCGTCGAGCTGGCCAAGGCGTTCGGTAAGCACATCGAGCTCTTGCACATGAGCGTTCTCAAGGACGGCAAGTCTTCGACGGTTTTCGTCGAGATCGACAAGCGGTGTGGCAGTAGACATGTATCGGCTGGTTACTGCGGTTACTACTCGAAGCGACTGGGTTGCATCGTCGCTGGTGTATTCAAGCGTGAGTATTGGCTCTCGGTCGGTCAGGCCAATGGCCGGGTAGTTGCCGAGATAGTCACCCACGCTCCAATCGGCGAGAAGCTGATCAACGGTGAGCCCCTCGATGGCGGCAGCGGGCGACAACATGCCCACACTGTTGAGCTTGACGACTTCGGTTTCGATCCACGTGGTTCCGCCGTGGAAGATCTGCGACTGCGCCGTCCAGCCAGCGCTGCCGCGGTCGCTCATCGCGAAGAACACGAGGGTCGGAACAACGAGAAGCAGCGTTGCGAGAACTATTTTCCCCACGCTCAACCGAAGTCTGCCCATGTGGACAAGATATGGCGGACGGCGATGGACTCAAGACCCGGGATAGGGGATTGGGCGTTTCAGCCGATGAGAATTGCCAAAATTGATGTGCGAGAAATCGAGGTGCGCTCGATGGTGTCGATCGTTGCCAACACATCGTGATCCGCCGGAAGTTCGAGCGGAGCGTTCAGGGCGTAGAGCTCGAATTGATAGCGATGCACCATATCGAGAGCCTTGGATGGGGCGAACCAGCCGAAGCCGCCGGCCCCGTTGAGATGATCGATAGCCCCCGGTGGAAGGAACCCCGCATCGATCGTGGTGGTGTCGGCGGGGATGCTCCCCACCAGCCAATGAACGAATCCCGAGTTGTCGGCGTCGGTAACCACAAGCGCCAACTCGACCGTATCGGGAGGGACGGAGACGATACTGAGCGGCGGCGAGAGCTCTCCACTGACCGAGGTGTACTCGTCGGGTAACTCGCCTCCCGCCTCGAACGCCGAGCTAAGGATCGAGAATCCTTCAATGCCGGTTTCGGCGAGAGGAATGACCTCGGACACCGGTTCGGTGATCTGTGCAGGCTGAGCTGGTGCCACGCCGAGCTCGCGCCCCGTGGTTGCAGCGGAACAAGCCGAGGCGAGTAACGAGCCCGCAACAAGCGCAGCGAGTAGCGCAACAGGTCGGGTAGTTGGGGTGAACCTCGGTGCAGGCATCGGCATCAAGGTTAGTGCCACCGCTTGAAAAAGGTCTCAAAAGAAACCGCTGAGGGGACTTTGCTCGGGGGCGGCAATACTTGAACAGTGATGTCACTCCGGGCTGACCTGCAATGTCACTGCTGACTGAATTCCCATGTCATTGCTGACACTGGTCATGGCGCGCCTCCGCGCACTTCTGGGGCCCGACACGGGCGGAGTTCGCCAGAGCCTGGTTGCGCTCGGGCTGTCGACCGTCGCCATGATCTCGGGTGGTGTCTTTCTTGCTTCGGCCACCGACACCCTCGAAGACCTTCCCGGCCTACTACTCCTGGTCCCAGCTGCCATCGCGCTGCGCGGCAACGTGTTTGGCGCGTTGGGAAGCCGCCTTGGTACGGCGATCACCATGGGGACATTTACGCTCAGCCGTCGGCTCGACACCGTGGTGGGCCAAAACATCGTGGGCGCTGTTGGGCTGTCACTTGGACTATCGGTTGCGGCAGCATTGCTGGCCAAGGTCGTCGCGGTGATCTTCAGTATCTCGCCCACTATGGGAACAGACGACTTCATCGTGGTGTCGGTGGTCGGAGGCATGCTGGCCAGCTTCATTGTGCTTGGTATCACCTTGGTGTTGAGCGCTGGTTCAGTTCGTTTTGGCTGGAACCTCGACAACGTCACCGCTCCGCTGGTGACCGGGGTCGGCGATGTGGTGACGCTTCCGTCGCTGCTCGTCGCCGCATGGCTGACCCGGCGGGGAAGTTTCACCGCGGCGCTCGCCGTCGTGCTCGCAGTGTTCGGCGTTCTTGCCGTCATTGCCATGATCAGGTCCGCGCTACCCGAGCTTCATCGCATCGCGATCGAGTCGTTCCCGATCCTCTGTGTCGCCGTCGTGCTCGACCTAGTCGCCGGAATCACAGTAGAGAAACGCCTCGATCAGTTCGCCGAGTTCGAAAGCCTGCTGATTCTGCTTCCCGGCTACTTCGGGGCTGCAGGGTCGCTCGGCGGAATCCTGTCGAGCCGGCTGGCTACCAAGTTCCACTTGGGTGTGATTGCTCCGTCGCCCGTCCCGGCGAAAGCGGCACGCCTCGATATCCGAACCATCTTCCTTCTGTCGATTCCGGTGTTCGCCTTTACTGCGATTTTGGCTCACCTCGCCGCACTGATCTTCGGGTTCGCCAGCCCCGGCATCCTCGAAATGATCAGCATCGCTGTGCTCGGCGGCATCGTTGCGACGATGTTCCTGATCGCCGTGGCCTACTACGGAACGCTCGCTGCGGTTCGCATGGGATTCGACCCCGACACCTACGGCATGCCTGTCGTGACATCAACCCTTGACTTCGTCGGAGCGTTCACGCTCATCTTGGCGATTGTGTTGGTGGGCGTATGAGGGCAAACTTCACACTGAGAGAGATCAATGGACGATAAACCTCGAAATCTACGGACCATGTTGGCGGAGGCGAAAGACACCTCCGAGCTCATGGTCGATCTCGCGTATGCCGCCGTCTACTTCAGCGACCCCGAAATGGCTGAGGAAGTCGGTGAGCTCGAAACCAAAATGACCGAGTTGGTCGACGACATGCGCACGCTGTGCGTCATTGCGGGTCGAAGCCCCAAGGAAGCGTCGGCGATGTCGTCGGTGCTGCAGGTGATCTCGGCTATCGAACGCATCGCCAACGATGCGGTCAACATCGGCCGAGTGGTTACCCACAAGCTCGGTATACCGAACCAGCTGCTCGTCGACCTGGCCGATGCAGAAGAGGTCTCGCATCGAGTCCTGGTAAGCGAGGGGTCGCATATGGCTCACCGGCCGCTTGCCGCCCTCGAGCTTCCGGTCGCCGCTGGAATGCGAATCATGGCCGTGCGTCGTGATCGAAACTGGGACACCGAGTTTTCGGGAGATTACGTACTTGTTCCCGGCGACGTCCTCTTCCTGCGGGGCTCGCCAGCGGGTATTGGCCGATTGCGGCAGCTTGCTGCTGCGCCGCCTTGGCAGCCGCCAGAACACGCCGAAGAAACCGTCGTCACCGACCTCGATCGGGCAGTCGACGTGTTGGTGGAGATGAAAAACCTCTCGGAGGTTGCCGTTGGGTTGGCTTACTCCGCCATCGTTCTGACCGACCGCGGACTTGTCGCCGAGGTGAAACATCTCGGTGATCGCCTCGATGAGATGAAGGACCGGCTCGAGCTTTGGGTGCTTCGTGCCGCTGCGGCCGACAACATCGACCCCGGTCCGCTCCGCGGATTGCTTCACCTCGCCGAAGCTGCCGAGGATATTGGCGACCAAGCTCAGCAAATGGTTTCGCTCATCGAAGATCAGGCAGAGATGCACCCGATTCTTGGTTTGGCGCTCGGCGAATCCGATGAGGTTGTCATGAAGGTTCCAGTCGCCGCCGACAGCGCATGTGATGGTCGCACGCTCGCGGAGCTGCAACTCGACATTGAGCCCGGGTTCGATGTCTTGGCTATCCGTCGCGGTGGTGGTTACCTCTACCGGCCAGGTGGACTGGTGAAACTTCGGCCCGATGATGAGCTCATTACTGTCGGCCCCGATGAAGGACGTGGGCTTCTTGCCCTGCGATGCGGATGGTTGCTCGAAGATGACGACGAAACAGGCGTGGTCGAACTCGTTCCCACAGCATCTCGCTGAACTAGCGTTGCTCTGATGGAAGCAGCTTCAACTGGCGCCGGAACCGGCGAGTATGCCGGACTTCGGATCCTGACAATTCATGCCCACCCCGACGACGAGGCCAGCAAAGGTGCCGGCTCGATAGCCAAGTACCGCGCTGGCGGCGCCGGAACCGTTCTGGTCTGCGCAACCGGCGGGGAAGAGGGCGACATCCTGAACCCAGCGATGGATCGCGACGAGGTTCGCAACAACATGGCCGAAGTCCGCCGTGGCGAGTTGGCCGACGCCGCTGAGGTCATTGGTTATCAAACCGTTGAGATGCTGGGCTACCGCGACTCGGGCATGGAAGATTCCGAAGCTAACAAACATCCAGATTGTTTCTGGCAGGCGCCCGTCGACGATGCCGTCGATCGGTTCGTTCGACTCCTCCGTCTGCATCGCCCGCACGTAGTCGTTACCTACAGCGACGATCAGCAGGGCTACCGCCACCCCGACCATCTGCGGGTGCACGACATCAGCATTCCGGCCTTCGAGCTAGCCGACGATGCCTCGTACAAGCCGCATTTGGGCGAGGCCTGGTCGGTGCTCAAGATGTATTACTCCACGTGGTCGCGTGCTCGGATGCTGGCTATGCACGCCAAGTTCGAAGAGCTCGGCCTCGAGTCCCCGTTCACCGAAGATTGGTTCAAACGGCCAAGCCAAGACGAGCGCATCACCACCAAGGTTGAGATCGGCGAGTTCTTCCATGTTCGCGGCAAGGCACTCTTGGCTCATGCCACCCAGGTCGACCCGGATTCACCCTTTTGGTTCGGTCTTTCCGACGAACAGGGGCGCGCCGCCTACCCCTACGACGACTACATCCTTGGCCGTTCCGTCATTCCCGTTGCCGACACCGAAGACGACCTGTTCGCCGGCGTACGCGATCACCTCGCCCAGAAAGTCACGCTCTGATGGCCGACTACCTGACCGAAGAATGGTTTGCTCGCTACGCCGAACTAGGTGCCAGCCTGCCGGAGAAACCCGGTATGAACATGATCACCCAGTACGTGGTTGAGAAGACCCCGAACGGAAACATTCGCTGGTTCGATGTTGTCGCCGATGGTCGAATCGTCGAGGCATCGTTGGGTAAAAACAAAGAAGCCGACGTGACCATCACGTGGAAGTACCCGTACGACGTCAAGATGCTGTCGGGCGAACTTCGGCCCGATGCCGCCTATATGCAGGGGCGCATCAAGGTTGAAGGCGATCACCCAAAGTGGTTGTTCGAATGGAGCGATGTGTCGCACACCGACGAATACCGTGCCTTCCAGGCCGAGGTTCATGAAGGTACCGAGTTTCCTGACTCCTAGGTGGGAGACTCCGGTGTGCTGAGCATTCAGGAGATCGTCGAGTCCGGGCTGTGTATTGGTTGTGGGCTGTGTGCGGCTATCGCACCCGACGACATCGTGATTCGGTCCACCACCAACGGCGCCGAGCGTCCGGCCGAGCGGGTTCCAGTAACCGGTGATGCGCTGGCTGAAATCAATCGGGTCTGTCCCGGCCTTCACGTCGAGGTCGAACCGACGGCACCGGAAGAAGATCACTCGGCGCTGTGGGGCCAGGTTCGGCGCTTGGCCAAAGGACATGCCGGCGACCCCACCGTTCGTTTCGAATCGGCCACGGGTGGGGTGCTCACTGCACTCGGTCAGTTCATGTTGACCTCAGGTCGAGTTGAACAAGTGCTGCACGTCGGACCCGTTCCTGGCGATCCGCTCAACTGGCAGGCCAAGGTTTCGACGACACCTGCCGAGGTGGCGGAGGGTTCTCGGTCTCGCTATGGGCCGGTCGCTCCGCTGACCCGACTGGTGGAGGTGCTCGACTCGGGCATTCCTACAGCGGTTGTTGCGAAACCCTGCGATATCGCAGGCGTCAGATCCATGCTTCGGGGCCTGGCAATCGGCCATCCGGGCGACGTTCGTTATGTGCTGGCAATGGCGTGTGGTGGAGCGTCGCTGCTGACGAAAACGACCGACATGCTCGACAGCTTTGGTGTTGCCCCGGATCAGGTGAAGTCGCTTTCCTACCGGGGCTACGGCAACCCTGGACCCACTCGAGTTGTGGCTGACGATGGTTCGACCCACGAGCTGACCTACCAGCAGCTGTGGGAAGACGAAGGCACGTGGGATCTGCAATGGCGCTGCAAGGTGTGTGCCGATGGCATGGGTGAGGTGGCCGACATCGTGTCGCTCGACTGCTGGCCGGGCGGTGGGCCAACCGTTGAAGATGATGGTTTCAACGGCATCATCGCTCGAACCATCGAAGGCGCCGAGTTGCTCGACGCGGCAATCGCCGAGCGTGTGATCGTGATTACCGACGATGACCTGCCTGTGCACGAAACGCTTGAGCTCTGGCAGCCCCATCAATCGAGGCGAAAGCGGGCGGTACCTCAGCGGCTTGCTGCGATGGCCGCATCGGGTTTGCCGGTTACCGCATACACCGGCGTGCATTTTGACCGCTTCACCACCGGATCGGTCGACGACGGCACGATGGTCCGTATCGAACGCGGCGCCAACCGCGATCCTCAACCGCGTTTCAGCTAACGGGCTGCGCTCCGGAGGCTATTGCTCCAGTTGGAGAGCGATCGCTTCGTCAAGCAGCCGTTGGCTCTTGGTTTCGAAGAAGGGTGACTTCACTCGCTGCGCATCGGCAACCGCTCGTTCAAGCACGATGACGGCGAGATCGATGTCGCCTGTACCAAGTGCTGCTTCGCCGATGGACGTCGACACCAGTCCGTAGGTGAGCGTGCCGGATGCAATGACTCCAAGACGATCCCGGAAAGGCAGGAGGGCGTCGAGCGCCTCGATGCAGAGGTCCTTTCGGTCGAGACCCCGCCCAACCTCGGCGAGCATCTGCATGCTGACGAGCCACATGAAATCGAGGCTTGGTCTTTTGAAGCCGTCGGCGACTTCGGTCGCCTCGTCGAGCTGGCCTCGCTCGATGAGTGCGATCGCTAGGGCATACGGCCAGATGCCCTGTCCTTGTCGCCCTGCTGCTGCGTTCTTCAGCGAGTCGGCCATATCGCCGAATCGCCCCTCGTGGATGGCGAGACCTCCATGCTGGGCCGCCCATGTGCCGCCCGCATCAGCCTGGGTGGCAGCTGAGGCCTCGAACAGCTCGTCGACTGACACCGCGCTATTGGGAACGTCCTGAGCAATATCGAGGCCGATACGCATTCGTTCGACGAGGAAGTGGAACCAGAAGTTGCCTGTGCGCTCGATCATCGGTACGAGCGTCTCGAGTCGGCGGCGACATTCGTCAACCTGGCAGGTTTCGAGCAGCGCCGACGCCGCAAAGAACCCGGCAAGGAATTCGACCTCGGGGAGGTCTCGTCGCCGGGCAATGACACCCAATTCGTCGGCGATTTCGCGTCGTCGTTCAAGGGTGGTTGGATCCCAGAGCGCAAGATGTTCGGCGATGAGTGCCGAGGCCAGCAGCGTGGTGTCGTCGAAACTCCGCGCCAACGAAACAGCTTCAAACACCAGTTCGACTCGTCGGGCCCGATCGTCCTCGAATGCCAGGCTGGTTGCAAGGATCGAGAGCACATTGACCCGCATTGGATCCTCGGCCGGAAGCCCCACAAGTGCGTCCTCGCAGAAGCCAATGATCGTGTCGTTGGTTTCATTAGCGTTGGCGAACCAGGAACCGGGTTTCATCGCTCCGGTGGCGGCCCGGGCTAAAAGGTCGGCCCGTCCTTCGCTGCGCGCATGTCGGCCAGCTTCGATCATGGCATCGAGGTAATCCACGTCCCCCAGAGCTCGCAGCGAACCGCCCAACCCCAGCCACACCTCGGCGAGGAGTTCGTTGCTCGAACTCTGATCAGCTTGGAGCCGACTGAGCATCAGCCGGTATCGCTCGATTGCGGCCTCCCAAGCGAGGAGCGCTGCGTCGCGTTCGGCTGCGGTACGCAGGTACGTGAGTGCTTTGGCATCAGCGGTTGGTCCGGCGGCGCTTGTCCAGTGGTGGGTAAGCGCATCGATGTTGTCACCGGGTAGTCGCTCGAGCGCTTCGCCGATGGCTTCATGGTGGGCAGCGAGGCGGGTTGCGCTGAGGTCGTCCAGGAGGGTCGACCGGACAATGGCGTGGACAAACGCATAGGAGCGGGGTTGATCGCTCTCGGCGACGAGCGCCGACTTCTCGGCCGACTCGATCAGGTCGACCACCGATGCAAAGGACATGGAGAGGGCTTCGGCAACGACGTCGAGCGAGAACTGTCGGCCAGCGACGGACCCAACCGAAAGGACTCGATGCGTGTCCTCGCCAAGTTGGTCGAGCCTTCTGGCCACGACGCCTCGAACGGTGTCGGGAATCGGAAGCGTTTGGACGTCGTCTCTCGTCCCAATGATCCCGTCCGCTATCTCGATGGACTGGTTCTCGATGAGTTGCCGGAGAAGTTCGTTGGTGAAGAAGGAGTTGCCGCTGGTTTCACGCTGGAGTCGGGCGCTCAACGCCTGAACAGAGTCATCGGCCCTCCCGCCAAGTCGTTGTTCGATAAGCGCAGTGATGTCGGCGGTCTCGAAAGGGTTGAGACCAATTGTCACCAGACCTCGCGTGGTGCGCAGGTGGTCGGTGTCAAGACTTCGGAGCGGATGACCGCGGCCGATCTCGCCGGACCGGAACGTGCCGATTACCAGCACGCGGCCGAGGTCGTCGGTGTCGAGCAGGTGACGAAGCAGTTGGACAGTGGAGGTGTTGGCCCAGTGGAGGTCGTCGATCACCAGAACAACAGGTCGTAGCGTCGCGAGCCGAGAGAAGGCTTCGGCAACTCGTCGAAACACAACCTCGCGCTGTGCTCCGGGTGCTGTCTCATCCTCGGATTGCTCGGCAAACAACTCTTGGCCCGAACCAATGGCTTCGGCTGCAGCATGGTCGGCGCTGCTGGCGGCAGCGAGTGCGGAGGCGATTGGGCCATACGGGATGTCGAGTTCCGGATCGCACTCTCCGTACAGAACCATGGCGCCGGCGAAAGCGGCCTTTCGGGTAAACGCAGATATCAGGTGGGTCTTGCCCATACCGGGCTCGCCACTGAGTTGCACGACGGTTGCCTGGCCAGCAAGCGCCCGGTCCCAGCTCTTTTCGAGAGTACTGAGTTCAGATTCACGCCCAACGATGAGCGTGTTTGCCGGCAAATTGAGGGAGCGGGGCAGAGGAAACATGATCGTTCCCGTATCGACCCGCCATTCGTTGGCCGCTTGCTCCCCGAGATGGGAGAAATTGATACCAGCGTCGCGGGACAATCGTCGAGCACGGGCGCTGACGTGGAGCTCTCCCGGCGGTGTATCTGCAAGTAGCGCCTCGGCCGTCCGAGCCTCGAGATCAATAGCGGCCCGGACCCTGAACTCCGAGTCGGTATCGGCGCGCAGCGCTTCGAGCGAGACGCCGTTCGCGATACGAGAACCGGCATCACAAGCCGAAGACACCGACGGAAACGCAAGCGAGAAGCCATCGCCGCGTTGGTCGAGTTGTTCGCCACCGAACTCATCGGTTGCGGCGGCCACGATCTCCTCCAGGAGACGTTGCAGCCGCACGAGAACCGCGTCGCCCGCTCTGGCCATAAGGGCGGTTGACCCCACGAGGTCGATGGCGAGGTGCACTTCGGTGGAGCTGGCATCGAACAGCGGGGGAGCGATGGCGGCCATCACCAAGTCGGGCTCGGGTAAGCCCTTGAGCTGCCGCTCGCCGAATGGTTCAAAGACATCGCTTTCACCTGTTGCGATGCAATCGCGGGCGCGTGAGGAAACGAGAACCTGCCCAGGCTCAGCGAGCGTATGAAGCCGAGCGGCTTCAACGACGGTAAGCCCAAACCAGTCGTCGCCATCGACGGTTACCTCACCGAACGCAACCCCCACCTTGAAGGGCTCAGCCATCCGGGCCAACTGAAGCCCAGCATTGATTGCATCGGCTGATGAATCGAAGCCAGCCAGTACGCCATCGCCGTTGGTGTCGACGACCACGCCGGTAGCGAACGAGATCGCATCGAAAACACTGCTGGTTGGCGGCGCGCTAATCGCACCATCTCGCGAACGGTCGCAAAAGAGCACCGCTCGAATCACCCGCATTGACGACCCGCTCACGTGAGTCACTCTAGGTGGGTTGGTTGCTGGGTCACAGACCTCGTGAAGTAGCAGGTCAGGAGTCTCAAGCGAGATAGTCAAAGTGGCGGAAGTGATGCATACTTTCGATTGTGGAGTTCAACCATTTCTTGTCGAGCTACTTTCCCGACCCGTCCTATGGCGGCGACCGGTTGTTTGCCGACATGGTTACGCAGGCGAAAGACGCCGAACGGCTTGGGTTTCGTAGCATCTCGATTCCTGAGCATCACCTCATCAACATCTTGCTAAATCCGGCTCCGCTGCAGTTCGCGGTGAAGGTGGCGTGCGAGACCGAACACATCGAGATCATCACGTCGGTTGCGGTGCTTCCGATCCATGACATGCGAACGTATGCGGGGGAGGTGGCGATGGCCGACATCCTCACCGAGGGGCGTTTGGTGCTTGGCGTAAGCCGCGGTGCGTACGCGTACGAGCTCGAGCGCCTTGGCGCTCCCATCGAGGAAAGCCGAGCGAAGTTTGACGAATCACTCGAGGTCCTGCTGCGTCTTCTCACCGAGTACGACGTCGAACATCACGGTACGTACTACGACTTTGAGCCACTGACGATCATGCCTCGTCCTCTCACACGGCCCCATCCCCGAATGATGATCGCCACGATGAACGCCGAAGGGATCCGCTCGGCCACCCTTCGCGGCTTCAATATTCAGACCACACCGCTGGCCGGGAATCCCGATCTACTCCGTATGCAGGTTGCCGCTCACAAGGATGCGAAGGCCGAGATGGGTGACGCCGGCAAGGACCTCAGAATCATGTTGAGCCGCATCGCGTACTGCGCCGAGGACGACCAAGATGCCCGCGAAAAGCTTGAGCTGGCTTACGACTATTATCGCCGATTCGACAATGTGTTCACTGGTCCCGGCATTGTTGAGAGCGGGTGCATCGCAGCTCTTCCCCGCACCCAAACGATCGAGGAACTGAATGAGAATATCCTCATCTGTACCGCCGAAGAGATGGTCGATCGGCTTGGCGAGTACGTCGAGCTCGGTACTGACGAGATGATCTTGAGCTCCAATCTTGGACAATCACAAACCGAAACGGCCGAGATGATGCAGCGTGTCTCCGAAGAAGTTATGCCCCACCTGGTGAGTTCATGAGCGCTGCCGCAGCGTTGCCTGAATCGATTGATGTTTCCTATGAGGTCACCGGGACGGGGCCTGCGCTCTACATGGTGCATGGCATTGGAAGCCGAAAGACCACGTGGGCCAAGCTGGTAGCTGCGCTCAGTGACTCGTTCACCTGTGTCGTCTATGACCTTCGCGGGCATGGGCAGAGTCCGGTTGCGCAAGTTCCCTACACGCTTGACGAACTCGTGGCCGACCTTGAGGCGCTTCGGCGAAAGCTTGGGCACGACCAGATTCATGTCATTGGCCATTCGCTCGGCGGCATGATTGGTCCGGCGTATGCGTTGGCGTACCCCGAGCGCACGCTGTCGGTGGGGCTTCTCAGCACGGCAGCTGGGCGAAGTGAAGACGACAGTGCCCGAGTCAAGGGGGTCGTTGCCCGAATGCGCGATGAAGGCATCGATCAGGTTCTTTCAACACTGGTTAGTCGTTGGTATACCGAGGAATTCGCTGCAGCGAACCCAGCGGTCATCGAGCACCGCATCGATCAGGTTCTCACCACACCGCCGGATGTGTTCCTCGCAGTGTTCGATGTGTATGCCGAAACCGAGATGGCGCCTTGGCTTCACCACGTTGAGGCGCCATGCCTGGTCCTTACCGGCGAGAACGATCCGGGCTGCAACCCGCGCCTAAATGCGTTCATTCATGAGCAGCTCCCCATGAGCGAGCTAGTTATTCTTCCCGAGCTGCGGCACTCGATTGTGGTAGAGGCGCCCGACGAGGTGCTTGCCCACCTGCGGCCGTTCCTCGAACGGGCCAGCGGCTAGCTTCGCTGAAGCTTGCAGAGAGCCTTGTAGGAGACCTGCTCAATGAGGCTCCGCTCGATCGTGACGGCGAGGCCTGAGTCCCCGACGAGAAGATCGAGGTCGCTGACTCGTTCGGACCAACGAGGGTCGGCGGCGCGAAGCTCAGCCGAATCGATGGCCGGTTCGAGAATGACCTCAGTGACTCCAGGTCTGAGCTCGACAAGCATGTCTTCAAACTGGGTGCGTGACATGCCACTTGCGTGGATCACCTGGTCGGGCATCACGATTCCTTCTTCCGACGCCAACTGCCGGAACGGGAAGCCGGTTTCTGCTTCGCGCTCTGCTCCATGTAGCCGCAAAGGCAGGCGGTACTCACAGCCCAGATCGAGAAGCACATCGAAGAACTCGGGGCGTTGCTGGAGCGCGCTGCGAAGCGTGGCTAGGTGCGTCAGCTTGAATCCCCACAGGATCGCTCGCTCGACCTGGGCACGGCATTCTCGGCGTACCTCTTCGAGGTCGGCGTGATCCCAAAGGTCTTCAAGCGTTCGGGGAAATCCACCCTCGCCGTCGAGCAGCGATGGTGCATGGGTGGTTGGACCCCAGCGGAGAATGTCGAGCTCCGCATTGAGGGTAAGTAGTACCCCGACGTCTTCGCCCCGGTAGTGGGCTGCAGCGTAGCGAGACCACGGTCCAGGCGTTGCCAGTGAGCCGCAATCAGCCAGGCCCGAGCGCACCGCAGCATAGACCCCCTCCGTCGAGGCGTGGCTGGTGCCGAGCAGGTCGGCACTGATGATCATCAGGCGGGCATTGCTTGCGTATCCGAGACGTTCGGTGAGGTCGCTCACAGGCCCACGCTACCGAACCATTGTCCATAGACGGACAGCCGGGCCGTTCATGGTCGGTTGGGCTCTGGTCCGGTGAGGGGTTGATCGGCGCCATCGCACCGACCCCACAGTCCCACCTCGGCACCCTTGGCGTCGCGAAGCGCTGCCGCGAAGATGGTGCGGTAGGTGGTGTTTGGCGCAATCGATAGTGTGTCGGCGTAGCCGTTCCGGATGAGTTCGAGGTTGACGAGCGTGTTTTCGGAGCCGACGAACACATAGCCGAGGAGTCGGCCGAAAACGTCTCGTGTTTGTTGGTCGCGGGCGAGATAGACGTGAGTCCCGGTCGGGAGAAGGGCGCCGAGATAGGCCGACGCTTCGGCGCCGAAACACTGGGCTGGCCGGTTCGGGTCGACGGTTTCGGGAGTGTCGACCCCTAAGAGACGAACGATCTCTTCGCCACTTTCTAGGCGGAGCCGAACGGTGTCGCCATCGATCACGTCGACAACCGTGGCGTTGGTTTGTGCCGCCTCTTCCTGGGCGGTGGGGCTCAGGCCCCGTTTTGCTGGCAGACAACCCGCAAGCGCAACCAGAAACAGCAACAACAACACTCTGCGCACAGCACAAACCCCAACTTCGAGATACACCACTTTTAACTACAAGGGGGAGGGGCAGGGCCGGCAAGGGGCGCTTGGGAAACCTTACGTGGTGCTATGCGGCCTCGGGAAGTTCGCCAAGGTCATCGAACTGATGGCGGCGAGCGCTAGCCAGTGCTTGGCGGGCCGAGGCAATGCCCGCACGGCCAGCCTGCTTGGTGCCCTCGTCAAGACGCCACTGGGCGGCGGCGCTGGTGCGAGCGGAGGTTCGACGTGACGGAGCTGTGGTCTTGCGGGATGCGGTGGCCTGACGAGCTTTGCGAACCTGTTCGACGTTGGCCTGTTGTGGACGACTACGGCGAGCGGACGAACCGGTGCGACCGGCCTTGAGGGCTGGCTTGCGGGCATCGGTGGTGACCGGAGTGCCGAAGGGAAGCGATGGGGTTTCTGCGGGAACAAGCTGCGTACTCATGATTCAAGTATGCAGAGGGGGTGTGACAGTCTCGGTTCGAAGGGTAGGAACGCTGCAAATGCAACGTTCGACGCAAGAATCATTCGAATGGGCGGGTCGGCCCATTCCACCGGCCGATTTGGGGCTTTCACTCCAGTCGGCGGCTCTCACGGCCGAAACCCTCACGTATGCGAGCCCTTTCGTACCTTCTTGTTGCAGCGATAACGGAGTTGTGGCGACCATGACCCCGCCGGGTGGCTCCGTTGCCGAGCTGATTCCCTCGCATCGTTTTGGTGCGTTGTTGGCCGAGCGACGCATTGCCTCTGGGACCAACCTCGAAGCCATCGCCCATGCCTCGGACGGTCGCTTTACCGTTGGCGAACTCGCCGACATCGAGAGCGGTCGGCTCAACATCTCCGACGACGCCGTCGCAATCTTGAGCGGACTCTATGACGTGCCGTACGGCGAGGTTGTGCCTCACCGGGCCAAGCTGTGTCTCGATCTTCACGCCAAGTATCTGAGGGTCGCCCATATTGAGTCCCGCCTTGACGTCATCAGTCAGAAGGCGATTCTCGACCGGTACCTCTCGTTGCTCTACCTGGTTCGGGGCATCGAACCGGGATCCGAGAAGATCCCGCTTCGGGGCGACGATCTCGCCATTCTCGAGGCATCGCTTCGGGAGCGCTCGGAGTTACTCGAGGAACAACTTCTTGCCGCGATGGCGGCCAACGATCCGGCGCTTCAGTCGCTTCTGGATCGGCTCAAAAAGAAGCTGTGGGTGCCTGGCGCCGGACTACTCGTGGGAAGTGTTGGGATCGGTGCACTGGTGTTTGCTGCCGCAGCAGATGAAACGTCCGACGCCGGATTCGGCGGAGGCGACCTTGCGGGGAACTCCTTCGTCATACAAGAGCCGATTGGTTTTGTTCTTCCCGACGGCGTGTCGCTCGGTGACCGTACCGACGTGCTGTCGGCAAACGAGACGGCCTCCACCTCCACGTCAACCTCCACATCAACCTCCACGTCAACCTCCACCTCGTCGACGACCCCTCCTCTCGGCGGCGTCAACAGCCAACTGCTCGCTACGGCCACCGTTTCTCCTGAGATCGATCGACAACTCGTCGCCGACACGGTTGGCCGCATCGGTTTCGATGTGGGAGCAACGTTGCCCGAGTGGGACATCGTCTTCTCCGGGCCAAAGCAAGGCTTCCGCGGGCTGACCTTCACCAACGAGAAGCGCATCGAGATCTTTGTTCGACCCGACGACACCTCTGACTTCCTTGCCGGTGTCCTCGCTCACGAACTTGGGCACGCCTACGACCTCACCTATCTCGACGACGGTTTTCGGCGCGGATGGATGGACGTACGTGGCCTCGATCAGTGGTGGGTTGGCGCCAACCTCACCGACTTCGCTGCGGGCCAAGGCGATTTCGCTGAAGCGTTCGCGTTCGCCGTTGCCGGCGATGAGATTCACTCGGGCTCGCACGGACCAGTCGACGACGACGATGTCGATGTGCTCCGAGGAATGCTGCAGTTCCTTCAGTAGCCAGCCCTGGCAAGTCGCTAGCCGTGAGAAACTCACCGAAGAAGTAAAGGGCGCCCCGATACTCGCCGATTCTTCTAGGGATGGATGTCGCTACCGCTGACCTGATCCCAGCCCACCGGTTTGGTTCCCTTTTGGCGACCTCGCGGGCAGAGCGCGGTCTCAACCTCGATGCACTCGCCCATCAATCCGGCGGCAGATTCACCGTCGGCGAACTCTCGGCATTCGAAACCGGCCGGGAGTCAGTGCGGGACGATCTCCTCCCGCTGCTGAGCCATCTTTACAACGTCGACTGCCGCCAAGTGGTGCCCCACCGAGCCAAACTCTGCATCGACCTCGACTCCAAATACATGCGGGTCGGAGAAACCAAAGAAACGCTCACGAGTGCCGAGCACAAACACATTCTCGACCGCTACCTTTCGCTGGTCTACATGCTGCGTCGGGTCGAGCCCGGCACCGAAATTCCGCTTCGCGGTCACGACCTCGCCATTCTCGAAGCATCACTTCTCGAACGTTCAGAGCTCATCGAAGAGCAGCTGCTCATGGCGATGGCCGCCAACGATCCGGCCCTCGTGTCGCTCCTGGGAAAACTCAAGAAGCGGTTGTGGGTTCCTGGAGCCGGCCTGCTTGTTGGAGCCGTCACAATGGGAGCTCTGGTCTTTTCGTCGCCTCCAGACAGCGAATCGCCCGATGCGCTGGCTGCAGCGACGGGTGGAGGCGACCGAGCGCCGTCGACGATCGTTGTGAGCCAACCCACCGTCCTAGACACAAGTCTCTCCTCTGGACACACGGTCGAAGTCTCCACAGTCGCAGCCACGCCGGACATGTTTACGACGGTGTCGGCCGAACAGCTCTTAGGGAATCAAGCACTCGACCTGATCGGTCTTGATCTCGACCAGGTTTTCCCCGGATGGACGGTGGAGTTTCGCGGTGAGGTTAAAGGCTTTCACGGCATGACCTTTGCGAAAGAGAAGCGGGTTGAGGTGTACGTGGATGCGCACGACACCGCCCAATCCCTTGCCGGGGTTGTGGCCCACGAACTCGGCCACGTTTTCGATGTCACCTACATGGACGACGAGCAACGAATTGAATGGCTCGATGCTCGCGGCTTGACGACGCAGTGGTGGGTCGGCAACGGGCTTTCAGATTTTGAGGCAGGCCAGGGCGACTTTGCCGAAGCGTTCGCCCATCACTTTGTTGGCGATGCCGTGCACGGCGATTCGGGCGGGCCGATCAGCCCTGAGCAAGGCCAACTGCTCGAGCACTTCTTGAACCTGCACATGTAGCGCTAGGTTCAGATGATGCAGCGATACGGCATCACCGTTCCCTTTGATGGTCCTCTTCACGCCCAGCGTGCCCAGTTTGAGGAGGTTGAGTCTCTTGGCTACACCGACCTCTGGACGGCTGAGGCAAACGGCGTCGACGGGCTGACCCCTTTGGCTTTGGCCTCGACCTGGACGCCCTCGATGCGCCTCGGAACCGCCATCCTTCCCGCCTTCACCCGCGGCCCAGCGCTTATGGCGCAGTCGGTTGCGGGTCTTGCGTCGGCAGCCCCCGGCCGTTTCGTGGCCGGCATTGGTTCGTCGTCCAACGTCATCGTCGAAAACTGGAACGGCATCGAATTTACCGAGCCATACAAACAGACCCGCGATCTCGTTCGGTTCCTGAAGGTCGCACTTACGGGCGAGAAGGTCACCGAGGAGTACGCCACGTTCTCCATTAAGGGTTTCCGACTCATGGAGAAGCTCGAGGAGCAGCCGCCGATCCTTATCGCTGCGCTTCGTGAAGGCATGTTGAAGATGGCCGGACGCGAAAGCGACGGAGCCATCATCAACTGGCTGTCGGCCGAAAACGTGGCCACCGTCGCCAAGGTGGTGCACGACGCTGCCGAAGGAGCGCCGCGTGAGATCGTGGCCCGAATCTTTGTCATCCCCAGCGAGGACCGCGACATGGTGCTCAGCATGGGTAAGTACGCCATGGCGGCGTACCTCAATGTGCCGGTGTACCGGGCGTTCCACGAGTGGATGGGCCGCACCGATGCTCTGGGCGAGCACTGGGAACAGTGGGCTGCCGGCGACCGCAAGGGGGCGCTCGAGAAGATCCCCGATTCGGTTGTCGACGAGCTCATCGTGAGCGGCAGCGGTGCTGAATGTAAGGCCCATGTCGAGCGCTACATCGCCAACGGCGTCACCACCCCGGCTATCGCCATCATGCCGATGCCTGGGGTCGATGTTCCCCAATCCATCCGCGACCTAGCGCCAAATTCCTAGCTGCGGGTTCGAGCCGATCATGCGTTTCTTTGGACCCGAAGAAGTTGCTGCGGCGCTGCCGTGGGCGGCGTTGATCTCATCGATCGAGGACATCTTCGTCGCGGACAATGCGGTGGCACCCGAACGCACCGTGCACCCGGTCGAGGTGCCCGGTCGAGTCGATTCGGCTCTTCTTCTCAAACCAGGCTGGCTGGTCGGCGACGTCATCGCGGTGAAGGTCGTTACCTTCTTCCCCGAGAACGGCGAGCTCGACATGGCGACGATAAACGCCGGGGTCCTGCTTTTTAGCGCAGTCAACGGAACTCTTTTGGGAGCATGCGACGGCAACGTGCTCACGGCCATGCGAACCCCCGCAGCCTCGGCGGTGGCAGCCAAGCGGTTGGCGCGAGCCGAGGCAAAGACCCTGCTTGTCGTAGGGACCGGTGCACTTGCGCCGATGACTGCCAAAGCCCACAGCGCAGTGCGCGACTATGACCGCATCGAGGTTTGGGGACGCTCGGCCGAGAAGGCCCAGCTGGTTGTCGACTCGCTGTTGGGGGCAACAGATCTTGGCGGCGCTGAGGTCGTGGCGTCGGGCGATCTCGATGCCAGTGTCACCGCCGCGGATGTCATCACCTGCGTGACCGGCGCAACCAGCCCCTTGGTCAAAGGCGCCCTCGTAAAAGAGGGTGCCCACATCGACCTCATTGGATCGTTCACTCCAACGATGCGCGAGACCGACGACGAAACCATCCGACGATCTCGAGTTTGGGTCGACACCATCGCCGACGGCTCCTTGGCAGGCGATATCGCCCAGCCGCTTGCGTCGGGAATCCTGTCGCTCGATGACATTCAGGGCGACCTTGCTCAGCTGGTCGCCGGTACCTGCCCGACCCGCAACGACGAGACCGAGATCACCCTGTTCAAGTCGGCAGGCACGGCGCTCGAAGACGTCGCAGCCGCCAAACTCGTCTTCGGTTAACCGAAGGCTTCGCTAAGCCGCGCCGGCTGGCCCGGCCGCAGCGACCCGAAGATGTTCGGTCAGGTCGGGCAACTGTGCGTGCGCGTTGAGCCCGCTTGTGGACGGCATCACATAGACCGGTTGGCCGCCGACGGTCTCTGGCTGCCACCCGGCCACAGCCTTCTTGTTCACTGC